>JAZDMK010000270.1:0-2318 GCA_043800975.1 Bacteroidota bacterium | reverse complement strand
TAAACGCAGGCACCTGTCCCGTTCCGCTGGCAGCAAGTCCGATTGCGGTATTCGAGTTCGTCCATGTATAGGTTGCCCCGGCAGGAGTGCTGGTGATACTACCTGCAGGAACAGCCGTTCCAGAACAAACCGTAATGTTTGCAGGCGCAGTAATAACGGGTAGAGGGTTAACAGTGATTGTATAAGTAACCGGAGTTCCAACACAGGTTCCGATTGTGGGTGTCACAGATATTGTTCCTGTAATCGCAGCACTGGTTGTGTTGTTAGCAGTAAACGCAGGCACCTGTCCAGTTCCGCTGGCAGCAAGTCCGATTGCGGTATTCGAGTTTGTCCATGTGTAGGTTGCCCCGGCAGGAGTGCTGGTGATACTACCTGCAGGAATAGCCGTACCTGAGCAAACGGTAATATTTGCAGGGGCAGTAATGACCGGCTGAGGACTGATTGAAACAACAACGTCATCAGTGGCAGTGTTGCTGCATCCATCCGTAACTGTTACAATATAGGTGGTTGTAACGGTGGGTGTAACATTCACTGAAGCGTTGGTTCCAGCTCCATTATTCCATAAATATGTGTATGGGCTTATTCCACCCGAAGCAGCAACTGAAATATTCGCAGGCTGACCTGAGCAAACAGCTGTATTCGCGCTTGCTAAAGCAATAATTGGATTATTGTTGAGGATTGGTATCGTAATAGTCGATCCAACGCCACAGGTTACGGCCATGCTTGTTATTGTTACATTCTCAGTTCCTTCTGCTATTCCATCAAGTAGCGGATGGATTGTAATTGAAGCAGAAGTGCCACCAATGGGGATTGTTACGCTGGAAGGGATTGTTGTATAATCAACACCATTGGTTGCTGTTCCCCCAATTGTATAATTAATTGTGAAAGGGCTGGTAGCAGGTGTGGCAATATTAAAGGTAACAGTAGCGTCTGCACATCCCTCTACTGCATTATTTCCAAAAGTAGCCGTATTTGAATATGCAATGGCAGAAGTGGACCCATTTTGTGAAAAACTGTTCTCTTGCAGAAAAACGCCTGAATCATAATATGCATCACCAACATCGCAAATAGCAAGTTTAATGTGATAAGTCGAACAGGGAGTTACTTTTGCCCAGGCCGTAAGAACCTTTGTGAAACCATCAAAACAGATTGTGCCACCAGTGGAATTATTGGTGTAAAAAGATGAATAAGCAAGAGAAACGCAATTACTGGCCGGGCCTCCATTTGCAACTCCGCCATTTAGCGAATTAATTGACACCGGTAAAGTTGTGCCAGGAATTAATGCAATATTAACCGCCCCATTTGAAAATGGGCCGGTTAATCCCGGACCACTGACAAAAAAACCAAACACATCATTAAATGATGAACAAACAAAAGTTGTATATTCTTCAGATGCAAAGGAATATCGAAATTTTATTGTATCTGTAATTGGTACAAAATCAAATTGGAGAATAGCCGCATCTTTCAAATCTGTTAACGTGACACCTGGATACATAACCAATTCTAATAAATCCGGATCACTTCCACCGTTATTTGACATTGACAGAAATTCTGAAGATGGAGAACCAATTGGAGGATTCAGTACTAATGAGCCATTCCCATTCACTGGACCTGTACACATTATCACACCAGAGGTCATACCAATATTCGTGGTGTTTCCATTCGTAAAATACCCAAATGCATTCGGGGTTCCACTCGTTAATGAAGCATTTGAAAAAGTTATTCCATTTCCAACAAAATAATTTACATATTGCGCTGCACTTAAGCCAGAAGACACATTCAATTGTGCAGAAATTTTTTGTATTCCGATTATTATTGAAAAAACGAATAGTATTACAGGGATCTTTTTTTTCATGTGTTTTTATTTTATGGTTATGGTAAAGAGACTATTTTTATTTTATAAAAGAAGTTTCTGATTATCATAAGTTGGATTCCATTGCATATTTTGTAACTTTGAATTATCATTGAATTTTATTGAAAAAAAAACTCCGGCTCAGGAAATTGTTTCCATATATGCCGGAGCCCGTTTTGATTATTTTTTCCATATCAAAGATGCAAGTATGTAGTGAAGTTTTAGTGCTGACTTTTCGTATAACAACTCTGATTTATCAAACAACAATAATTATTTTTCATATTCATTATATCCCAGATTTCCTGTTTGAAATCATTTCACGACCGTTACATTTCCGGTTAGTTTATGTTTGGGCCCGTTGATTTCTTTTGCCATAATGAGCCAGACATATACACCCATCTGAACCGTATTCCCATTCACCTTTCCATCCCACTGCATATTCAGGTCTTTGGTGTAGAAGATTTCT
>JAZDMK010000262.1:0-3357 GCA_043800975.1 Bacteroidota bacterium | reverse complement strand
AATCAGGGTTTGAAAAAGTTGTCAGATCTGCTTGTGCAAAATGGATATTGTGTTTATCAATTTTTCTGAAAAAGGTATTACAATCAGCAACGTGATCAGGACTTATGTCGATGGCTGAAATATTAAAATGCTTTTTTAAATTCGAAAGGGAATAACTGTATTGCCCGAAACCACAACCTGCATCGAGAATATTTGCTATTTTAAACTTCTTTCGGTTCCAGGAGCGGATTTCCTTTTTAACGTACCAAGTGCGGAGAAGGAGTGTATTCAGTAGGCGGTAAAAAAAGATCCGCATGAAAGGAGAACTATTAAAAAAATTTCCCAAAGTTGATTTAACGGGATCGTAGCGCATGGGTAGATTATTTTTTCAGAAGTTTCTCAATGTTTTCAATGTAATCGAGCGAGTCATCAAAGTGAAATTCAAGAAAGGGAATCACCCGAACCTGCTTGCCAATGCTTTCTGCCAAGCGTTTGCGAATTTCAGTTGCATGGGATGTAATGGTATCGAAAAGCACTTTTTTATCTTTTGTAGCAAACAAACTCAGGTAAGCACGCGCAACAGCAAGATCAGGCGTAACATTAACATGCGTAACTGTAACCATTGCACCTGATACAATGTGATTCATTTTAAACTGAAGGATTAACCCGAGTTCTTTTTGAATCAGTCTTGAAATTTTTTGTTGTCGTGTTGTACTCATAAAGAAGTGCAAAGATAGAAAAAAGAAGGGATGGAAATATTATTTCACCGAACAGAAGTTAGATCACAATCCAAAGGCTTTCTTGTATTCATCCTGAACAAAGCGGTCGACCCATTCATAAAAGCTGATTATTGTAGTATCGTCGGGTTTCTCTTTTCGTAAGGATTGCATCGTTTTTTCTGCCTCCGCAAAAATGGCATTCTCGATGGGAATTATTTTTTGCAGAATACCTGTACTCTGCGTATTGATAAGCGCTGCCAGATTCATATATCGTGACTTGTTGTTCGCATGAATGGGAAAGCACTGCATTTTAAGCGTGACAGCTTTTTCACAAAGCGGAGCATTGGCCGTGCCTGCAGCTGTTAGCATCGCAGGAAGATTTCCGCTTTTTGTCAGCCATACAGGAACTGTAACCGATGCCAGCGGCCAACCCAGTGCAGTCCACATGGTAGTGAGCGAAGGACTTTCACCAGGCAAAACACCCTGAATGACTACGCTTGAAGAGCTGATGAAACGGGGCGTGTAGTCTTCAAAAGAAACAAAGTGTTCTGTCTTTTCATCAAACGGTATTTCACCCCACAGATCTTTTTTTATCATGGAATGAAAAAGATTGCGTGATACTTTTTGAATAATTCCTTGGGGTGAAATTGAATTTGTATGGGCTAACGCGAACATTGCCATTTCTGCATTCATGTATCGGATGTATCCGGAGCCATCGTTGTATCTTCCGCTGAATGAAAAGTTTGTATGCAATGCAAAGCCCAGCGGGGTATTCCGAGGTTCATTGGCATCAATTTTTACAAATTTATGATTCCCTGTTTCAAAAAAAGCGGCATTTCCTTTGGCATCAATCACACCAAAGTTTGCTTCTACACCATACGGTTTTTTAAGGTTTTGAAGAAATAATTCAAAGGCAGGAACATCCGCACAATTTGCCAGAGCCTCCCGAATCAGCCAGCCCTCGCGGTCTTTCGCAACATCGTTTTTATCATTCAGGTTATAAGATGCAGAGTTCATAATTGCAAATCCTGCGCTGTTAAAACCAATCCAAACACTCTGGTCTTCATCATCTGCGTCTGTCAAACCCAGAAACGGAAACTTCCCTTTCATAAATGCCATTATTTTTACCTGACCCGCATCATTATCACGGTGTTTATACAACAACGGTCTTCTGTCAGCCGTATACTTTCCCGGGATGATGGCAACTGTGCAGGACAATGCAATTTGAGTCAGCAATATTCCTGAAAAGATTAAAAATAATTTTCTCATCTGGATTTTGTTAAACAACAAAAATACATAAGCATTGTGAATGTCTTACTAAATGACAAAAAAAAGGCTGTCCGGATTGAACAGCCTTTTTAAAATTACCTATTTCGGTTAGTAGCTTTTCACGATTCGTGAAATTTTGTCGAGGTTGTCACCCTGCATACGAACGAAGTAAACACCGGCAGGAACCTTGGAGAGATCAATTTCTTTTCTCTGCTGTGTGCCGTTTAATGTATTTACTTTTTCAGCCATAATGAGTTTGCCATCGACTGTAGTAATTGTTACGCTCATATTGTCATCAAATGAACCTGAGCTGAGATAGAGTATTCCGTTTGTTGGATTCGGATAGATCGCAATGTTTGCACTGTTTTCTTCAATTCCTCCACAAATCGCGAATATGATATGGATGGTATCTGTCGTCTGACAACCAAGATTATCAACCGTAACCCAGAAAGGGAATGATCCAAGACCATAACCCGTTGAATCCACTGTGATGAGCTGAGTTGTTTCCGTAGTGTTCCACAGATAACTCATTCCATTGTTCAGTGCATTCAAAGTAATTGAAGCATCGTCACAAATTGTTGTGTCATTTCCCAATGATACAACAGGAGCAGTATTCGCATTTACATTAACACTGGCTGTGCTTGAACAACCGTAAGTGTTAGTAACAGCAACTGTATATGCAGTTGTTGCAGTAGGAATAACGGCAGTTGGGTTTTGAACCGTAGAAGTGAATCCGGCAGGTGCAGATGTCCATGCATAGGTCATTGCAGAAGCGCCACTGATAGTAACATTGTCTACAGCCCAGTAATAGCCCCAAGTAGCTTCATAACGGAAGCGAACTTTTACAACAGGTAAACCAACATATGCACTCAGATCAACATTAGCATTTACAAATGCAGTAGAAGTTCCGACAGTTGCAACGTATGATGTTGCAGGCGTCCACACGGATCCATCGTAAACTTCAACGATTGCAGAGTCTCCTGCAACATAGCGGAAATAATGATAGAAATCTACAGCAAGTGAAGACATTCCAATAGTACTAAATGCAGGTGATTCGAGTGTTGTAGCTGTAATACCACCGGATCCCTGTGCATCACTGTTGGTTAAATATAATTGTGAATTGTCATTACTATTAAATGTTGTTCCGCTGTATACATATCCATCAGCACGAAGCGTCCAGGCTGCATTGGCAGGTGTTCCAACAGTTGATGTATTTGTAGTTGTCCATGCATTGGAAGCTCCATTGAAGGCCTCAACTAATATACTCTGGGTTGCTTGTGCGTCATGAGCACAGGTAAGATCAACAGCCGTTCCCAAACAAATTCCCGTACTGCTTGCATTTGCAGTTACATTTGAAGGAAGTCCGTTTACTTTCACAGATTTGGTAGCC
>JAZDMK010000245.1:0-2181 GCA_043800975.1 Bacteroidota bacterium | reverse complement strand
TAATCGGAGACCGCGAAACAAATACCAACCTTCGTTATAAAATGGGGCGGAATCTCAACTATAAAACAAAACAGGTTTTTGAAGTGACGAATCCCGGGAAAGCCTATTTGCCTATCAGGAATGTAAGTTCGTCGTATGTTTTTGCCCAAACACCGATTTTTTTGTTTACCCGAATGAATATAATTATTACGCCAACTATTATAAAAACACATTCCAACATGGTGGCATTTCGATGGAGGAAATGATAATACCGCTGATCACCATGTCGCCAAAACGATAAATGATACGACTTTGCCAATCGACATGAAACTATCAGATACCTTTTTAAACTGACCCCGGCATTAATGCCGGAGTCAGTGAAAGCCAGATAGGGAACTTCGCTAATTGAACAAGCAATTAGATATCAACAATTTAAGTTGATAAAAAGTTAAAGGAAAACCCCGAAAATACCCCCAAATAGGGTAAATTCGGGGTAATCTCTTTTTTTTGACTATGGCTAAATTAATCAATTTAAGGGAAAATATATCAAGGCTCAACTTGTTTTTTCCTCACCACGACAAAGAACTTTATTGGAACGAATTTCTATGGTCAAACCTGGGCCAGGTTTATCAATCCATTCCCTGGGATGAATTGGTTCCCTTATTTTCCACCCGCAAGGACAAAAGGGGCAGGAAAGGTTTTTTTAGTACCCAGGGGAAACTGGGGCTGATGTTTTTAAAATCGTACACCAAGAGTTCTGACGAAAAACTTATCGAGCGTTTGAATACCGACTATAGCCTTCAGCTCTTCTGTGGCATTTACCTTATGCCAGGTGAAAAGATAAAGGATGTGAAACTCCCGAGCAAGATCCGTTGCGAACTTGCCGGTAAGCTGGGCATCCATTCCTGCCAAAAAGCATTGGCTGCCCATTGGAAACCCTGGCTGGACAATACCAGTGTATTACTTGAAGACGCAACCTGTTACGAGACCGATATGCGTCCTCCAACCAATGTAAAACTTCTTTGGGAATGCAACGATTGGGTGTACAACCAGGTTAAGCTTCTGTGCAAATACATGAAAGTACGGCGTCCACGTTCGAAGTTCGATGAGCAAAAACAAAAATACCTGAACTACCAACGCAGCCGGAAGAAAACCCATAAAAAGGGCATACGCAGGGTCAAAAGCCTGTTATATCTTTTAGAAAAACTTTGGGAACAGCTCGCTGGCCTTGAAGCACAGGCTATTGATAGCCAATATTCTTTCCCCCTGCGGTATTATAAGCGTACAGGCACAATCCGCAAAATACTTTCCCAGCAACAGGAAATGTACGAAACCGGCAAAACTGTCCCGGGCAGGATAGTCAGCATTGCCAAAGATTACATCCGCCCCATTGTCCGTGGCAAAGAAACCAAACAGGTGGAATTTGGCCCAAAAGTAAACATGGTGCAGGTAGACGGAATCAATTTTATAGATCACCTGAGTTTTGACGCTTTCAATGAATGCAAACGCTTTATCCCTTCCATCAGGCTTTGCAGGGAATTGTTTGGCAAAACAACACACGCCGCAGGGGATGCCATTTATGCAACAAACGAAAACCGGAAGTATTGTACCCTTAACAATATTACCACCAGTTTTAAGCGCAAAGGAAAGGCCGGAAAACATGAACAGCAAAGACAGCAAATACAAAGCATACTCTCCACAGAAAGGGCAACCCGGATGGAAGGAAGTTTCGGGGCAGAAAAACGCCATTACGGGCTCGGCCGAATTAAGGCAAGAATAAAACCAACAGAAATACTTTGGGTATTCTTTGGAGTCCACACCGCAAATGCCCAAAGAATTGCCACCAAAAGAAAAGAAAAATTAAGTGGCCAAAAGGCTGCTTAGCCTCAAATCTTAGTGAATCAAAATCCCCTAAATGGAAAAATTATGCCCGAAAAAAGCAATTTTGAGCCTCAAAATCAATGAAAATCAAATCGCACCTAAACCACAATCCCCAAATCACAAAAAATCCACTCCCGTACTACGCGAAAATGGATATTTTATTATTTCAGCGAAAATGCCTATATTATCAATCCGATTTAAAAAATTGAAGGATCTTAACTAATGGATTAACCATCAGACAAGAGTTTTATTCTTTAATAACTTTAAAAACAGAAATCTCCCCACTTTCTTCCAATACTTTCAAAAAATACAACCCTGGAT
>JAZDMK010000281.1:0-11063 GCA_043800975.1 Bacteroidota bacterium | reverse complement strand
TCATTTCTCCATCCCATTTTTTCCATGCATTGGCAACACCATTGTATTTGGATGCATACTGAAGTTTAACTTTTCTTGAGATGTTCATTCCTCTGCCCATAATCTCAAGTCGCTTTGTGCGAAGTGAAACTTTGATCGGGTTATCGGTGTTGGCAATTAAATCAACAGCCCATGATGTGAGGTATTCTTGTGTGCGTCCGGGAAAGCCATACACCATTGTGAAGTCGCCTTTCTTAACACCTTTTAAAGAAATGGTGAGCGATTTTTTAGGTTTGTAAGGAACATTGTCTTTGGAATATTTTGCCGGCTTGTTATCTTTATCTGCGTATATACGGAACATACTGAAATCGCCTGTGTGACGCGGCCACACCCAGTTGTCGGTATCGCCGCCAAAGCTTCCGATGGAAGTAGGAGGGGCGCCAACCAAACGAACATCACTAAAAGTTTCCATTACAAAAAGATAATATTCACTTCCGTAATAAAAAGGTCGAACGCGAGCTTCGTAATGCGTTCCTTTCACAGCTTCTTTTTCAATTTTTTTAATGGCTTCCTGAATGACTTTATCACGATCCGCTTCACTCATGTCATCCTTTACATTTTCAAGAACCGTTTTGCTCACATCTTCCATTCTTATAAGAAAGCTAACTGTAAGATCATCATTTGGCAATTCTTCTTCTTTACTCATGGCCCAGAATCCATTCAGAAGATAGTCTTTTTCAACGGTGCTGTGCGACTGAATTTCGCCATAGCCGCAGTGATGGTTTGTGATAAGCAGGCCCTGTTCGGAAATTACTTCCGCAGTACAACCCCCGCCAAACAAAACAATCGCATCTTTCAACGAAGCCTGATTGATATTGTAAATATCTTCAGAACTTAGCTTCAGTCCTTTTTTCACCATGTCGTCATAGGTTGATTGACCAAGCAACATAGGAATCCACATGCCTTCATCCGCCCGGGAAGTGAGCGTGGAAAGCAAAAATAAAATGCATAGTATTTTTTTCATGGTTTAGGATTTAAAGGCAACAACTGATATTTCGAGCTTTGCGCCTGCCGGTAATTTGCATGCCTGCGCAGTTTCGCGTGCAGGAAAATCTTTTTTAAAAAAGGTTGCGTAAACCTCATTCACTGCAGAAAAATCACCCAGATCAGTTACAAAAATAGTTGCTTTAATAATGTCGGATAGTTCCATTCCTGCTTCCTTCAGAATAGCTTCAATGTTCTTGAAAACCTGCTTTGTTTCATCCTGAATATTTTCTGCATCAATTTTTCCCACTGCGGGATTAATACCAACCTGCCCGGATACAAAAAGAAAATCCCCTGCTTTAACAGCCTGACTGTATGGCCCGAGTGGAACAGGGGCAGCCTGGGTATGAATAATTTTTTTCATCTGTTATGTTATTTTTTACAAACCTACGCATTTATTGAATAAATCGAAAATTCAAAAATGGATTGAGCTGACCGGAATTACTAACTCGCCCGGCTCATTCAAAACATTGATCAGTGATACATGCGAATATTTCAAAATATCTTCCTCCCGAATAACACGACTTTCAATAATCTTTTCGCTGAGAAGGCGTTCTCTCGCTGTGCCCCGCAATAAATACGTTTCCGGTGTGTACCACGTATTTCCTTCCTGAAAAATAACATTCGAAAATGATGTGTCTGTTACAAAACCATTTCTGATAATCAGAATATCATCAGCAGAACCGCGCTGTGCAAAACATGCGTCAATCACCGAACGATCAGAATATTTGTGTTCGTATTTAATGTTGTCCGCATGAACGATCTGCAAAGAGTTTATTGTTCTTCGGATAAAGGGTGTGAATTCCACACTGCGGATTTCACTATCAAAAGTAATCCGGCAACGAAAGATCCCTTTCTGAAATTCTACAGGAATAGGAATGAGTTGCAGCAGACTCCAGGGTTCAGTGAGTCCGTATAGCGCATGCAGGCTACGCATCATCCTTTGTTCATGATACTGTGCGTGAGCAATGCTCCCGTTTTCGATGCGTAATGTTTCAAACAAAAGGGACATACACTTTATCAATCATTTCGTTGTACTCGGTTTCACACTGGCTGTTCACAGTAATTCCGCCACCGCTTCTGTAAAAGTAATTTTCTTTTTCTTTTTCAATGAAGCGAATCATCACGCCGCTGTCAAGTTCTTTTCCATTGAAGTAGCCCGCGATACCGCAATAATAACCTCGTTTTATTTTTTCTGCTTCCTGAATAATTTCAATTGTTTTTTTCTTGGGTGCGCCGCTCACAGAGCCTGCTGGCAGAAGAGTAATGAGTATATCGCCAATATTATTCCTCCATTCCATAGGAAGTGTACCGCTGATTTCAGAGCTCACTTGCAGCAGATCACCCTGTACTGTATTGATACGGTCGATGTATCGAAAACGATCCACACGTACATTTTTAGAAACCATCGAAAGGTCGTTTCTGATTAAATCTACAATGGTATAATGTTCCGCTGTCTCTTTGGGATCATTTAAAATACATTTTTCAGCATCCTGAATATCCGCGCGTATCGTGCCTTTCATCGGGAAGCTGTGAATGCGGTTGTCTTTGATCTGAATAAATATCTCAGGAGAAAAGCAAACGAAATCATTTTTGTGGAGCACATTGTATTTCGCATTGGAAAGTGAAAATATTTCCGGAAGGCTGCATTCCATTTCAATCTGCGTCCTACAGGTCAGATTTAATAAATAGGAATTGCCATGCATCAAATGTTTGTGACAAACTAAAAACTGCTTTTCGTACTCTTCTAATGAAATTGGAAAACGGGATAATTTATTGAAGCCTGAATGTATGGGCGATGTTTTATTATAGCTGGATGTAGTATTAATATTGAAAAACCATTCATCCTGTTGCTGAATTTCTGAGGCAGAAAATAGAACTGGCTGCTGCATTTCAAAATCAATGCAGAAGAAAAAAGGCTCTTGCATGGCACCCATGCGGTTGGCTTTTTCAGCAAATTGGCGAATTGAATTATTAAACATACTTTTGCGAAGATATTCAAAATTTAATTCCCCCTTTGAAGGGGGATAAAGGGGGATGTAAATTGCACAAAATTCTTCTCATAGATCACAACGATTCCTTTACCTACAACCTCGTTCAATTGCTGAATGAATGCGGAGTGTCAGAGGTTACTGTTGTGAGTTATGATGATTTGGATTTGAGTAAAACGAAAATTTATTCACACATTTTATTATCTCCCGGACCTGGTCTTCCAGAAGAATATGAAAAAACTTTACATCTGATAAAACACAATAATCAAGCTTCGATACTGGGCGTTTGTCTCGGCCATCAGTGTATTGCTGTTGCCCTGGGCGCAAAGTTGAGGCATGTTGAAAAACCATTACACGGGCACATTTCAGAAATTGAAATTTTAAATTCAGATTCTCTTTTTAAAGGAATCATTAATTTCAAGGCAGGAAGATATCACTCCTGGGTAGTGGATGAAAGCTCGCTTCCAGCCGGATTAATCGTTTCGGCCCGTTCGCTGGATGATAATCACATAATGGCTTTGCAGCACAATGAAAATAATTTATTTGGAGTGCAGTTCCACCCTGAATCGTATATGACTGAATCGGGAAAAATGATCATTAAGAACTGGCTTGAGATGAAATAAAAAATCCCGCAACATTGCTGAAGCGGGATTCTATTTTAATGTCAAATGTCAGAGTGTAAATGTAAAATGTCAAATGTTTTCGGTTATCGAATAACGATTAACCAATAACGATTAACGCATTTACATTTTTATAAAACGCATAAGGTGTGGTTGCGTTCCATCTGTAATTCGTAATAAATACGTGCCCGGTGTCAATCCCGAAACATTGATCTGCTTTTTCGAAAAATAATTTTCATCTTTCAACAACACAACAGAACCTGTAATATCCATAATTTCTATTGCCATCTGTGATGAATTATTTGTTTCCACAAAAATAAAATCAGTTGCAGGGTTAGGATATACAAGCATGCTCAAGCTTTTTTCTTCGATGCCGATTCCTGTTTCCGTTGTGAACTGCCAGATGGTTGACCAGGGAGAAAGCGTAACCACGCCGTCATGCGATCGTACACGCCAGAAATAAGTAGTGTTCAAAGCGAGTCCGCTGATAGTTGCTTCCGAAATGGTAGCAGAATTTGTAACAGGTGCAGGGAAAAGAATATCCGTGTCATATTCATAAACATAATACGCAGCGCTGCTGGCGTCATCCCAGTTTAACAAAACAGATGCGGTCGGGATTGCGGTTGCTCCGTTGGCCGGACTTACCAGAATGGGTGTTCCCAAACCTTCCATGGTAAAGTTCCATACCGTTGACCAGGGTGAGTAACCGCTTCCGTTGTTTGCGCGCACTTTCCAGTAGTAAGTGGTGCCGGAAGGAAAATTACCCACGTTGATATTATTCTGGGTAGTTGTTCCTGAAACGGGAGCAGTAAAGGATGAATTAACATCATACATATATTCATAGAATATGGCTGTAGCGTATGTTTGCCATTGCAGTACAATCGGATTCAGAACACCTGTGGCACTGTTAGCAGGGCTTGATAATGTGACTGGTGTCGTCAATTGATACAACGTTGTAAACGACCAGGGTGCGGACCATGCAGAAGTATCAACTGCATGTGCACAGCGTACACGCCAGTAATAAGTTGTTCCGTAACTCAGGCTGGCAGCTGTAACCTGTGATGTGCCCGATGCTGTCGTTCCATATACCGATGTACTGAATGCAGGATCGGTAGAATATTCATAATGATAATTCGTGATCGCATTTACTGCATTCCAGTCTAGCACCAGATTTAATGATACACCCGTTGCGCCGTTGGCAGGTGACACCAAACCTGGATAACTGCGTGTGGTGAAGTTCCAGATTGCTGACCAGACAGTTGTGTCAACAGAATGACGGGAACGTGCACGCCAGTAATATTTGGTTTCGAAACGAAGGTTGGATGTGGTGTAGCCGGATACGCCGCTGGCAGTGCTGATATAAACGTGCAGGGGTGAATTGAAAGAAGTGGTGGTGTCAAATTCAGCATCATAATTTGTGATTCCGCTTACAGCGCTCCAGTCAAGATAAACATTCGCATCCACACTGGTTGCATTGTTGGTGGGTGAAACCAGCGACATGCTGTTCATCACTGTGAATGCCCATGTCGGCGACCATACAGTTGTATCCACGGCATGGCGTGCTCTGGCTCTCCAGTAATATTTTTGTCCGAACTGCAAATCGGCACAGTAGTAATAATCTGTTCCGCTTACCGTAGAGTGATATTCATGAAAAGATGTGTTAAAAGCAGCACTGGTATCAATTTCCACATCATAATTCGTAATACCGCTCACACTGTTCCAATCCAGAAAGGCATTTGCATTCAGGTTTGTTGCATTGTTGGTGGGTGAAGACAATGTAACATTGTTCATCACACGGAATGCCCATGTGGCCGACCATGTAGTTGTATCTGCTGCATGCCTTGCTCTGGCTCTCCAGTAGTATTTTTGTCCGAAACGTAAATTCGAACAGTAACGATAATCGGTTCCGCTAACTGTAGAATTGTATTCGTGGAACGAGGTGTTGAAAGCCGCGCTGGTATCAAGTTCTACATCGTAGTTTGTAATTCCGCTCACACTGTTCCAATCTAAAAATGCATTTGCATTCAGGTTGGTTGCATTGTTGGTTGGTGAAGACAATGTAACGCCATCCATCACGCGAAAAGCCCATGTGGGCGACCATGCAGTTGTATCGGTTGCATGCCTTGCTCTGGCACGCCAGTAATATTTTTGGCCGAAACGTAAATTCGAACAGTAACGATAGTCGGTTCCGCTTACCGTTGAATTGTATTCGTGAAATGAAGTGTTGAAAGCTGCGCTGGTATCAAGCTCTACATCATAATTAGTAATTCCGGTAACACTGTTCCAATCCAGAAATGCATTTGCATTCAGGTTGGTCGCATTGTTGGTTGGTGAAGACAATGTAACGCCATCCATCACGCGGAAAGCCCATGTGGCCGACCATGCCGTTGTATCGGTTGCATGCCTTGCTCTTGCACGCCAATAATATTTTTGACCGAATCGTAAATTCGAACAGTAACGATAATCGGTTCCGCTTACGGTAGAATTGTATTCGTGAAATGAAGTGTTGAAAGCCGCGCTGGTATCAAGTTCTACATCGTAGTTCGTAATTCCGGTTACACTATTCCAATCTAAAAATGCATTTGCATTTTGATTGACTGCATTGTTGGCTGGTGAAACAAGCGTTACATTATTCATCACGCGGAAAGCCCAGGTTGATGTCCACGAACTGGTATCGGTTGCATGCCTTGCCCTTGCGCGCCAATAATATTTCTGTCCGAAATGTAAATTTGAACAATAATAATAATCAGTACCGCTAACGGTAGAATGATATTCATGAAAAGATGTGTTAAATGCAGCATTGGTGTCAATTTCCACATCATAATTTGTAATCCCGCTCACACTGTTCCAATCCAGAAATGCATTGGCATTTTGGTTAACTGCATTATTCGCTGGTGAAACAAGTGTTGGTGCATCCATGGTTGTAAACTGCCAGATGATTGACCAGGCAGAAGAATCAGAAGCACTCTTGGCACGAACAGACCAGTAATAAGTAGTGTTAAAGAAAAGGTTGACGCAGTAATAATAACTGTTCGTAGCAGTGTTGACAAGGGATGCGCCTGCAAGCGTAGGACTGGTGCCCACTTTCACTTCATACCAGGAAGCACCTACTGAAGTATTCCAGTCAAGAAATGCATTTACATTCTGCCCGATTGCTCCATGGGTTGGAGAAACCTGAACGGGCGTTGTCAATAAAGCAAATGCTGCAGATATGTTAACGACTGCAGCGAATAAAATAAAAAGTATACGTTTTTTCATATTGGTTTTTTTGAGAAGACGAATGTAAGTAAAATTCAAACACGACGAATGTGATTAACCCTTAGTAACTAGCACGAAAGTCTCTCTAAAACGAATTACGGTAGTTTTGGAATGTTAAGAAAATGGGAAATTGTTTAGTTTTAATATTTAGTCAGGAAACTAAAAAACTTTTTTAACCACTTCAGCCAGTGAAGCGGCATCATTGCTCATGGTAAAGAAATGAACGCAGGGAATGTCCGCTGCTATCAGTTCTTTTGTCTGATGATATAACCACTCTTTTCCAACTTCGCAGGCTTGTTCTTCATTGCTGCATTTTTCAAGTTCTTGGGAAAGTTCAAAAGGAATATCAATGTTGAAAGTTTTTGGAAGTGCTTTGATTTGCTTTTTCGAAACAATCGGCTTCAAACCGGGAATAATCGGGATCGTAATTCCCGTCTTACGGCAGTTTTCTACAAACTGAAAATAATTTTTATTGTCATAAAACATCTGCGTTACGATGAACTCAGCACCAGCATCAGCTTTCGCTTTCACCCAGTGCAGATCCTCTTCCAGATTGGGGGATTCAAAATGTTTTTCAGGATATCCGGCCACGCCCACACAGAAATTGGTTCGGATTCCGTTCTTTAAATCCTCTTCCATGTATTTTCCCTGATTGATATTGATGATTTGCTTAACCAAATCAACAGCATAACCATGACCACCTTCTTCAGGCTTGAAATCTTTTTCATTGCGGGGAGGATCACCGCGCAGGGCGAGTACATTTTCAATTCCGATATAATGAAGATCCAGCAGGGCATCTTCTGTTTCTTCCCTTGTGAAACCACCGCAAATAATATGAGGAACGGTATCCACTTTATACCGGTTCATAATCGCTGCGCAAATACCAACTGTTCCGGGACGTTTGCGCACAGCCACTTTCTGCAAATATCCGTTAGGTAATTTTTTATAAACGTATTCCGAACGGTGATATGTAACATTGATAAAGGGTGGCTTAAATTCCATTAAAGGATCCAGCATACGATACAAAGCATGAATACTTTCTCCTTTCAACGGAGGTAATACTTCAAACGTAAAAATCGTTTTCTTTAAATCCTTGATGTGTTCTGTTACTTTCATGTTGAAAATTTTTGGTCTTCGGTCTTCCGACTTCTGACTTCTATCTTCCGTCTTTTATTAACTTTGTGCAAAATTAGAAAAATTTACAACCTGAGCATGACAATTCAAGAGGCCATACAAAAACGCATTCTGATTCTCGACGGAGCGATGGGTACCCAGGTTCAGCAATTCAAGCTGGAAGAAAAAGATTATCGCGGAGAAAAATTTGCTAATCACGCCTGCAACCTGAAAGGTAATAATGATGTGCTTGTTCTTACAATGCCTCACGTCATACAAAAGATTCATGAAAATTATTTGCAATCCGGTGCTGATATTATTGAAACCTGCTCTTTTAATTCGACTTCTGTTTCACAGGCAGATTATAACCTTGAAAAATATGTCTATGAAATAAATTTTCAGGCGGCCCGTATTGCGAAAGACGCTGCATTAAAATTTTCAACTGCTGATAAACCGCGCTTTGTGGCAGGCTCTATCGGGCCTACCGGAAAAACGTGTTCTATGTCGCCCGATGTGAATGATCCCGGATTTCGTGCAGTTACATTTGATCAGATGGCTGAAGCCTATCTTGAACAAATATCCGGACTTGCCGAAGGCGGTGCAGATTTACTTTTAATAGAAACCGTTTTTGATACACTGAATTGCAAAGCAGCTTTGTTCGCTGCGGAAGAATATTTTCAGACATCCGGCAAGCGTTTGCCTGTAATGGTTTCTGTAACGATTTCAGATGCCAGCGGAAGAACCTTGTCGGGACAAACTTTAGAGGCTTTTTACATTTCGATTTCGCATGCAGACCTCTTTGCAGTGGGGATGAATTGTGCCATGGGTGCGAAGCAACTGAGACCATACATTGAAGAAATTTCTAAACTGGCTTCTGTTCCTACAATCATATATCCCAACGCCGGTTTGCCCAATGCCTTTGGAGCCTATGATGAATCAGCGAAGGAAATGGCAGTCTATGCAGAGGATTTATGCAGTTCCGGTTTTATCAATATCATCGGTGGTTGTTGTGGAACATCTCCCGATCATATTAAAGCAATAGCAGAAGTGGCTGCTAAATATCCACCCCGTAAAATTCCCAAACAAGAATTTGTTACAAAACTATCCGGACTTGAACCGTTGAAAATTGATGAAAATTCAAATTTTATCAATGTCGGGGAACGCACCAATGTGGCAGGGTCTGCACGTTTTGCAAAGCTGATTGCTGATGAAAAATATTCCGAAGCGCTCGCTGTAGCCCGCCAACAGATTGAGAACGGAGCCAATATCATCGACATCAGTATGGATGCTCCCATGATTGATGCTGAAAAGGCAATCGTAAAATTTTTAAATCTGATTTCGTCAGAACCTGATATTTCACGTGTTCCCGTTATGATTGATTCATCGCGTTGGGAAGTAATTGAAGCTGCATTAAAATGTTTGCAGGGAAAAGGAATTGTTAATTCCATCAGCCTGAAAGAAGGCGAAGATAAATTTCTGCAACGCGCACAAAAAATTAAGCAGTACGGTGCTGCTCTTGTTGTGATGTGCTTTGATGAAAATGGTCAGGCTGTTACTTTTGAAAGAAAAATTGAAATCTGTAAGCGCTCTTATGATTTGCTGACGAAGAAAATTAATTTTCCACCACAGGATATTGTTTTCGATCCGAACATTCTTACTGTCGCTACAGGTCTTGATGAACATAACGATTATGCCAACGATTATTTTCGTGCGACTGCATGGATCAAAGAAAATCTTCCGTATGCAAAAGTGAGTGGTGGTGTCAGCAATGTTTCATTTTCATTTCGTGGAAATGATACAGTGCGCGAGGCCATGCATTCTGCATTTCTGTATCATGGCATCAAAGCCGGAATGGATATGGGAATTGTGAATGCCGGAATGATTCGTATTTATGATGATATCCCCGCAGAATTATTAACTGCCGTTGAAGATGTTCTGTTGAACCGCAGAAATGACGCCACCGAGCAACTTGTCAATATAGCTTCAAAATACAGTGGAAAAGTCACTGAAAAAAGTCAGGCGAACCTCGAATGGCGAAATAATAAAATTGCTGAGCGCATTGCACTTTCTGTACTGAGAGGAAATGATGAATTTGTGGAAGCCGACATGGCCGATGCAATGAAAGAATTTTCAACGGCATTATCTGTCATCGAAGGTCCGTTGATGGATGGAATGAACAGGGTGGGAGTGTTGTTTGGTCAGGGAAAAATGTTTCTTCCGCAGGTTGTGAAATCAGCGAGAGTAATGAAGAAGGCCGTTGGCTTTCTTGATCCATATATGAGTTCGGATGATCTCAATAATGCATCTTCCAAAAATGGGAAAGTTGTTTTAGCTACCGTCAAAGGCGATGTGCATGATATAGGAAAAAACATTGTGGGTGTTGTGCTGGCATGCAACAATTTTGAAGTGATCGATCTGGGCGTGATGGTCCATGGCGATAAAATTCTGGATGAAGCGGAAAAAGCGGGTGCATCGGTTATTGGACTGAGCGGACTCATTACGCCATCGCTCGACGAAATGATTCTGATCGCAACCGAAATGGAAAGAAGGAAAATTAATATTCCTTTATTGATTGGTGGTGCTACTACCTCTTTGCTGCATACGGCGGTTAAAATTGCACCGGTTTATTCAGGTCCTGTCATTCGTGTTTCTGATGCTTCGCAAAGTGCTTATGTCTGTCAACAATTGTCGAATCCCAATACAAGAAAAGTTTTCGTTGCTTCTGTGAATGCAGAGTACGAAAAACTGCGCGAGCTTTCCAGTCAAAGAAATGCTTCACATAAAAATATTTCACTGGATGAAGCCAGAAAGAATTCTTTTGTGACAGACAAAAATAATTATGTTCCTGTAAAGCCTGCTAAACCCGGAATACATGTGTTTAATAAAATCTCGGTTGAGGAGTTAACACCTTATATCAACTGGAGTTATTTTTTCAAAGCCTGGGATTTTAAAAAATCAAAATATCCGGAAGTATTATCAGATGCGGTTTATGGAGGTGAAGCCACAAGGTTGTTAGAAGACGCAAAAAAGATGTTACAAACTTTTGACTCAGAAAAAT
>JAZDMK010000215.1:0-2661 GCA_043800975.1 Bacteroidota bacterium | reverse complement strand
GGAATATCACTTTTCTGAAAAACATTTTGATGCTGGAAGTGAACTATCGCTTTAACAAAGGTAAATTTGTAAATAAAACTGAGAAGAAAATTGAACAGCAGAAGGAGAAAAGCGGGAAGGGGATTTTGTAGGATTCTTATTTCAATTTTTTTGGCGCCCGCTACTTCGCAGCGCAGGGCTGTCCGCTATAGTCCGGTGGGGCTGCCGCTTCCATCCCATGGCGCAATCCTCCAAGGTTTAAAACGAATGTCTAAATAACACGAAGCCTAACCTTGGAGGTTTAAATACCATAAGCCATTCCTGCGCATGCAGGAATCATCATAAGATTACCGTTCAACCAACAGCGAAACATTTTTGTTTGTATTCCACTTCTTCATTCCTGCCCATAACAACGCGCGGAGCGCGGAACTAATATCCGTTAAAACTTAATTATTTTGGGCGAAGTCAGGAGACTTTCGCCCATCAGTATTAAAAAAAACTTTGCGTTCTCTGCGCCTTTGCGTGAAAAAAACTTTGGTGCTCTTTCGTGCTTTGGTGTTTTAGTGGCACGAAAACCGAAAAGTATCAGCCACCGCTTGTACTATGTTCTTCTGTCTCCTGACTCCGGGCTTCCAACTTTTAAAAAATGTTAAAAAATTTTTCACCCCCACAATATTTTTTTACATCCTTTCGTTAATATCCTAAAATCAATAACCAAAATACAGCTGCATGAAATAATTTTACTCATTACGTTCACGAAGTCCGTAAGTAGAATGTTAACTTAAATAACAGTACGAAATGAAAAGAACCCAACTTAACATACACCGCATGTACGATGCAGTCATGGGTGTATTCAAAAAGTACCCTGCGGCAGTGTCCGCTATCGTTGCACTCTTCAATACAGTGCAGCAGTTTTTCAATCTGGTCGATCAGATCAAAAAAACCGAGAAAACCCAGGGAGCAAATCTCGTCGGTTTCACTGAGGACAAAAACATCTCTAAAGAAAAGTGTGCAAAAAAGGCCGCCTCTGTTTCCGGTTGCCTTTGCGCATGGGCCGCAGCAAACAGCCATCGCGACATCATCCGTCAGGTAGGCTATTCCCAGCTCCGTCTCCTTCGTTTTCCCGACGATGTTTTTATCGAGAAGTGTAACCTCATCTATGAACTCGCCAACGATAATCTTAACGATCTGGCACCCTACAGCATCGATGTTGCATACATGGGTGGCTATCAGGCGCAGATCACCGCCTTTGTAGATTCGTATGAAGGTATGCTCACAGCACGTTCCTCACGCACCGGCTCCACAGGCGAACTGGCAGTGCTTTACCATGAAACATCAAGACTCCTCAGCGAGGAACTTGATAAAATCATGGAAAGGGCAGAGGAAGTGGACAAAGAGTTTTATAATGTATACCAGAAGGCCCGCGTTATCTACGACTACAAAGGTCATCCTTCAAAAACAGAAGAAAATCAGGCTGTCACCGATCATTTCGCTGTGCTCTCCGGCTTTGTCTACGACAGCGTTTCCGGCGATCCCGTCGAAGGTGCAAACATTGAAATTCTGGGTACCGATCTCAAAACCGATACCGACCCCGACAGCGAATTCAATTTCGAATCCGTCAAGCCGGGCACATACATACTGCGTATTTCAGCCGATGGTTTTATCACGCAGGATGTTCCCAATGTGATTATCAATGCAGATGATGAAGTAGCCCTCGAATTCATCATCAATCCCGTAACATCTAACCCCGAACCGGATGTTCAGTTTCCCGATTCAGGTTCGGGTGAATAATTATCGCTTCGCATTCGCGATTCACACAAAACCCCGATGCCCCGAATGGGCTCGGGGTTTTGTGTTTAGAACTCTGATTCAAATCATCTCACTTTGTTCTCACTCCGCAACCGCGCACCTTTGAAATAAATTGATGAAGCGAATAATCCCGTGCCACTTATTTACAAGAGTTCATTTTCAATTTCGGGCAAATATGGAATTATAAACGTGCCATATGAATCTTTGATGCAAAAAACACATTGCTTGTATTTCAATCCAGATACATCTTTATAAGTTAGTTCAAAGGTTATTGAATTTCGGGATTTAGGGTTGGGGTCAATTTGGAAATGCAAAAACAGTGGCTTGCCTCCCTTTTCCAAATGTTGGGTAAGTGGATTAAAGTTAATGGATTGATCTTTGTCTCAGCATTTGAATAGTCACCATTATCAATGATAGAATATACAACAAATCCCAAACGATCAAAATTGATTTTATTCCCTATCCTTCACTGATTCTGTTTTAATTTTGCTATATTCCTTAAACAATTTTCCCGATTTAAAAATTGTTGAAAAAAGCCAAAAAAACATATATGAAATAATCCATGAAACAACACAAAATGCAATAGTGTCTACAGAATACAGTTCATTGGATTCGTAAATGTTAGTTGAGTATATATATACAAAAGGATAAATAATGTATAAAATTGACAATATTAAAGTAATTTTTTTTCCAATTTTATGAAACTTTGGTAAAACAATTTCAATGTTATTATCATTAATTTTTATGTAATTTCTCATTCTTTTTAATGTTTTCCATGTCCAAATAGAGCTAAGTTTACTCTTAAAATCATAATAAAGTTTAATTTGCTCAGCTTTAATATTAAACCCAGTTAAATCATTAAAAATTGATTCT
>JAZDMK010000195.1:0-4563 GCA_043800975.1 Bacteroidota bacterium | reverse complement strand
AGCAGGAGCTCTTGTCGTTTCGCTTCCCTTCCCGGTCCCAGTGAAACTGTACCCGCACCCTCCCGTAGTCGTCGGTGTGGATCTCCTCTCCTTTAGGTCCCACAACGGTGGCGGTCTGGAGACCTTTTACGAATGGTTTTTCTCTTGTTCTGGCCGGCCTGAATTGGGCAGATGCCGGAATTACGGTAAATTCAACGTCGAATAAAAAGCCATCGCCGTTACCCTCTTCTAATGACTGCGGTTGTTCTCCGGAGAAAACCGTGCTTGTTATCAAATAGTCTGTGTTTAAAACTTTTGAATCGTGACCGAAAAGCGTAAAAGTGTAACCTGGAATGAGTCTGCAGGATGTGCTGTATCCGTTTCCCTGTTTCTGCATTGCAGCAAGTTCTTCAGAGCGTGCTTTGGCTAATTCGTTTCCACGCTCCTGAGTTGTGTGTAAGGACGGATATTCATAAACTTCAAAGGATTCCTTGTTAGGTGCGCTCTCTTTTGCAGTAAGGTCAAGTGTAGTTCTTTTGAAGAAGAAATTACGGTGAGTATATTCGCCCGACCTCATCCGTTGTGAAAAGGTGAATGAATAAATACTTTCTTCATCGCCTTCCATGCCCCCTGGATTGAAAACTATCGTTTTATCGCCTTTGATCGGAGAATGTATTGTTTTGTCATCACACATAACCATGGCATGTTTGTCTTTATAATGCTCAAAGAAATAATAAATACCTTCTTCTTCGAGCAGCCTACTGATGAAATCAAAATCGCTTTCGTTATATTGAACACAGAAACCTCGATCGTGTTTTTCGTTTACCAATGCAAAGCGATAATGATCTGAATCGATTCCGCCTTCCTCCAATAGTTTCTTTACAATGTCCTGTGTTGTTGTTTCCTGGAAGATACGGCAATTCTTACGCAAGGAGAGTTGCCAGAATTTGGGAACCATTTCGGCTTCGTACAAATAATAATCCCCATCAGCGCCAACATACTCCAGTTTTCTTATCATTCCGTGAAAATAGCGGTCGGTATCTCCATATTCATCGTAGTCGTTAAGAATCGTCAACAATGATTCATTTCCGATCAATTTTTCGTAATCATTAATTTCAATCGTTGTAACAAATTGAATTTTAACATTAAACGCAGCTGACATTGATTCAATTGCACAAAAATTGGTTACTGATAGATCTTTTGAATTTCCTGTTATTGAAAACAGAAATGTAGCATCTGATGCTGACATTTTGATCTCCTTTACATTATTGTGTTTTACATACATATATTCATATTGTAACTATTATCTAACTAGCCATACTCACATTTACCTTCATGTCATTCGCCTCTCGCTGCAGAAACGAAATACCATTTGCCCATCATTTTTCGATAAGTAAAGTTCCCAATTTCGCAAAAGTCATTTCCAACACACCTACTGTTGTATTTAGTAAGTATTTTAGTTTTTATAGCATATTTAAGCATTGTTTCAGCTTTATGTGCTTTTCCAACACTACCATTTAATAGCTTCACTATTACATGTTTTACATGTGTATCGTTATCATATGTAGCCACTGGGTCCAAATCAGTATCATTTGTTTCAAACGGGAAAGACATTGTTGACACTATGTAGTCATAATCATCTACAATAACTGCATTTCTAAACTGCCCCCAAAACTCTTGTATGCTCTGCTGGGGTGTGCCTTTCGGGCCTGTGACAAATATATCGTTATATTCCTTAAGTGATGCGCAACTGATAATCCATTTGTCGTTGACTCTATCGAACACAAATACTCCCACTGAAAATCTGTTTCCGTTATTCGTAAAATATTCAGGCAAAAGCGTTTTGTTTTGTGCTATTAATTCATAAGAGCTTAAAGGTATATTATCTTTAACATGCAATAACACATCAATAATCACCTGAAACGATGTATACTCATAATTAGACGGGGTACCCTCCTCTTCAAACACGATTCTTAATGGTAATTGTGACATTATAGCTATTGCTTGCTTGTCGTTTGTAAGTACTGCATTTCTGAATTTTGCCCAAAATTTATTTGCAGACTGAATAGTATTTACAGACGTTATAAGCTTAGCATTGCTATTGTTTTTCAGCTCTTGGTCTTGTTTTTCTTTTGCACATCCAAACAATGGCAGCAACGCAAAAAACACACAAAGTGATGTTAGTATTTTTATCATAATGTTACTCTTTTATCCTTATTACATTTAAATATATTTGTTTACATACTATACATTGAGCAGCAGAAAACGTAGTTACTTTGCTTTGTTGTTCTTGGTTGGCCAGCAATAACCTTTAATTATGAATTTATTTTTTGGATATCCGGAAAGCCGCACTGTTCCTGACTGGTTTCCACCCATAAGATAAATATGGGTTTTAGTTTCAGATACAAAAAATGAAACATGGTTACCAGAAGATCTTGGCGAATGCTTAGGATTGTATACAACCGTAATTGCACCATATCTTGGCTTTTCTAGTTTCTGCCCCCAATGTAACCAACTAATTGCTAACGCATCTCCTGTTCCTTTGTAACCAGCTTCTTTCATTATCCAATTTACAAAAGATGAACACCAAGCCGTTTCATCGTTTTTCGCTTTCAGTGTTGTGGTTGAGTGATATTCTATAATCCTTGGATTATGTTTTTCTTTTTTAATTTGCGTAGTACCTCTCTCTTTTTTCACTATCTCCATCCAAGGGGCAGCATCAGATGCAGATTTCGATATGCCTTTTGTCGGCGCACTGGGTGCATTTGGAGATATTCCGCCCGACGCTCTTCGGGGGAGGGGTATTCTGTTGCTGGCTGTACTGGGTGGCATCCGCTTAAAATATAATCGTATCCAGGTCCAAGGGCCTACGACCCCGTTGCTTGTCAAGCCAATAGATTGTTGATATTTTTTTACCGCTTCATACGTATTGGTCCCAAACTCTCCATCTACTACAAGTTTTGGACGTGGTAATAATTTCTTGTTTAATAGCTTCTGCAATTCCTCAACGTCACTATTGCGGTCACCGTATTTTAGTTTTGATAGTATGAGCATGATTATTAACCTTTGTTTTCAGTGTTTATTATTTGTTGTGCTTCTGAGAAATACCACTTGCCACACATCTTCCAAAAAGTGAATTTATTAATTACGTAACACATATCTTGAAAGTTTCTGCTGCCGTCATCGGCTGTAGCAATTATTTCTGCAATATTTTTATTACGCACAATAAATGTATGCATTGATTCTGATTTGTATGCAGAAGCAATATTACTGTTTAATAGCGTATCTATTGTCTTTGCAAATTCTACTTTATTGTTGTGTGACACTATCGGATAATCATCAGTTGGCCCTTGCGTGAAAAATGGAAAAGATGTCATCGAAACTATGGCATTTTTGTCGTTTGTCAGTACTGCCTGACGGAATTGATTCCAAAAGTCTTGTATGCTCTGTTGTGGTGTCCCATTTGGCCCGGTAGCCACTATTTCTGGATATTCATGTACTTGTGCTCCAGTTAGACGCCAATTGCCGTTTTTTTTGCGAAATATAAATACCCCGGCAGTAAATTGATTTTTTTCCTTTTTATTAATTTTTGGGACTGTCTCAGACTGTCTAATTAATTCGTACGACGAACTTGGCAAATTATGTAGCTTGCCTTTAAGATTCAATAAAATATCAAATATTATTGGAAATTCGTTGATATCATGAGAGAAAGCAGGTGCCCCTTCGGGGGAATATGCGGCAACAAATGGGAATTGCGTCATTTCAGCTATGACCTTTTTGTTATTTGCAAGTACTGCCTTGCGGAATGCAGACCAGAATTCATTTATTGATTGGGTGTTTTGTTCAGCACGTACTTGCGGAGCATTATTTTCCGGGCTCTGTTGTTGATACTGTTGCTGTTTTTCGCAAGCAACAATCGCCATCAATGCAACTAAAACAGTGAGGATGATGGATGTTTTTTTCATAAAGTCCCTCAAATTGGTGTTTAAAACATTTTGTCGCCGCCACTGCTTCTTTATAGCAAAGCTCTTCTCCCCATCTTTGTCGTCAATTCATACTCAACTCCACCCCGCACATCTTCGATAATAGTCCGTGAGAAGTACGCTTCGGAAACAAATCCTCGCAGGAAGTGGTCGAGCATCGCGCCGAACAGGTACATATCACCCGGAGAGCAGTAACAGTCGGTGTCCAGCATAATATGAATATTCCAGCCCCGTTTCATGACCTGTTGCACAATCCTGTCGCAGGCTTCTATCGTGAGACCTTGTATCCCTTCGATATGCAATTCATCACGCTCAGTCGTTTGCCGGTCCTGGCCGACCGATACGCACAGAAGCCTCAGTGCGGAGCGAAGGCTTTCCGCTGTCAGCAGTTTCAGATTGATGAATTGCATGCCAAACAACCTCCAGAGCCGGTTGTCTCCGAGGGGATCGAACAGGGGGCTCGTAACCGGCGTGCAATTGGTGAAGGTTGCGTAGCCCGGCGACTTGTCTGTTTCTTTACGGATATCCCCGATGCGAAGCCTCTCAGCCAATCTTCCGTTCGTGCACAGGAGTTCCGCGACAAGAGTCTTGATGTGCCGCT
>JAZDMK010000192.1:0-12612 GCA_043800975.1 Bacteroidota bacterium | reverse complement strand
TAAACTCTTCTTCTTTTAGGAGGTCTGCAACCGTTGTGAGGCAAGGGAGTTACATCGACGATTTCGAGAACTTCAATTCCTGCTGCCGCGATATTGCGGATAGCTGATTCACGGCCGGATCCCGGTCCTTTTACAAATACTTTTACTTTGCGGAGGCCCATTTCGTAAGCCACTTTGCATGCATCCTGAGCTGCTACCTGAGCTGCGTAGGGTGTGTTTTTCTTCGATCCGCGAAAACCCATTTTACCTGCGGTTGACCAGGAGATAACCTGTCCCACGCTGTTGGTAAGCGTTACGTTACAATTGTTGAAAGATGCATAGATATGAGCCTGTCCGTACTCATCTACCTTTACGACTTTCTTCTTTGTTGTCTTGGTTTGTTTTGCCATATTCTAAGACGTTATTCTGTGCTGATTGATTACTTCTTGGCTGCTGCTTTCTTCTTGTTGGCAACAGTTTTACGACGGCCCTTACGGGTACGTGCGTTATTTTTTGTGCTCTGACCACGTGTTGGCAGACCGTTACGATGACGAACACCGCGGTAGCAACCGATGTCAAGCAGACGCTTGATATTCAGCTGAACTTCCGAACGCAGTCCGCCTTCAACTTTAATATTATCATTAATGATGTTACGAATCTTCGTTTGCTCATCATCCGTCCAATCCTGTACTTTTGTGTACATGTTAATACCGGCTTCAGCCAGGATTTTTTTCGATGTGCTTTGTCCTATACCATAAATGTAGGTAAGCGCAACATAACCCTGTTTGTTTTTTGGAATGTCTATACCAGCTATACGTGCCATACTATATCGTTTGTGTTAAATTAACCTTGTCTTTGTTTGTACTTTGGATTCTTTTTGTTGATGACGTAGATTCTCCCGTTTCTGCGGACAATCTTACAATCTTCGGTACGTTTCTTAACAGATGCTCTGACTTTCATTGTTATTGTGTTTAATAAATTACTTATATCGGAACGTGATTCGGCCTTTTGTCAGGTCATAGGGCGACATTTCGATCTTCACCTTATCACCGGGCAAGATTTTGATGTAATGTAGCCGCATCTTACCGGAAATGTGGGCAATGATGATATGTCCGTTTTCTAATTCAACGCGAAACATAGCATTTCCCAACGATTCCACGACCGTTCCATCAAGCTCTATCGACGACTGTTTTGCCATTTTACTTTTTTAATATTTCATCTATCCATTCAAACGAAGAAAGAATATCGGATTTTTCCTTACCGACAGCCACTGTGTGTTCGAAGTGAGCTGAGGGGAAACCGTCGGCGGCAGTGATGGTCCAGCCATCTTTGCTTACTACGATTTCTTTTTTGCCGAAGTTGATCATAGGTTCAATTGCGATGACCATTCCTTCACGCAGCTTAGTGCCTGCTCCTCGTTTCCCGTAATTGGGAACTTCCGGTGATTCGTGAAGACTTTTTCCTATTCCGTGACCGACCATTTCGCGAACGACTGAGAAACCGGCTGCTTCGCAATGTGATTGCACGGCATGACCAATATCTCCGATTCGTTTCCCGTCAACGGCCTGCTCAATTCCTTTGTACAAGGCTTCGCGCGTGATCTGCAGCAGTTTTTTAATTTCCGGTTTGATTTCTCCGACTTCAAAGGTGAAGGCTGAGTCGCCATAATAACCGTTTAATAAAGTACCGCAATCGACCGAGACAATATCTCCTTCCTTTATTTCGCGGGAAGGGGATGGGATTCCGTGTACCACTTCAGCATTAATTGAAATGCAAAGGGTAGCAGGGTAGCCCCGGTAGTTTTTGAAGGCAGGTTTGGCACCGTTATCACAGATAAATTCTTCTGCAATTTTATCAAGTGCCGCGGTTGTTACACCGGGTTTAATCTGCCTGGCCACTTCGGCAAGGGTTTTTCCAACAAGCAAGGAACTTATCCTGAGTAACTCAATTTCTTCGTATGTTTTGAAGAGAATCATTCTTTTTTTATTATCCGGTCATACCTACAGAGGACCTTCCTTTAATCCGGCCGGTCTTCATTAAACCATCATAGTGACGCATCAGCAGATGACTTTCGATTTGCTGAAGTGTGTCCAAAATTACACCTACAAGAATCAGCAGCGTGGTTCCACCATAGAACTGAGCAAACTGACTTGTAATCCCGATCATCCCTGCAAAAGCAGGCAGAATCGCAACACCCGCCAGGAATATCGCACCGGGCAAGGTTATTCGCGACATAACAGAATCGATGAAATCGGCTGTTTTTCTACCCGGTTTAACACCGGGAATAAATCCGCCGTTTTTCTTCATGTCGTCTGCCATTTGGGTTGGGTTGATTGTGATGGCTGTATAGAAATAGGTAAACAAAATAATCATTAACGCAAAGGTGAAATTGTACCAGAAGCCCTGATAATCTGCAAAAGCAGTTACAAAGCCTGAAACAGATTCAGAACTTGAGAAACCAGCAACCGTGATTGGAATAAACATAATTGCCTGGGCAAAGATGATTGGCATAACACCCGCAGCATTTACCTTTAAAGGAATATACTGGCGCACGCCACCATACTGTTTGTTTCCAACGATACGTTTTGCAAACTGTACAGGGATTTTTCGTGTTCCCTGAACCAACAGGATCACGCCAATGATTACAAGAATCATCAGTACAATTTCAAGCATAAACACTACGAGACCACCGCCCTGTTGTTCCAGACGTGAAGCGAATTCACCGAAAAGTGCAAAGGGAAGTCGTGCAATAATACCGATCATGATGATCATAGAAATACCGTTTCCGATACCTTTATCTGTAATTCTTTCACCGAGCCACATAACAAACATAGTTCCGGCAGTAAGGATTACCATTGAGGATATCCAGAAATATGTCGAAGGACCAGCAGATGCCGGGTCGAAAGGCATGATTGCTTCAGCAGGCATTGAATATACCACGTTAGCAATGTATCCGGGAGCCTGAGCTGCAGTAACAATAACTGTGAGCCAACGGGTGATTTTGTTAATTTTCTGTCTACCGCTTTCCCCTTCTTTCTGAAGTTTCTGGAAGTAAGGGATGGCAATACCCAGCAACTGCACAATGATAGATGCAGAGATATAAGGCATAATACCGAGAGCGAAGATGGATGCATTGCTAAAAGCACCACCGGAGAACATATCGAGCAGGCCCATGATCCCATCCTGTGACTGCTTCTGCAAGCCACCGAGGTAAGTGGGATCAATACCCGGAAGAACGATATACGACCCAAGGCGGTATATTAAGATAATACCTAAGGTGTACATGATCCTTGACCGAAGGTCTTCGATCTTATAAATATTTTTAATCGTTTCGAACAGACGTTTCATTCCGGTCAGATTTTAGTTATAGTGCCACCGTTTGCTTCAATTGCTACCTGAGCTGATTTTGAAAAACCATGTGCTTTAACATCTACTTTTACGGTCAGTTTTCCACGACCCAGTACTTTCACCTTATCATGTTTTGAAATTAGACCATTGGCAATAAGAGCTTCAACATCGATGGTAGATATTTTTTTTGCTTCAGAAAGTTTCTGAAGAACATCAAGGTTAATGGCATTATATTCAACGCGGGAAATATTCTTAAACCCGAATTTGGGAACGCGGCGGTAAAGGGGCATCTGACCACCTTCAAAACCGATTTTGCGGGAATAACCAGAACGAGCCTGGGCACCATTGTGTCCGCGTGTAGATGTACCGCCTCTTCCGGATCCCTGACCACGGCCTATACGTTTAGTTTTCTTGACCGAACCTTTTGCGGGTTTTAAATTTGATAATTCCATAACTGTTCAATTAAATTTCTTCAACACTTAACAAATGTTTTACTTTGTTTATCATGCCCAGTACCTGGGGAGTGGCTTCCACTTCCACGGGACGGTGCAGTTTTGTGATACCCAGTGCGCGAACGGTTCTTTTCTGACGTTCAGGTTTGTCAATCGCGCTTTTTACCTGTCTTATTTTCAGTTTCATATTCAGGTTTTTTTTTATCCGTGAAAAACTCTATCAATAGTAATGTTACGAAGCTGGGAAATGGTAACCGCATCTTTCAGCTGCATCAAAGCGCTGATAGTGGCCTTCACCACACTATGTGGGTTCGTAGATCCCTTTGATTTGGCAAGCACATCTTTAATACCCACACTTTCCAGAACAGCGCGCATAGCACCGCCGGCGATAACTCCGGTTCCGGGAGCAGCTGGCTTGAGAAAAACAAGCGCACCACAATATTTTCCCTCTTGTTCGTGAGGTACAGTACCTTTAATGATAGGGACTTTAATAAGATTCTTTTTGGCGTCATCAACACCTTTTGCAATAGCTGTGGTTACTTCACCGGCTTTACCCAGACCGAAACCAACAACGCCGCTTTCATTTCCTACCACAACAATGGCAGAGAAACTGAAGGTGCGACCCCCTTTGGTAACTTTAGTAACACGCTGTATGCTGACAAGGCGATCTTTAAATTCGATTTCGCTTGATTTGACTCTGTTAACGCTAACTCTTTTCGACATTGGATTCTCTATTGAATTATGTTTTCCGTTTGATTAAAATTTTAAGCCACCTTCCCGGGCTCCATCAGCAAGTGACTTGACACGACCGTGGTAAAGATACCCGTTGCGGTCGAAGACCACTTCGAGAATCCCTGCCTGTGTGGCACGTTCAGCTATCAATTTCCCGACCTGTTTTGCCAGTTCGGATTTGTTGACGGACTGCTGCAACTCTTTCACTTTGGAAGAGGCGGCTACCAGTGTTGTTCCGTTCACATCATCAATGATCTGAGCGTAAATCTGTTTGTTACTTCTGAATACCGATAAGCGTGGTCGTTCAGTGGTTCCATAAACCACTTTACGTATTCTTTTCTTAATTCTGACTCTGCGTTCTGTTGTTGTAAGTGCCATTACAGTTTGGATGTTAAATGATTACACATTACTTAGCTGCTGCTGCTGATTTACCTGATTTTCTGCGAAGTATTTCATTCACGAATTTGATACCTTTACCCTTGTATGGTTCAGGTTTACGTAGTGAACGAATCTTTGCAGCTACAAGACCCAACAACTGTTTGTCGTGTGAGGTAAGTTTCAGTGTTGGATTTTTACCTCTTTCAGCAGTAGTTTCTATTTTAATTTCTGAGGGCAATTCTATAAAAATATGGTGCGAATAACCAAGTGACAGTTCGATCATCTGACCGGTATTGACAGCTTTGTAGCCGACACCAACCAGTTCCTGTTCGATTGTAAAACCTTTGGATACACCAACAACCATATTGCTAAGCAAGGCTCTGTAAAGGCCATGCATGGCGCGGTGACGTTGCTGATCTGTTTCGCGGGTAAGCACAATTTCTTTTTCCTGAATATCAATTTTGATACAAGGATCAACAAATTGAGATAATTCTCCAAGTGGGCCTTTCACATTAACAGTGTGGTCATTGCCAACTGTAATTGTTACGCCTTTGGGAAGCTCAATGGGTTTTTTTCCGATTCTTGACATAGTCTGTTCTCCAGCGTTTAGAATACATAGCATAAAACCTCACCACCGATATTGCCGGCACGGGCTTCCTTGTCAGTCATCACACCATTGGAGGTTGAGATGATGGCAATACCAAGACCGTTTTTTACGCGGGGCAATTTGTCGTGTGAAGCGTATTTTCTTAATCCCGGACGGCTGGCGCGCTTGATTTCAGAGATCGCCGATTGTTTCGTTTCGGGGTGATATTTCAGAGCGACTTTAATTGTGCCCTGAGCGGTTTCCTGTTCGAACTTATAGTTCAGAATATACCCTTTTTCAAACAGGATACGGGTAATTTCTTTCTTAATCCCGGATGAAGGGATTTCAACAATACGATGGCTCGCCATAATGGCGTTCCGCATCCGGGTTAAATAATCTGCAATTGGGTCAGTCATTTTTTCTGTTTATTTTGAGTACTTCAATTACCAACTTGATTTTGTTATTCCGGGGATTAGTCCGTTAAGTGCCATTTCGCGGAAGCAAATACGCGAGATACCAAAGTCGCGGATGTAACCTTTTGGCCTGCCTGTAAGCTGGCAACGGTTATGTAAGCGAACTGGAGATGCGTTGCGGGGGATTTTGCTTAAGCCAACAAAGTCACCAGCCATTTTCATAGCTGCACGTCTTTCGGCATATTTAGCCACCATTTTCTGGCGTTTAATTTCCCGGGCTTTCATTGATTCTTTTGCCATAGGTATTCTTATTTTTTAAATGGAAGTCCAAATTCTTTAAGCAGGGCAAATGCTTCCCTGTCGTTGGGTGCAGTTGTAACAAATGTTACGTCCATACCCATCAGTTTTGTGATTTTGTCGATGTTGATTTCCGGAAAAATAATTTGTTCCGGAATACCAAGTGTATAATTACCACGTCCGTCAAAACCTTTGTCGTTCACACCTTTGAAATCGCGAACGCGTGGAAGGGCAACAGCTACAAGGCGATCAAGGAATTCGTACATCTTATCTCCGCGTAAAGTAACACGAACACCAATAGGCATTCCCTTACGGAGTTTGAAGTTTGAAATATCTATACGCGACTTGGTAGAAACGGGTTTCTGACCCGTGATCTGTGTCATTTCAGAGATAGCAACATCAATCAGTTTCTTATCGGCAGTAGCACCACCAACGCCCTGATTGACACATATTTTTGTGAGTTTCGGAACGCGCATCGTATTGGGATACGAAAATTCTTTCATCAGTGCAGGCACGATTTCGTCCGAATATTTTTTTCTTAATCTTGGAATATATTCGCTCATTTGATTACCTCCCCGGTTTTTTTAGAGTAACGGACAAGTTTATTGTCTTCAGTGAATGTACGGCCAACGCGTGTAGGTTTTCCGGATTTATCAACCAGCATCAGATTCGACAAATGTACTGCAGCTTCCTGCTTAACAATGCCACCTTTCTGATTTTTGGAATTGGGCTTTGTGTGTTTAGAAATCAGGTTGATTCCTTCCACAAATGCCTTGTTTTTTTCAACGACTACGTCCAGTACTTTTCCCTGCTGACCTTTACTGTCACCGGAAATAACTTTTACAGTGTCGCCTTTTTTGATTTTGAGTTTGATTCCCATAACAAACGATCTTATAGCACTTCAGGTGCCAGTGAAACGATTTTCATATATTGTTTATCGCGGAGTTCGCGTGCAACCGGTCCAAATATGCGTGTTCCGCGAAGCTCGTCAGTTGCTGTCAGTAAAACAACCGCATTATCATCAAAGCGGATATACGAACCATCAGGTCTGCGAATTTCTTTTTTGGTGCGAACCACCACAGCTTTGGTTACAGTGCCTCTTTTTATATTCCCAGAAGGGATGGCATCTTTCACGGCAACAACAATTTTGTCACCGATACGGGCATAACGCTTGCGTGTACCACCCAGCACTTTTATGCAAAGTACTTCGCGGGCACCGCTGTTGTCAGCTACTAATAGTCTTGATTCCTGCTGTATCATAGTTATTTTGCCTTTTCAATTATTTCAACTAACCTCCAGCATTTGTTTTTGCTGAGCGGGCGGGTTTCCATGAGCATCACTTTGTCGCCGATGCCACTTTCGTTCTTTTCGTCATGTGCATAAAACTTGGAAGTTTTCTTCACAAACTTTTTGTACTTGGGGTGTTTCACCTTGCGCACGACTGCAACTACAATGGATTTTTCCATTTTATTGCTAGTAACGATCCCGGTTATCTGTTTCCGTAAATTTCTTTCTTCAGTCATGAGTTGAGCTGTTACTTATTGCTTCGTTTGATTTTCTACTTGTTCAATTTCCCGCTGTTTCAGATTGGTTTTCAATCGCGCAACTAGCTTGCGGGCTGCCTTAATTTTCGTCGGATTTTCAAGCGGCGAAACGGCATGATTCATCTTCAGCTTGAGTAGCTGTTTTTCCTCTTCCTCGATTCTTTCAAGAAGTTCGGGTTTGGAAAGTTCACGAATTACTGGATTCTTCATAATTTACTTAATTACGGCTTCTTCAACATAATCTCTCCGGACAATCAGTTTGGTATGTACCGGTAGTTTTTGAGCACCGAGGCGCAATGCTTCGCGTGCAATAACAGAAGGAACTCCTTCTACTTCAAACATAATGCGGCCTGGACTTACACGTGCAACATAATATTCCAGTCCACCTTTACCTTTACCCATACGTACTTCAGCGGGTTTCTTGGTAATAGGTTTGTCGGGGAATATACGAATCCACAATTGTCCTTCACGTTTCATGTGACGCGTGATGGCCTGACGGGCAGCTTCAATCTGACGGCCTGTGATAAAATGCTGGTCCAGGGTTTTGAGACCGAAAGAACCAAAAGCGAGCTCACTGCCGCGCTTTGCGTTACCTTTGATAACGCCAGTCTGCATCTTCCTGTATTTTGTTTTTTTAGGTTGTAACATGGATCAGGAGTATTATTATTTACGATTACCTTTTCTTCCTTTGGGTGCTTTGGGTGCTGGTTTGGATGTGCCTAAGCCAACCAGTGGCGAAAGATCACGTTTTCCAAAAACTTCACCTTTACAAATCCAGACTTTTACGCCGATACGGCCAAAAGTTGTGTGTGCTTCAGCCAGTGCATAATCAATATCAGCACGAAGGGTATGAAGCGGAGTACGGCCTTCTTTGTAGCGCTCGGTACGGGCAATTTCAACACCTCCAATACGACCGGATACAGTGACCTTAATTCCTTCAGCGCCCATACGCATTGCAGAAGCAATCGATGTTTTGATGGCACGACGATAGGAGATACGGCCTTCAATCTGACGGGCAATAGTATTGCCAACAATCACAGCATCCAGCTCAGGTCTCTTGATTTCGAAAATATTGATTTGAACTTCTTTGGTTGTAAGTTTCTTCAACTCTTCTTTCAGTTTGTCAACTTCCTGTCCGCCTTTACCAATGATGATACCCGGACGAGCTGTGTTGATAGTAACTGTGATAAGCTTCAGTGTACGTTCAATAATAATTCTTGATACACCGGCTTTTGCAAGACGAGCGTTCAGATATTTTCTGATTTTTTCATCTTCTACCAATTTGCTTGCGAAAGTTTTTCCGCCAAACCAGTTAGAGTCCCATCCGCGGATGATTCCCAGCCTATTTCCGATAGGATTTGCTTTTTGTCCCATTTATTGCTTATTCTTGTGTTTCATTAATATTAGCACTTTCCAGAAGGAGAGTAACATGATTTGAACGTTTGCGAACGCGATACGCACGGCCTTGTGGGGCAGGGCGGAGGCGTTTCATCATACGGCCGCTGTCAACCATAACTTCCTTAATATAGAGTTTGCTGTCTTCCATACGCACACCTTCGTTTTTATGCTGCCAGTTGGCAATTGCCGAGAGGAGCAGTTTGTGAAGATCATTGGATGCGTCTTTAGGGCAGGCTTTGAGAATATGAAGCGCTTTGTCCACTTTTTTGCCGCGGATCAATTCAACGACCAGCCTCATCTTTCGGGGTGAGGTGGGGCAGTTATTCAGCTTGGCAAAGAAAGTGCCTTTCAGGTCTTCTTTGCGCTCTTCGGCTTTGAGTCTTTTTCTGGATCCCATTTTATTATAGAGTCAATGTGATTATTACTTTTTCGCTTTATCCTTGTTACCAGAGTGGCCGCGGAATATACGTGTGGGTGCAAATTCACCCAACTTGTGGCCTACCATGTTTTCAGTAACATAAACAGGAATGAATTTGTTTCCGTTATGAACTGCAAATGTATGTCCGACGAAGTCGGGGGAAATCGTTGAACGGCGTGACCATGTTTTTATTGTGGTCTTCTTTTTACCTTCGTTCATTACTTCGACTTTCTTGTCAAGTTTAATGTCGATGTAAGGTCCTTTTTTAAGCGAACGGCTCATGTTTCAGTGTTTTTAATTATTTTTTCCTGCGTTCAACAATATACTTACTGCTAGGATTCTTCTTAGCACGAGTTTTATAACCTTTTGCTGGTAATCCTTTGCGGTTACGTGGGTGTCCGCCAGACTGTCTGCCTTCACCACCGCCCATTGGATGATCAACTGGGTTCATACTGACACCACGGTTGCGGGGTCTGCGACCTTTCCAACGTTCACGGCCTGCTTTACCAGATCTTTCCAAAGAATGATCCTGATTGGAAACAATACCGATTGTGGCTTTGCATGTATTTAAAATCTTGCGAATTTCACCGGAAGGAAGCTTGATCAGTGAATATTTTCCTTCACGTGAAGTAAGCTGTGCATGTGAACCAGCACTTCTTGCCATAGAAGCTCCCTGACCCGGACGTAGTTCGATACAATGAATCAGTGTTCCGAAAGGAATTTCTTCAAGATATAAAGAGTTTCCAATTTCAGGAGCAACACCTTTTCCAGTATTGATTGTCTGACCTACTTTTAAACCGCTGGGAGCAACGATATAACGTTTTTCACCATCAGCATACACCAGAAGGGCGATACGTGCTGTACGGGTTGGATCATATTCAATTGTCTTAACAACTGCTTCGATACCTTCCTTCTCACGTTTAAAATCAATCAGACGTAATTTTTTCTTATGACCGCCACCTCTGTAGCGCATCGTCATTTTACCTGTATTGTTACGGCCGCCTTTACTGCGAAAAGGTGCAAGCAGACTCTTCTCAGGAGTTGTTTCCGTAATATCATCAAACTGGGGAGCAATTTTAAATCGCTGACCCGGTGTTGTTGGTTTTAATTTCTTTAATGCCATTGTGAATTAAATATTACTGTAAAAATCAATGGTTTCTCCTTTAGCCAGGGTAACGATTGCTTTTTTAAAAGCATTCGTACGTCCGGTTATGTATCCTTTTTTTGTGTTGCGGGATTTAATTTTGCCGGCATAACGCATCGTGTTAACTTCTTCAACCGTTACACCGTACATTTTTTCTACCGCAGAACGGATCTGGATTTTGTTGGCAGTAACGTCAACCAAAAATCCATAACGGTTAAACTTTTCAGCCATTCCCGTCATTTTTTCCGTAATCACCGGTTTTAACAATACGCTCATGTTAAATTATCTTTAGGTTCTTATTGACTATTCTTTTTTTCCAAGTATTTCTTCAATCTTAGCGATTGAGCTTTCTGCGATCAGCAGGCTGTGTGCATTCAGGATATCATACGTGTTGACATCAGATGCAGAAACAACGCGTGTCTGACTGAGGTTGCGTGATGATAAATACACATTACGGTTAATATCAGCCAACACCAGCAGGGTCTTCTTGTCAACCATTTCAAGGTTTTTCAGAACACCTAATAATTCCTGTGTTTTGGGTGCTTCAAAATTGAAATCTTCAAGGATGGTGATGCGATTTTCTTTTGTCTTATATGCAAGAGCAGATTTGCGTGCAAGCACCTTCACTTTTTTATTCAGTTTAAAGTTATAATCGCGGGGATCCGGTCCGAAAACACGGCCGCCACCACGAAGTAACGGACTGTTGATATCACCTGCACGTGCACCGCCGGTACCTTTTTGACGTTTCAGTTTGCGGGTACTACCCGAAAGTTCTGAACGGTCTTTAGTTTTGTGCGTGCCCTGGCGCTTATTGGCCATGTGCTGCTTTACATCAAGGTAAATGCAATGGTCGTTGGGTTCAATGCAAAAAATTGCATCGTTCAGCGTAACCTTGCGGTTTGCCTTTTCTCCGCTGGTTTTATATACTTCTATTTCCATCTTTCAAGCAATAAATATGATCCTTTGGCTCCGGGAACGGAACCCTTTACTACGATGATGTTTTTATCAACCATGATTTTCAAAACCTGAAGGTTGATAGCTTTCACGCGGTCACCACCTGTGCGGCCTGCCATACGCATGCCTTTCATAACCCTTGAAGGATATGATGAAGCGCCCAGTGAACCGGGTGCGCGCAGACGGTTGTGCTGACCATGAGTCGCACCACCAACGCCACTAAAACCGTGACGGTCGACAACGCCCTGAAAACCTTTACCTTTGGATATGCCAACAATGTCAATGAATTCACCTTCTTCAAAAATATCTACATGCAAAACATCACCAAAGTTTTTTCTGATTTCAAAACGGGTGAATTCCGCAAGTTTCTTTTTAGGTGTACAGTTGGCTTTGGCCAAATGGTTCTTGATAGCCTTGGTTGTATTTTTTTCTTTCTTGTCGTCAAATGCAAGCTGGATGGATTCATATCCTTCTTTTTCCAGTGTCCTGATCTGTGTAACCGTACAGGGACCGGCTTCGATTACGGTGCAGGGAATATTCTTCCCGTTCGCATCGAACATGCTTGTCATTCCGACTTTTTTTCCTATTAATCCAGACATAGTGCTGTTCTTTTATAAAAATTACACTTTGATTTCAACTTCAACGCCGCTTGGAAGTTCCAGCTTCATCAAGGCATCAACTGTCTTGGATGTGGAACTGTAAATATCAAGCATGCGCTTGTAAGTACACAATTGAAACTGTTCTCTTGCTTTCTTGTTAACAAAAGTCGAACGGTTAACTGTGTAGATCTTTTTTTCTGTTGGAAGGGGAATAGGTCCGTTTACAACAGCTCCGGTCGTTTTTACCGTCTTCACAATCTTCTCGGCTGATTTGTCAACCAGGTTATGATCGTACGATTTTATTTTTTTTAGGATTTTATGACTCACGTTTTTTTTTTTTTTTTTTTAAATATAAATTATATACGCCTTT
>JAZDMK010000182.1:0-2038 GCA_043800975.1 Bacteroidota bacterium | reverse complement strand
GGCTATACTTGCGCCATTTTCACCCACATGATGAAGAAATCTAAAAACCTGGTCAAAAAGTGGATAGATTGGGTTTTCCGTCAAAATATAATTTTTGATATACCAGGGAGAAACAACCAGAAGAGCAATTACAAAAAATACCGCACCGGATTTTAATGCCCCCAGTCCATTCTCTGTATCCCTTGAATAACAGAAAACAAGCATCAGATTCAAAAAGAACCATGCGATCAGAGCATTATACTTTGATCCTGCTGCAAGCCCCATACAAACGGCAGACAGAACAAGCCATTTTATATCTTTGTAAGTCCCCTCTCGCCATCTGATAAATGCAAGAATGCTCGCTGTTATGAAAAAAGTCATTCCAAGGTCCACATAGGCTGTGGTTGAGAGATGAACAATAATTGGCGTGCTGAAAAAGACCAGAAAACCCAAAAGTCCCCAGTTTTTGCTTAACCTGTTCTTGATGTAGTTATAAATAAGCAATCCAGTCCCAAAACCGAAAGCAAAATGGATAAATTTCGGAATTATATCATTTTTGAAATAGAGAGGGATGAGATAAAGAAGATCAATGTTCATGGGAAAGTATGAAAAATCCGCCCAGGGAATCTCATAAAATCCTCCATGCAGGAGCCAGAGCTTTGGAATAGCGAGATGATGAATAAGGGCGTCACGGGATATGGGAGGAGTCAGATTAAGCAAAACTTCGGTAATCGCAAACCCGAAGATCGTCATGTATAACAAAAACGTTACAGTTCTACTGTCCCAGTCTTTTTTGATCATTTTCTTCTGCTTTCCCATTCTTCTGCATAGAAAGAGCAATTTTTAAGTTGTTGTCAGCATTGGTGTAACCCAGGCTTGGGCCTATGGAGATGAAACATCGCCCGCTTCATTCTTTTCTGCCTTAATCAATAAGACCGCCGCCAAAGAGCGGGGCATAATTCTGGCATCCAGCCATACAAGCAACATATAAAATCGATTGGCCCACTTGAAAAATTGACTAAAAATTTTCATTAATTCGGGGGTATTTGTCTGGGGTACTTTTTCACTTCTGTTTTTTTGGATTAAGGAGAAACAAAATACAACAAAGCACATCGTAATCTTTTCCAGGGGACCCAACACTTTGTGTATGTTAATCGGCCTAAATCCCGCATCTATCAATCGAGTCTTCATCTCAGAAAGTTCATAGCGGCGAAAGTGATTTACAAAGCGGTCATCATTAGCAAAATATGATTTTTTATGTGGAAAGGTTACGACAAGTCTGCCGGTTGGACTCATGACTCTGGCTAATTCATTTAAGGCTTTCCGGTCATCTTTCAGATGTTCAAGCACTTCTGAGCTGATAGTGTGAGAAAAAGCTCCTGACTTAAACGGCAGGTTCATACAATCGGCGACCACATACAATCCATTCCCATAGGTATGTTTAAGCATTTGAAGAGCAGTAAAGGATAAATCCGAATATATAATAAGGTTGGTACGGGTCATCACGGGGGATATTCCGCTTCCAACCTCTAATATCAATTTTATGTTTTCGTGCTGCAGGCTTTTTTCTACAGCCATTTTCCGGAGGCGATAATTGTACAGATAGTTTTTCAGAAGAGTATATTTGCTTTCTTCAAAGAAATCCTGAAAGCGGTTAGCCTCGGAATGATTCATAATTATTCCTGATCAGGAAACAGCTTGGAAGTGATAAAATTCATTTTCGCCAGACGGAATGTCAGTGCTGTGTACAGACACCCAAAGCCGTACTTCATGCTTCGAGACAGGTTGATTGATGAAGCTTCAGCAAAATACTTTGTAGGGCAACTGATCTCGGCAATAGTGCAGCCAAGCCATACTATCTGAGCAAGCATCTGGTTATCAAAAACAAAATCATCTGAATTGGCATCAAGGGGCAACTGTTCAAGCAACTCACGTGAAAAGGCCCTGTATCCTGTGTGGTATTCGGAAAGTTTTGCTCCAATAAGAATGTTCTCAAAAAAAGTAAGAAATCGATTTGCTATATATTTCCAGACCGGCATTCCGCCTTTTAGAGCATACC
>JAZDMK010000162.1:0-59474 GCA_043800975.1 Bacteroidota bacterium | reverse complement strand
TCAATCTCAATTACAAGACTTAAACTTTTTACAAAAAAATCTACGATATAATTACCAATCACCTTTTGACGATCAAAGTCGATTCCCCAGAATTTTTTTCTATGAACCTGCTTCCAGAAAATAACCTCAGCTAAATTTCCTGCTTTACGAAGTTCTTTTGCACGCTCTTTTAATTCAGGATTAAAGGGTATCGTAGATGTATAGTTTTTATAAAGAACCGTTGAATGAATGATAAATGTTTCATCTTCCTTGGTTCTGTTTTTTGTAGAAATGTTATAATGTTTCATTGTGAAACGGGATGTGTTAATACAATTCTATCTTTTCAGGAATTCAATAATTAATACTTTGTTTACTTCCGATTTTGTATTGATTGTATTCATTCTGGTATTTCGACTACCCCCCTCCGCAAGCGGAGTACCCCTTCTATCCAGAAGGGGAATTTTTATTTCTTCTCATCAAAACTCGTCTTCTTCAGCTTCATCTTCTCCTTGTATCCCGCCGGGAATATCGCGCGGTCAGCTTCATACAGATCCTCCATCACCTTCAGCACCCGCGTTTGTATGCTCTGCGGTAAATCATAATACTCCGCATCCACCTTGGTGTAGCGGCCTCCGTCGTAGGGACTGTTCTGATGCCGGATGGCGCGCTTCTGTCCTTTGTAATAAACCAGAATCCGGATGCGCCCGTCATCGCTGCCGTTGTCGGCTGTGGTGCCGTAGACCACCACTGGATCCACTTTCCCGTCGTTGTCCAGATCGTCAAACAGCATAAACTTGCTGAAAAACCAAATCGACGTTTCCTCGCTCCGGTTGTCACCGCCCTTCAGGATAAAGTCGCGCAGGCTCCAGTAAGGCGAAAGATCAGCTCCTTTTTTGGTGAAGCAGAACGCCTGAATGGTATCGTTGAAATCGGTTTCCTTCTCGCGGGGCTTGTAGGAGCGCTCGGTGAGCACCACACAGTATTCGCCCGACTTATCGGTGTAAGTATACGCTTTAAACACCGGGAAGCGGATTCCCAGACGGGCTTTCACATCGGGAGTGAGAAGGCTGTCGCGGGCACCGGGCGACAATAGCCATGCCTTTCCCATGTTCTCCTGCGCCTGCAACACTGCTACAGAAAAGAGAATTACAAAAGTGATGATGAGTTTGTGTGCGTTCATATTTTATAAAAGTAAAATCAATTTATCTCTGGTTTAAAAAAAACAATAATCTAATTAATTACAAAACGAAATGGAATAATCATCTTTACCGGTACTGCTTTGTCATGACATTTTCCAGGCGACCACTTGGGCATTTTATCCATCACTTTCATGGCTTCATTATCCAATGAAGGATGAACACTTCTTTTTACCCGCTTGCCCGAAATGCTGCCATCAGTCTCTACACAAAAGGAAATATAAACAGTGCCGGTCCATTCGGCTCCGTCATCTTTGGGCCACTGAAGATTCTTCTGAATAAAAGCAACGAGTGAATCTGACCCGCCCGGAAACTCGGGTAAAATGTTTGCATCAAGGTAAATGTTTCTCTTTGAAAGCGAGTCATACTCAGTAATACAATCATTCTTTTTATACTGCGCTTGTACGAAAGTAATACACGAGCTGAAAAGGAATACAAAAATGAATATGGGTTTAAATGGTTTCATTGCGAAACTCAAAAGTAAGCAAATTTATTTCACTTTCACACTCCTTTTCCCTATATCCATTTTCAGAAAACCAAAAACAAATTTATTCATTCCCCATAAGGCTTGCGTGTTCATTTGAAATGTATTATCTTTGCACAAATGTCACTAAAGAATGAATTACAAAATATCATTTCAGGAGATGGATCGGTTAGGCATGGAAAAATTATCCAGTCAATCGCCTGTTTCCTTAGAGGAAAAAAAGAAACAGTTTCTGAAACTGAAAAAAGCAAATTCATCCGGGAGCAGGAAACGCAGTTCCTGACTGAATATATTGCTGCTCACGCTTTATGGTGCGATAAGCCGGTCGAATCAAAATATATCGGAGAAGGAGTCGAACAAAAGATTTACGAATGCTCCGATCCTCAATTTATCCTAAAGCTGAATGACCGTATTTTCTATGCAACCTGGGAAGATTATCTGTACAGCCTTTTGCTTCACAATTATTTTTTTCCGCATTTAGCCTACGAGTTGCTTGGGTTTTACAACGAAGGAGATAAACTTTTTGCTGTTGTTAAACAGCCCTACGTCAGATCAACTGAAAACACGAAACTTAATAATGTCCGGGAGTTTCTGGAAGCAAACGGATTTGTAAATAAAAAGGGAAATGATTACTATCATCCCGGACTTGGAATTATCCTGGAAGATCTTCATGAAGAGAACGTACTGACTGAAGAAGGAGCCTTGCAGTTTATAGATACAGTCTTTTTTCTGATGCCCTCATTTTTTGAGAAAGAACCGAACGACTGAAACTGAAATACCATCAAAACTTATCCGCGGGCAAACTGATTACTGATTACCTTTCCCGACTTCCTCCACGCTTTTTGTTGCCATGTTTACTTTCAATTTTTTTGAAAACAAATTCATGTATTGCCATTGCACCGTGAATATTTTTCCATACGCATCCTTCTCAAAAATCCACCAGATGTATTCGTCCGATGCATTCTTTGCAAGCAGGTGCGTGCCCATCGCTTCCAGTCCGTTATACATAGAAACCGGATTGTTGTTTTTGCCATCAACAAAAAATTGACATACTCCGAACGATTACTCACCTGCAGATCGGGAATGGGTTTTGTTCCTTTGTTCTTCACAGTAAGGATAAATTTGATGGCCGGCTCTTTTAATCTTTCCTTGTCTCCATAGGGTCCATCGAACATATAAAATTCAACACGGCTTTTCACCAGCACCGAATCCGGGTCGGCTGTTTTCTGATCATTCTGTGAATACGCAAGGCTTGCCGCACAGGCAACGAAAATTAAAAGCAATAAAGGTTTCATGTATTAATTTTTAGGAGGCTGCATTGTATCAAATAACATGCCTGCAATTATAAAAAAAAACCGGAGCACAACACAATGTTATACTCCGGCATATTCAGATTATTTTACAATCACAAAACTCAACGGTAGTATTCCGTTATTACCCATCGCAGCAATAAACTTTGCTTCATCCCGCGTAAAGTTTCCCGTGATGGATGAACGTCCGCCCTTGATTTCCGACATGACTTTCGGTGCCGAAAGCACTTCCCCGTCCAGTACTATCGCGATCGAACGCTCCATGTTTTTCTTTGTCAATTCTCCCCAAACGCCCACGGCGCCCTTCTTCATGGTGATAAGAACCTCGGGCATGGAGTTGAATTTGCTGAGGCTGTATACCACACTGTCAATGTCAGAACCTTTGATGACACCATCGGGATTCAGCTCTGTTTTCAATGCATACAGGCAGTTGCTCTCTTTTTCAAATGAACGTGTCCATGCAAAAAGGCACTTCTTCTTCAGATTCAGCGCTTCAAGATAACTTTTCACTTTCTCCATTTCCTTCACTGCAACGCAGCCCATCTCAGCATCCGTATCATTTGTGTTTTTAGAAGTCAGCAGAGTGAATAATTGTTTGTCGCCTTTCAGCAGTTCCGTCAGCTCTTTGCGGTTCCAGGTTTCATAAAAAGCTAGCTTCCCTTTTTGAGTCAGCAATTCTTCCACCAGCGCCTGATTCTGTTTTCCCAAAAGTTTCACAGTGATTTCTTTCTTTTCTTTATCTACAATGAGGTCGAACTTATCCGGGCTGAAATCACGCAGGCGTGCCGATATTATTTTTGCAGAGAGATCGAGGTCACTCACCAATGCATTTTCATCCGTAGGACGAATGCGGATTGTCCCTTGTGCACTTGAATTTGTATAACTAATTGCCATGACACAAAAGATGAGAATGGCGAGTATGGATTTAATTTTTGTTTTCATAATAAAATATTATTGTAAAGTTAAAAAAATAGCTGTTCCTCTTTTTTAAGAGGATAAACAGAAATAATAAAGTAAGATTTTTTAACTCAGGGCAGGAACATCATCTGCATTGCGCGAACAGAGCAGATAATAGAACTGACACGGCATAACAAGTGGCTCGGTCAGATTAATTTTACAATACTGAACATACTGCCTGTATATAGAATGGCTGTAGGCCATGCTTCGGTGTATCACATTAAATAAAGTGTAAAGAACCGGAACATAATTTCTTTTCAGCGAAAGCTGCAGTGAAGACTTCACGGGCAGCGCCTTCAGTTCTGACAGTTGCGTATCCGACTTAAAGTGGTTGGTTGAAAAGGCACCGCTTTGGGTGGATGAAGCATCCGAGAACGAAGCCGTTAAAAGCAGAAACAGGAAAATGCACAATGCCGTTCCTATCGAATGAAGTATATCTGCTTTTTGTTTTTGCATGCAGCAAAGATAAAATTATTTCTATTCCGTCTGTCTATGCATTCATTTATAAAAACAAAACACTTATAGCTTGTAACTCACAACTCATCCCGGTACTGCAGGCACAATATTGCGAAGCTCGCCAGTACCCTGCGCGAATGTGATGCTCAGATAAATTACACATTGTACAATACTATTTAAAGCTCAGGTAATTTTCTTTCCTCAATAATTGTCATGGCGCCCGCCGCAACTGTATTATATGGTTCCTTCCTTTTCAAGGGAAGGTGGCAAACCGAAGGTTTGACGGAAGGGTTAAATGCGTAAGTAGTTTTGCAATCCAAATAACTCCCTCGAAGCGTCGCTGCGTCGCCGGGCTGCTCCGGGGTCCGCTTCGCTTCCGCCAGCAAACTTTCGTCACTCGCTCTCACTCTGACACTCACTCTGTTTTGCTGGGCCTTCGCCCTCCACATCCCTGGCGCAGTATAATGTTTCGCATTTACGCGAAAGTAATAGCTTGCAAATGGAAAATAAGAAAGTCAGAATGCGAAACATTTTAAAAAAAACAAATAGCTCCTCCACTTTTCAAGGGGAGGTGGCAAACCGTAGGTTTGACGGAGGGGTTAAATGCGCATGTTGTCGTGGTTATCAATAATCCTCAGTAGCGAAAAAAACAACTGCAATTTCACTCTGAGTTCCGCTAGGAACGACATATTGAACCTAAATCTAAAAAACTCCCATGTTTCGCTTCTTTTAAAAAATCGTTGGTCGTTGTCTTCAGACAGCGACCCAAAAACACAAGATTTCTAAAATTCTCTTTCCTCGCTCCGCGAGTTATTACAGCTAAAATTCCATCACCAAAACATTCATGCGCAGCAAATCCACAAAATCAAAAAGCCGCCAATTCAGGCGGCTTTCCAAATACCGTTTGCGCGCGTTTGATCCCTGAGCGCCTGTGCTGAGCTTGCCGAAGCATGTCGAAGGGCAACGCGTGCCTTTTATAAACCGGCATACTTAAACTTCTTCAAATGTATCCGCATCACCGATTCGTATTGTGCACTCTTTGCACCATACAATGCCTTCACATAATTTTTCACACGTTCTGCGATATACAGCGCCCCCGTGGGTTTGCGATACATCAGTTTGTCACGTGTAAAGCGAGCATTTTCATGATTGGCTTTCGTCACATTAACATTCTTGGTAGCATTTTCAGCATTCGTACACAAGGTGCCAACAGCAACAATCGTCAGGTCAGCTTCATTCGAAGTATAGCCCGTCACCTGTTCCACCAGTACTTTCAGCCTCCGCATGTGTTCAACACGCATATCAAAACTCGTCTGACTTACCGAACGTCTTACTTTTGGAGCAGGGTCACTTTCCGGAGCTTTAGCTTCCGCTTCTTCGCCTTCAGCAGGAGGTGCAGGAGTTACAACTTCTTCAATTTTTCCACTGCGTTTCCCCATCAGTTTCCGCATCACACTACGCATGTCAGCCACCAGTTTTTCATCAGCACCGCAGGCTATCGCTTCACCAACAAGGCGTGTAGCACGCTTACGCATTTCATCAAAAATAAACTGACGGTCATTTGTCGCATCAGTCATCAGCCCGCGTGTGTTATCCACATTTGTCTGGGCAGTGTGCAGCGAAGTCTTCAAAGTCTGTAGACCCGCTACTTTTAGGTCATTCGATCCGGGGTTGTAACTTACACCGAACCCGATCGTTTTTTCTATTAGTTCGTCAATCAAAGCAATATTCTTATCATGACCAAATTCAAATGTTTTCATTTGAGTAATTTTTAAAAATAAATTGTTTGAAAAATGTTCCGGTGAGTCTCAATTACTCACTGTCTTCACTCAGGGGTGTTACGTATTATTTTTGTGCCCAAAACAAAGAAGTATCATTTACTTCATAGGTTACCATTTTAATTTTTAAAAATGTCTTGGGTAAAAGTGTATTCTATAATATCTGTTTTTGGTTACCTTAAATTTGCAATATCTAAGATAATAAAATTTTCCGCCATTTACAAGTGTTTCAGCAATTATTTTCATGAAAAATGAAAATAATTTCAACTTAATTGTTTTAGATAACCCTTGTCAGTAGTGCCTTTTCGCATAATTTAAAATTTCCATATGGCGAAGGCCTCGTGTGCTAGCTTTCCATTTCTGGCTTCGGTCTTCCGTCTTCCGTCTCATTCGTAATTCGTAAGTTCGTACAAATTCGTACTTCGTTGGAAAGTCACTCGTAACCTGTAACCCGTAACTATTTTATAGCATTGTCAAGCATTTCAGCATTTATTTAACATTTATTTGAAAATTATCTTTACTTAAACAATTTAGATAAACCTTGTCAGTAGTGCCTTTTCGCATAATTTAAAATTTCCATAAGGTGAAGGCTCGTGTGTTAGCTTTCCATTCCGGGCTTCTAGCTTCGGTCTTCTGACCTCTTTTTGTAACTCGTCACCTGTAACTACTTTACAACATTGTCAAGCTTTTCAGCATTTTTCTTTCACTTTTTTGTAAAATATTTTCACTTAAACAATTTAGATAACCCTTGTCAGTAGTGCCTTTTCGCATAATTTTAAATTTCCATATGGCGAAGGCCTCGTGTGCAAGCTTTCCATTTCTGACTTCGGTCTTCCGTCTTCCGTCTCATTCGTAATTCGTAAGTTCGTACAAATTCGTACTTCGTTGGAAAGTCACTCGTAACCTGTAACCCGTAACTATTACATAACATTGTCAAGCGTTTCAGCAATTATTTAACATTTATTTGAAAATTATTTTCACTTAAACAATTTAGATAACCCATGCCCTGTATGCTTTTCATAACTTTAATCTAAAAATTAAATGTTCATTCTTGTTAGGCTTAGTCTCCGGACTAAGCCTAAAATACACAAGTTTTGTACAATATCACTTCCCCGCTCCGCGGGTTTTTACAGGAATAATTCTATTTTCGAAACACTTGTATTTCGATAAAAAACAATTTAAGTATTTCACACAGTTGCATTTCATGTATTAATTTGTATATTTGAAGGCAATCCCATCTTATGAAGAAGTTTATACTTTTTTTAACTATCATTTTTATTTCCTCATTCTGTGATTTGTTTTCACAGAGCATAGACTCTACCATACATTTGATGCAAGGGAAATGGAACTGGCACAAATCTATTGATGGTTGGGGAAGTGCTTACACTCCTGCTAGTTCTGGATACACAATACAGTTGTTTTTATTACAGGATTCTTCACAATTCGATACTGACAGCATAAAATATACTACTTGTAGGAATGATACTCTCATTTGCCAAAAAGAAACTATCATTGATTCCTCCGGAGCCTATCCACCAACGATATACGGGAATGTGATATGTTTCGGTTCTTTCGGTAGCTGGACTGAATACAAAATCACTTCGATATCAGATTCGACACTAGTATTATGGGATTGCTGCATAGACGGATATCAACACCTTTTTATAAAACAATCTTTGCTGAGTATTAATTCTGTAGAAAAAACTGATCAAATTACACTTTTTCCCAACCCCGCCACCACTTCCATCACAATCTCCATCCAGCCACTGCAAAGCGATGCAGAGGTTTTAATTTTTAATTCTCTGGGCGAACAAGTTTTAAATACCAAAGTACATAAAGCGGAAAGTGAAGTGCAGCTTGATGTTGCAAAGCTCCCGGCAGGTATGTATTTTGTAAAAATGAATAAGTATTCAGGAAAATTTGTAAAACAAAACTGAGTAACGAATAGTCACCCGGCGATCTCCCATCTTCATACAGCGATCTCGATGAGCGAGTGAGCGATTTCCCATCTTCTTGTGGCGATGTTGCATCTTCTTACGGCGATGTTGCATCTTCTTGCAGCGATGTCGTATAGTCAGAGAGCGATTTCCCATCTTCTTACGGCGATGTCGCATCTTCTTGTGGCGATGTTGAATCTTCTTACGGCGATGTCGCACAGTCAGAGAGCGATGTTGCATCTTCTTACGGCGATGTCGTATAGTCAGAGGGCGATTCCTCATCTTCTTACAGCGATTTCGTATAGTTAGAGAGCGATTTCCCATCTTCTCATCACAATTTCGATAAATGAGAAGCATACCCGTCTATTTTTTTTAGCTGCATTAGATTATTTTTAATCTTTTTTTAATCTCACCCCCATTTTTTTAGGGGGGTATTCCAAATATTTTTACTTTTGCAATAAAAAATGAACGATCTCCGCCTCTCCGCCCTCCGCGAAGCCCTCTCCCACCAGCCTATCCGCAAGGAACACAACTTCACCAAGGTATCCGAGATATTCGGCTGCAACGTTTTCACACAAGATGCCATGCGCGAATACCTGCCCGCTGAGACTTTCCGCCAGTTGTATGAAAACATTGCCTCGGGCGAGCAGATCAGCCGCCGCATTGCCGATCAGGTGGCCTCCTCCATGAAGGCATGGGCCATGAGCCGCGGCGCCACCCACTACACCCACTGGTTTCAGCCACTGAACGGAGCCACTGCCGAGAAACACGACGCCTTTTTCAACCCCGAACCCGGCACCCGCCCCTTCGAAGCCTTCGACGGAAGCCAGCTCATACAGCAGGAACCCGACGCATCGAGCTTCCCCAGCGGCGGCATACGCAACACCTTCGAGGCACGCGGCTATTCGGCCTGGGACCCCAGCTCGCCCGCCTTCATCATCGACGGAACGCTTTGCATACCCACCATTTTCATCTCCTACACCGGCGAAGCCCTCGACTTCAAAACGCCTCTGCTCAAGTCGATCAGCAATCTGGACAAGATCGCCACCGAAGTGTGTCAGTATTTTGACAAATCGGTAACACGCGTGTATCCCACGCTGGGCTGGGAACAGGAATACTTCCTGATTGATGAGGCTTTGTATTTTTCGCGCCCCGATCTGGTGCTCACCGGCCGCACGCTGCAGGGACACTCGTCGGCACGCGGGCAGCAGCTGGAGGATCATTACTTCGGAGCCATCCCCGAACGCATCGAATGCTTCATGAAGGATTTTGAATACGAAGCCTGGAAGCTGGGAATCCCGGTAAAGACGCGGCACAACGAGGTTGCTCCGAATCAGTTTGAACTTGCGCCAGTGTATGAAGAAGCCAACCTGGCGGTCGATCACAACCAGCTGATCATGGTGGTGATGGAGAAGGTGGCAAGGCGGCACCATCTGGTGGTACTCTTCCACGAAAAACCTTTTCAGAAAGTAAACGGATCGGGCAAGCACAACAACTGGTCGCTGGCCACAGATACGGGAAAGAACCTGCTGAGCCCGGGAAAAACACCGAAGACAAACCTGCAGTTTCTTACGTTTTTCATCAACATCATCAAGGCGGTGAACGATCATGCCGATCTGCTTCGCGCGTCGGTTGCCACAGCTGGCAACGAACACAGGCTGGGTGCCAACGAAGCCCCTCCCGCGATTATGTCGGCATTCATCGGGAGTTACATGACGAGTGTATTTGATGATCTTGTGAAAAAAGTGAAAGAACGCAAGATGACACCCGACGAGAAAACTGCGCTGAAGCTGAATATCGGGAAGATTCCGCAAATTATTTTAGATAATACCGACCGCAACCGCACCTCTCCTTTCGCGTTTACAGGAAATAAATTCGAGTTTCGTGCGCCGGGCTCTTCGGCCAACTGCGCGGCCCCCGTGATTGTTCTGAATACCATTCTGGCAGCACAGCTGAAGCATTTTGTGAAGGAAGTAAACAGCCGCATCGAAGATGAAGCCAACAAGGATGAGGCTATTTTTCAGGTGCTGCGTAAATATATTCTGGAATCGAAAAAGATTCTTTTCGAAGGAAACGGCTATTCAGAAGAATGGAAGAAAGAAGCGGAAAAGCGCGGCCTGCCCAACATTCCCACGGTGCCCGAAGCGCTGGATGCGTACGTAACATCAAAAAGTTTTAAACTGTTTTCCGAAAACAAAGTCTTCACCGAGCGCGAGCTGCAAGCGAGAACCGACATTCGTCTGGAGATTTATACCAAAGTCATTCAGCTGGAATCGCGCATGCTGTGCGACCTCTGCGACAATCACATTATTCCCACAGCCATCCGTTATCAGAACTTACTGATGGAAAACCTGCGCGGGCTGCGTGAAGTGATGAAGGCTCCGGCCAACGATGCATTTGTAAAACTGCAGACGGAAACCATTCAGGAAATTTCGGAACATGTATACAGCATCCGCAAAGGCGTGGTGGACATGGTGAATGCGCGCAAGAAAGCCAATGCAATTGAAGATGTGAAGAAGCAGGCGCAGGCCTATTGCCACAAAATCCGCCCGATGCTGGAGGAGATACGCTATCACGCCGACAAGCTGGAGATTGTGGTAGATGATGAGCTGTGGCCGCTGACGAAATACAGGGAGATGATGTTTATTCGGTGATAACTGGTGAGCGGGGAATTGGGGAGTTTCTACTTTTTTGAATTTCGTACTGTTAAAACATAATCAAGTAACTTCTTATAATTCTCATCATCATCGTGATTAAATTCAACTTTGTAACTTTGTCCATATTCACCAATGATTAGCAATACTGATGGAACTGGCCCGTCATAAATAATAGGGGGAATGCGGAATTGATTTGCCTCAAACTTATCAGGTGTTTTTTGTATTGAGAACAAATCTCTTGTTAACTTATAAATTGTATCCAGTTGGCTGAGAGTAACTGGAAACACGACCGAATCTATCATTACTCTTGTTAATCCGTTTTCATCCTTTTTTAAATCAGAATCCCTTTCATAACTGAAGTTGTATAAAATTATAATATTTCTGTTGTTGATCGGGTTTATATCAATTTTAAAATCGTTCTCATAAAGTGATTCTTTACTGTCAATAATAACTGAATAGTCATAGTATGGCTTCCACATCCCTTTAGGATCAGTTTGTGCCAAATTTGATATTGACAACAGAATGAAGGGAATTAAAAAAGTAATCCTTCTTATCAACGACATGAATTTCATCTTGTAATAGATTGAAAACAAAGATAACATTTATGTATCAATTAAAATTCATATAAAATTGCCTAATAACAAATAACCTAATAACTAAATAACTTTTAGTATTGATAAACTCATATTTCCTATCTTTGACCATTCGATGATTGTCAGGGTATGATGTTCCTCCGTCTTTTCCGGGAAAGTATTTTGTTTGCATTCAATGCGATTGTGGTGAACAAGCTGCGCACATTGCTGTCGCTGCTGGGTATCACGATTGGTATTTTTGCAATCATCTCTGTATTCACTGTAGTGGATGCAATGGAAAGTAAAATCAAAAACAGCATCGAGAGTTTAGGAAACAACGTTTTGTTTGTAGGAAAGTGGCCCTGGGAATTCGGGTCGAACTTCGCCTGGTGGAAATACATGAACCGCCCCGTTCCTTCGCTCGACGACCTTCGTGAAATTGAAAAAAGATCAACCGGAACAGAAGCCGCAACCTTCTTTGCTTCGGTGAACAAAACCGTTGAATACAGAAACAACAGTGTGAAAAATGCCGCTATTGTTGGCGCTTCGGATAAGTACGACAAAGTTTCAAACCTTGAACTCAGCGAAGGCCGCTTTATTTCTGAGATTGAATATGCCGGTGGCAAAATGGTATGTGTGCTCGGCACAACAGTATCACAAGGCTTATTTGGGAATGAACCTGCCATCGGAAAAAGAATAAAAGCACTGGGCAGAAAAATTACTGTGATTGGAGTGCTAAAAAAAGAAGGAGAAGATTCATTCGGAAGCAGCAGCGATGAACAAATCATTATCCCCATAAATTTATTAAGAAGCCTGATCGACATACGTGATGACCGCTCGAACCCGATGATTATGGTTAAGGCCAAACCCAATGTGTCGAATTTGCAACTGCGTGATGAACTTACGGGTATCATGCGCAGCGTGCGAAAGCTGAAACCAGCCGCCGAAGATAACTTTGCCATCAACGAGACAAGTCTTATCACTTCAAGTCTGGAAGGTCTGTTTAATATTATAACGCTGGCCGGCTGGTTCATTGGCGGGTTTTCCATTCTTGTCGGTGGATTCGGCATTGCAAATATTATGTTCGTGTCTGTTCGCGAAAGAACCAGTATCATTGGCATACAGAAGTCGCTGGGTGCGAAGAATTATTTTATTCTGTTTCAGTTTTTGTTTGAAGCAATCATCCTCAGCGTGATTGGGGGTATGGTGGGCCTGTTGCTAATCTTTATAGGAACACAGATTGTTTCTTATCTGGCTGGAATGTCGCTGGCACTAACTACTGCAAATATTTCTCTTGGCATTTTTGTTTCTGCCATCATCGGACTTGTTTCCGGATTTATTCCTGCATTTATTGCTTCGCGCATGGATCCTGTGGAAGCGATACGTGCCAACGGATAATTCAGAGATAATTTTTATGAAAACAAAACGTTATTATTCATACGCCGTATAAAGAAAAAAATTAACCGGATGAAGAAATTCCTTTTACTGATCATACTGCTTGGATTTTTTAAGACGCCTGAAGCACAGAATTTATTTCAGGCGAAGAAAGAAAATATGAACGGACGTGATTTCAACGTTTGTAAAAAACTGCAGGGTGATGTTCTGTTTTACTTGGTGTGGGCGGAAACGCGTCAGTCGTATCAGTGGACCAACTACGATATCAATTCCACCCTCGACTCTATGAATGTTGCGATCAAGTGGATTGAAAATATGGCCACACAAAACAACATCAAACTGAAAATACGTCTGGATTATTATCAGAGCGATACTTCAAAAACCGTGTATCAGAATTTCAGTGGTTCGATCAAACGATTAACCAACAAAGAAGAAGGCATCATTGCTGTGAATAAGTGGACCGACAAAGTAGTTCGAACGGCAACCGGATTAAAAAACAGAGAACGCTTTATTGCTAAACTCCGCGATGAATATAACGTGGAGAATGTAGCACTGATTTTTATGATCAATAATTATTTTAAATCGGATTATTCTTTTTCACTGAATACAACTTCCGAAACCGATGTTGAATATTCGATCATCAGCAGCAAACGCCCGGGAATCATGCTGCATGAGATACTGCATTTATTTGGTGCGCAATATTTATATTATCATCCTTCCTGCACGGATAAACAATTGCGGCGTCAGTTGCAGGCAAAATTTCCAAACGACATCATGGCTTATCCTGAAAAGGAAATCATTTCATTGACTGTGGGTGATGTTACGAAATACTTCATCGGCTGGAGTGATAAGCTGGATGAGCAGTATGAGAAATTACTGAAATAATTAAACTTTCTTTTCAGCAAAGTATTTATAAAAATACGGAATCGTTTCAATTCCCTTGAAGAAACAGAACAAGCGGAAACTCTCGTTGGGTGAGTGAATGGCATCTTCTTCCAAACCAAATCCCATCAGAATTGATTTTGCTCCCAGTACTTTTTCAAACATTGCGATGATTGGAATACTGCCACCACTGCGGGTTGGAACAGGCTTCTTCGCAAACGTTTTTTCATAGGCCTTGCTCGCACATTCATAAGCGAATGTATCAACAGGTGATACGTATGCATCGCCACCGTGGAGATAGCGCACTTCAACTTTTACAGATTTGGGTGCGAGGCTGCAGAAATGTTTTTCAAAAAGCTTTGCAATCTTCTCAGGATTCTGATTCGGAACAAGGCGCATCGAAATTTTTGCATAGGCTTTTGACGGGAGAACCGTTTTACTTCCCTCGCCGGTATGGCCGCTCCAAATGCCGTTTACATCTAGGCATGGGCGAATGCCGGTGCGCTCTGGCGTGGTGTATCCTTCTTCTCCCTGAACGGTTTCAATGTCAAGATGTTTTCTGTATTTTTCTTCATCGTAAGGAGCGCGGGCCATTTCTTTTCTTTCGGAATCGCTTACAATAATAACATCATCATAAAAACCGGGAATCGTAATTTTATTTTTTTCATCGGTTAATGATGCAATCATTTTTGCAAGAACATTGGCAGGATTGGCTACAGCGCCGCCAAACAAACCGGAATGAAGGTCACGGTTGGGACCGGTTACCTCCACTTCCATATAACTGAGACCACGCAGACCCGTTGTAATGGAAGGATTTTCGGGTGAAAGCATCCCTGTATCCGATACAAGAATAATATCGCTTTTCAGTTTTTCTTTGTTGGCTTCGCAGAATGCAGCCAAACTGGGAGAGCCTATTTCTTCTTCGCCTTCCAGCATAAATTTTACATTGCAGGGAAGAAGATTATTAGTCTGCATAAATTCAAAAGCTTTGAGATGCATATATAGCTGGCCTTTGTCATCATCAGCACCGCGTGCGTATATTTTTTCATCACGGATTTCCGGCTCAAAGGGCGGAGATTTCCATAAATCAAGAGGTTCTACGGGTTGCACATCGTAGTGACCATAGACCAGAATGGTTGGTAATGCAGGATTAATGAGTTTTTCCGCATAAACAACCGGATGGCCTTTGGTCTGATGAACTTCGGCTTTATCCACACCTGCCTGAAGCAATTGTTTCTTCAAGTATTCGCAGGCTTTCAGCATGTCGTCCTTATTTTCAGCTTGTGCGCTGATGGAGGGTATTCTTAATAATCCAAATAATTCGTCGAGAATAATCTGACGTTTCTCTTCAATAAACTGTTTTATAGCATCCATGTTTGGCAGATTTTTTGATCAAATGTAGCCTTTTTGCGAAAAATGTTGTACTTTTATCATTAATTTTTTTGAAGTTTTGATCCGAAAATTTATTTTTTGCATTCTGATAATAATTACAGGAGCGCTTCCGGTTGCAGGCCAATTGGTAGTTGCGGGCGGGTATACCCCATCGCAACTTGTCAATAGTTTTCTGCTTGGGGGTGGCGTTTCTGCGAGTAACATTACCTATACCGGCTCCAATGCTGCAAGAGGATATTTTAACGGATCTGCTTCAAATATTGGATTAGGCGAAGGTGTTATCCTTTCAACCGGAAAAATTACAGATGCACCAGGTCCAAACAGCGCGGGTTCTACCGGTGAAAATTTTGGCAACCCCGGTGATGCCTTACTGGATGCAATTGTAGGTGATGCTACCATTGACGCGGCTATTCTTGAATTTGATTTCATTCCTTCTTCTGATTCAGTAAAATTTAAATATGTTTTTGCATCGGAGGAATATCCTGAATTTGTAGGATCAACCTTCAACGATGTTTTTGGTTTTTTTATCAGTGGACCCGGGATTTCAGGCATAAAAAACATTGCATTAATTCCCGGAACCATTACACCTGTTACGATTAACAATGTTAATGCCGGTTCATTTTCCGCATACTACTTTGATAATGATAACGGCAATACTGTCGAATATGATGGTTTTACAACCGTTCTGACTGCAATGGAAAGAGTTGTTCCATGCTCTACATATCATATAAAAATGGCAATTGCTGATGTGGGAGATGGATCCTATGATTCGGCTGTTTTTCTGGAAGCAAAAAGTTTTACAAGTAATCTATACACTATACAAACGAACAATCTGTCAGTACTCGGAGATGACTCAACAATGTTTGAAGGTTGTGGAAATGTTGAAGTCATTATTACCCGAAGCGGAAGTACCACAACAGCTGACACGGCCTATATTTCTTATAGCGGGACGGCTACAATTGGCGTTGACTATAATTCCCCGCCAACAAAACTCGCCTTTTCACCCGGGCAATCGACCAATTCTTTTTTTATTACCTCATACAGTGATGCACTTTTTGAATTCACAGAAACTATTCTGATTACTGTAAACTATATTACTGCTTGTTCTTCGGTTCCTATGCCAACAAAAAATCTGTACATACGCAATTATGAACCACCCCAAATAATCGTTTCGGATGATGTTTCTTTAATTTGCCCGGAGAATATGACCATTTCTGTGAGTGCATCGGGAGGTTATAATAGTTTTGTTTATGCTTGGAGTAACGGAAGCAGCAATACCTCATTCGATATTTTTCCGATCTCCTCAGTTACCTATTATGTTACTATAACTGAGACCTGCGGTGGTTTTACTTTTGTTGACAGTGTTAAAATTACTATGCCTGATTACTATGCTGTTCAAATAGTAGCAAGCAACGACACACTGATTTGCCCCGGGCAACCGGTAACATTATGGGCAAGCGCAAGTGCTGGAATCGGAGATTTGCAAATGCAATGGGTTGGGCTTGGCAGTGGAACTACTTATGTTGTGAATCCTACTACAACCACTGTTTATACTTTTCAGGTAACGGATAGTTGCGGAATTGTAACCAATGAAAACGTAACTGTGAATGTTCACGTTGTTGATGCAGATTTCAGTTATTATTACGAAACACTAAAAAGAATAAACTTTACAGATTTATCAGTAAATGCCGTAACCTGGCACTGGAAGTTTGGCACCGGCGAGGAATCCTGGTATCAGCACCCACAATACACATATCCGGATACTGGAATTTATATGGTAACACTGATTGTTGAAAATTCAACCGGATGTGTTGATTCAATCATTAAACCGATTATTATTTACCCTGAACTACATGTTTATGTGCCAAATGCTTTTACACCCAACGCTGACGGCATGAATGATTTCTTTTTTGCTATTGCCCCCGGAGCGATTTTACATGAAATGCGAATTTATGACCATTGGGGTGAGTTGTTGTTTATGTCAGGAGACCGTTATAAATACTGGGATGGAACATTTAAAGGGAATCCGGCACCTATGGGAGTTTATGCTTACATCCTGCACTTTGAAACACCCGACAGACGTAAATTTGATAAGGCAGGCACTGTAACCCTGATCCGATAATTTATGTAAAAAATAAAGTTTTTTCTTCGTTTTTACGAAGCAACCCAACCCATTTTGTTGCGTCTAATAATGTGAAAAATCACCAAAACCTGTTAAAAACATTTTTTTTATCGAAATAAAACGTATTTTTATATCCTTTTTTGAAACATATTAAACACTACCATATGATTCGTCGCTATCCTTTTATTGCAGGAATTTTCACGGCAATTTTTTTAATTGCAAGCAATCAATCTAACGCACAGCTTCTGGTATCAAATGCGATGACACCTACCCAGCTTGTACAAAATGTATTGATCGGAACTGGTGTTACTGCGTTTAATGTTACTTTTACTGGGGCAGGCAATGCCCATGGTGATTTCCTCAATGGAAACACAACAAATCTTGGTTTGAATGAGGGAGTTATTCTTAGCTCCGGTCCTTCAACAGCTATTCCCGGCGCTGTATCTTATTTTCAAAGTGTAAGTCTGGGAACAGTTGGTGATGTAGATCTGGATGCTCTTACTTCCAATTCCTCCTATGATGCAACCATTTTGGAATTCGATTTCATTCCATTATCTAACACCGTAAATTTCAGATATGTTTTCGGATCGGAAGAATACCCCGAATATGTTTGTTCAAATTTCAACGATGTGTTTGGCTTTTTTATAAGTGGCCCGGGCATTACAGGCCCTTACTCGAATAATTCGAAGAACATCGCTTTAATTCCATCTACAACTCTTCCTGTTGCTATTAATTCTGTTAACAACGGTTCAATAGGAGCTTATGGAACATCCGGAGGTTGCACATCACTTAGTTATTCCGCTTATTATGTTGATAATGAGGCATTGGGTGGAACAACAATTTGTTATGATGGGTTTACTACAGTATTAACCGCCACATCTGTCGTTACTGCATGTTCAACCTATCATATTAAGCTTGCAATCGGAGATGTGGGTGACCACATTTATGATTCCGGTGTTTTTCTGGAAGCAAACAGTTTCTCGACCAATGCCGTTACTTTTGAACAGACATCTACACTTGTTACAGACTCAACAGCTATTGAAGGATGCTCAAATGTAATCATCAGTTTTGAAACACCCACCATTGCTACATCCAATATTCCTATCAACTATTGGGTAATTGGCGGAACAGCTCTTCTGGGAACGGATTACACCCTTTCGCCTACGAATGTTTTTATTGCTGCAGGTCAAGACTCAACGGTACTCTACGTTACACCAATAGCTGATGGTACTCCCGAAGGACCTGAATCTGTCATCATTGTTGTTCAGACCACTCCTTGCACTACTGATACTTTTACTGTTTGGATCACTGACGGAAATTCAATGACAATGAATCTTCCCAATGACACTACAATTTGTCTGGGGCAATCTCTTACGATAACGCCAAATATTTCTGGCGGTGCTGCACCCTATACTTATATCTGGGGAGGAGGAGAAACAACGCCAACTCTACCGATAACGCCTGTTTCAATTGGCACAACAACCTATCAGTTGATGGTTTCTGATGGATGCGGTTCTTCACAATATGATGAAATGATTGTAACCGTAGGCTCCGGTGTTGCTTATGCAGGGCCTGATACGACCATATGCTCCGGCGGCACAGCTATTCTGACAGCCAATAGCGGTGCAACCGGATATTTGTGGAACACCAGTGCAACAACCCAATCTATATCGGTTACCCCTACAACTTCCACATGGTACTCGGTTACCGTTAATACAGGATGTATGGGAAAAGACTCGGTATATGTTACAGTTAATCCTACTCCAATAATTACTATCAATGCACCTACAATATGTGCAGGAAACACAGCTACACTCACAGCCGGCGGTGCAAATACATATAGCTGGAATACAGGAGATGCTACGAATCCTATTTTTGTTACACCTACTACAACAACAATTTATACTGTAACAGGCACAGATGCTACCGGATGCTGGGGAACAGAAACGACAACAGTAACTGTTAATCCGGTTCCCACTTCCAATTTTAATCTTCCTCCTCAGATTTGTATTGGTTCAAATGTACCTGTAACTTATCAGGGATCTGCTACTGCTGGAGCAACCTATACCTGGACTTTTGGCGGAGGCACGATTGTATCGGGAAGCGGTCAAGGACCCTATTCTATTAATTGGAGTTCTCCGGGAAACAATTCAGTAACACTTTCTGTAACTGAAAACGGATGCACAAGTACACTTACGAGCAACATTATTCAGATATTGCCCATTCCTATAGCTGATTTTGATTTATCATATGACATTTGTGCTCCCACATTCTTAACATTGACAAACCTTACCACACAAACGTCTTCAAACGTTAGTTATGCTTGGGCATTTGGTGATGGCGCCACTTCTACAATGGAAGATCCAACACATAATTACGGTGATTCCGGCAATTACGTTATTACCTTGCTTGTTACCAACAACGGTTTATGCTCAGACACCCTTTCTACCAATATTCATATAAATCAAATCGATCCGATTGTTTTAAATGCAAGCATGGACACTACCTTCTGCACCCAGTTCCATGATTTTACAACCCTGCATGCATGGGCTACAGGCGGATACGGTGATTTGACTTATACCTGGAGCCCAACTTCAATGACTGCTACGGACACTATAATGGTGAGCCCTATGTTTACTACAACATATACCGTATCTGTTGCAGACTCATGTGGCAACTTCAAAAACGAAAATGTTGTAGTAACCATTGTTTGTCCCATTTTAATTCCAAATGTATTCACTCCAAACGGAGACGGATCGAATGATTTCTTTATGGTAGAAAATTTAGAATTCTATCCTAACAGCCGCATCGAAATTTTCAATCGTTGGGGTCGTAAGGTATATCAGAATGACAACTACCAAAATGACTGGAATGGTGGAGACTGTGCAGATGGAACATATTACTACATTCTTTTCATGCCGAATGGAACATCTTACTCAGGCTTCCTGACCATACTCAGATAATTACCATGCTTAGGATTTTCCATAGAATATTGGTTTCAATCCTAACAGTAAGTGCTTTCTTATTGCCAAATTTATTATACGGGCAGTTATTGGTTAATACTTCAATGACCCCAACACAGCTAGTCCAAAATGTATTAGTGGGCGGAGGTGTTACCGTAAGTGGAGTGACATATTCGGGTGCTGCTAATTCAATTGGTGGTTTTACACAAGGAAATACAACAAATCTTGGTTTGAACAACGGGGTTATTCTTTCTTCCGGAGTTGTTGACGCATCTAATTCTGAACCCCAAATTGGTTCGGCTGTGTCAAATTTTTTAAGTTGGACGCAGGCAACAAGTGGAGATCCCGATCTGGATGCAATCATTGGCGGAAACAGCTCTCAAGATGCATCAATCCTTGCTTTTGATTTTGTGCCATTAGATGATACGGTTCGATTTCGATACGTTTTCGGTTCAGAAGAATATCCGGAATATGTCTGCTCCAGTTTTAACGATGTATTTGGATTTTTCATAAGCGGACCCGGAATATCGGGACCCTTCACTGGTGGAGCTAAAAATATTGCATTAATTCCAGGAACAACATTACCCGTTGCTATTAATTCTGTAAATAATGGAACCATTGGTTCTGCAGGTACTTCAGGCGGTTGTACCTCACTGGCTTACTCAAGTTACTACGTCGATAATGAAGCTCTGGGAGGAACTACAATTGTATTCGATGGATTTACAACTGTATTAACAGCTTGGTCAGTTGTTGTACCTTGTTCTACCTATCATATTAAGCTTGCTATTGCCGATATCTATGATGGTGCTTATGACTCCGGCGTTTTTCTGGAAGAGAACAGTTTTTCTACTAATGCTGTTAGTGTTACCTACGCCACAGCCAACCCTGTAGATACTTCCGGTATTGAAGGATGCAATGATATTATTGTCACTTTTAATATGGCTAACCCCGTATCCTCTGCTACTGTAATCAATTATACAATTGGAGGAACTGCGACCAACGGGACAGATTATACCACAATAGGGACAAGCGTTACAATTCCTGCAGGCTCTACCACTACAACCCTAACGATTCATCCGCTAACCGACGGTATTGCGGAAGGCATTGAAACGATTACTATCACTTTGGCTGCAACAGCTTGCGGAACTCAAACTTTTACATTTTATATTAAAGATAATTCCGTGCTCGGTATTGGCACTTCAAACGATACTGCTATTTGCAGTGGCTCAGCAAATCTTATTTCCTGGCCGGTTGGTGGCTTACCCAACTACACATACAGTTGGAATACAGGTGCCACAACACAAAACATTTCTGTTTCCCCATCAGTTACATCTACATATACTGTAACGATTACTGATTTCTGTGGTTCTACCGCAACCGGAGATGTTGTAGTGACAGTCGGCTCAGGAGTTCCGATCATCAGCCCGGATACAACGATTTGTACTGGTGGAACAGCCACACTAACCGCAAGCGGAGGTTCTGGTTATTTATGGAATACTGGAGCCACTACACAAACAATATCTGTCAGCCCAATTGTGCAGACTACTTATACAGTAACTGTAGCAGACCTTTGCGGCGGACCTACACCCGATATTTTATCAGTAGTTGTAAGTGTTGCGACTGGTTCTGCAACTGCAAGTCCTGATACATCCATCTGTCCGGGTGGAACAGCTACGCTTTCTGCATCCGGAGGAACAACCTTTTTATGGAGTACCGGAGCTATAACGCAAGTCATCAATGTCAATCCCACCGTAAATACAACATATACAGTAACTGTTACCGGTGGTTGTTCGGCGACCGATCAGGTAGTTGTAAATATTTTATCACCACCTGTCGTTACAGTGACTTCACAACCTAGTATTATTTGTTCGGGTGATTCTTCACAACTTTCTGCACTTGGTGGAACAGGATATCTGTGGTCTTCCAATCCTCTTGACGCAACACTTACAACACAAAACACTTTGCAGAATCCATTGGTCTGGCCAACTATTACCACTGTTTATACTGTTACAGTATCTGATGCGAACACTTGCACCAATACCGGGAATGTATTGGTAACTGTAAATCCAATTCCAACTTCCTCATTTAGTTTACCGTCTTCCGTTTGTGTTGGGATACCTGTAACCATTAATTATACTGGTTCTGCAGGTACAATTGCAAATTATAACTGGGACTTTGGTGGCGGAACTGTAATAAGTGGCAGCGGAGCAGGCCCTTACAGCGTTTCCTGGGGAACACCCGGCTCCATAACAGTCAGCCTTTTTGTTGTTGAAAATGGCTGTGTCGGACCAGTTACAACTCATTCAATCAATGTTGAGATTGTTCCTGAACCATCATTCAGTGCTGACCCAACTTCAGGTTGCAAGCCTCTTGTTGTTGTGTTTACCAACAACTCTCAAAATGTAAGTCCATCAACAACCTATTCGTGGGACTTTGGTGATGGAACTACCTCCAATATGCCAAATCCAACTCACACATATAATAATCCCGGAACATACAGTGTAACTTTGGTGGCGAATAACGGAGCTTGTTCGAAATCGAAAACACTTACTAACCTTATTCAGGTTTTCCCGTTTCCTTCTGCTGAAATTTTCGCAGATCCACCAGTCGTTTCTATATTCGAACCTGTTATTAATTTTTCATATACTCCTCTCGGAAATGTGGTTTCTCAAGTCTGGTATATTACTGACGGAACGTTAACCTACGACCCTGCTTTTGAACATACATTTCAGGATACCGGTATTTTTACTGTAACACTAATTGTTACCAATCAGTTTGGTTGTACCGACTCTGTGAAAACAACTGTTTGGGTTAGACCGGACTTTACTATTTATGTACCTAATTGCTTTACGCCTGATCAGGATTTCCTGAACGAAATTTTCTGTGCCTACGGAACAGGCATACTCGATTTTGAAATGGATATTTACGACCGTTGGGGAGGGCAACTTTTTCATACATCAGATATCAATACAGGATGGGATGGTACTGTTAACGGGCATAAATGTAAAGAGGATGTGTATGTATATCGTATCTACTTCCGTGATGCACTGAAAAAAACTCATGTTTTTTGTGGACACCTCACGCTGCTCAAGTAATTCCATTTTTATTTCTCAAACGGGGCAACCCAATGTTAATTTCTACAGTCTTGAAGAAAATTTAAAATTGCGTTATTCCCTTACATTACTTATTTAAAAAAATATTACATTTGACCATCTATAATGTTCCTATAATGAAACACATAAATTTATCTAGATTAGTTGGTTTGTTTTTACTGCTATCCGTTCATACATCGGGTTTTTCGCAGTTAGCCGTTTCAACAACCATGACTCCGCAACAACTTGTGCAAAATGTACTGGTTGGCTCAGGCGTTACGGCTAGCAACATAACATATACAGGTATTACAGGTTCAATCGGTAGTTTTTCAACCGGAGCAACCCCAACCAATTTGGGCTTATCAAGTGGTCTCATCTTATCAACTGGTATTGTAGATGGCACATTACTCCAGCCTTTAGTCGGATCACCTGTTTCAAATTTCTGTAGTTATTCCACGATGGCTGGCTCAGACCCTGATCTTGCCAACCTAGTGCCTGGCTTCACCGTTAACGATGCAACAGTTCTTCAGTTTGACTTTATTCCATTGGCTGACACCATTAAGTTCCGCTATGTTTTCGGCTCTGAAGAATATCCGGAATTTGTTGGGACAACTTTCAATGATGTATTTGGTTTTTTTGTAAATGGAGCAAACCCTTCCGGAGGTGTTTATACAAATAAAAACATTGCTCTCATTCCAGGAACAGCAATTCCTGTTACGATTGACAACATTAACAGTGGGTCTAATCCCACTTATTATGTTGATAATCAGGCATTAAATGGCCAAACCATTGTTTATGACGGATTCACTACCGTTATTACTGCATGGTGCCTGGTAGTTCCCTGTTCAACGTACCATATTAAAATTGCAATCGGTGATGCTGGTGATACAGCGTACGATTCTGCTGTTTTTCTGGAAGAAAATAGTTTTACATCCAATGCGATAACGCTTAGTTATACCACTTCGACGTCTATTGACACTTCCGCTATTGAAGGATGTTCTGATCTCATTATTGGTTTTAAAATTCCTGCAATAAAAACAGTTCCAACTGTTGTTAATTATATACTTGGTGGAACTGCCGTCAATGGAGTTGATTATTATCTCTCAGGAACCACCGGGCCTATTCCGCTCAGCTGGGTGATTCCACCTTTCGTTGATTCAATGGCAATGATTATCACCCCCGTAAATGATGGTATTTTTGAAGGTACAGAAACCATTACTTTTAATGTTCAAAACACACCCTGCTCTTCCAACCTCTACACATATTATATTAAGAATTACGACCCCCTCTCTCTTGTAATGAGTAATGACACCACTATTTGTGGAGGCTCTGCATTTATCAACGGAAATTTAAGTGGTGGGATTCCACCTTATAACTATACATGGGATAACGGTCTCGGGAATACGAATTCAGCCTTTGTAAGTCCTGCCGTTTCCACTACCTATACGCTGATAGGTATTGATGGCTGTGGAAGTAGTGATACAAATCAGGTTGCTGTAAATATTGGAAGTGGTAATGCATACGCAGGTCTGGATACTTCTATCTGTACAGGGGGCACAGCAACGCTAACTGTCTCCAACGGTTCTACTTATTTGTGGAGTAATGGTTTAACAACACAATCCATTTCTGTTAGCCCTGTTACAACAACTACCTATGTGGTTACTGTTATTGATGGATGCAGTGCTCAGGATACGGTTGTTGTCAATGTCAATACATTGCCCGTTATAACAACGAATGCAAATCCAAGTATTATTTGTATTGGAACACAAACAATAATTACAGCAAGCGGTGGCTCTACCTATGTATGGGCTTCTTCTCCTACTGACGCAACACTGGCAGGTCAGCAGAATAATGCTACAGCAACCGTCAGTCCAATAGCTACAACAACTTATACAGTAACTGTTTCAGACAACAATACGTGTACAAATACTGCGAATCTATTAGTAACCGTGAACCCTCTTCCAACTTCAGACTTTTCATTACCAACCGGTGCCTGTGCCAATCAGAATGTTTCTGTAACCTACAATGGCTCTGCAACAGCTGGCGCAACATACAACTGGAATTTCGGCGGTGGGCAGATTGTATCCGGATCAGGAATGGGTCCCTATACTCTGATGTTTAATAGCGGCGGCACTTTCACAGTAACACTTGAGGTCACTGAAAACGGATGCCTCGGGCCATTAACCACGCATACCATTCAGATAGATCCCGTTCCTGTGCCTGATTTCATTGCCGATCCTCTGGAAAGTTGCGCACCTCTGGAAACAAATTTTACAAATACATCAACCGGTGTAAGTGCCACAACCATCTATCAGTGGACTTTTGGTGATGGAGGAAGTTCAACAGCAACGAATCCTTCACATACTTATAACAACCCCGGTTATTACTCCGTGATGCTGGTTGCCAGCAATGGTGCATGTTCTGCTACGGCTGTAAAAAATCAATATCTGCATGTTTTCAATTATCCGGATGCTGAAATTGAAATTTATCCTCCTGTAGTTACGATTTTTGACCCGCTTGTAAGTATAGGATATTCACCTCTTTCAACAATTTCTTCTGTTAGCTGGTATATCAGTGACGGAACTACAACAAGTGAGAATTCCTTTGAACATGTCTTTGCTGATACCGGAACATTTCAGGTTGTTCTTGTGATGACCAATGAATTTGGCTGTGTTGATTCAGTTTGGACAACAGTTCGTGTCAGACCTGACTATACCATCTATGTTCCCAATGCCTTTACTCCAGATGACGACGGACTTAATGATGTGTTTCACGTTTATGCAACAGGTTTGAAAACTTTTGAAATGATGATTTATAACCGCTGGGGACAGCAGTTGTTTTTCACAAAAGATGTGAATGAAGGTTGGGACGGAAAAGTAAACGGAAGTCTTGCTCCTGAGGGTGTGTATGTGTATCGAATTATTTACATGGATGCAATGTACAAGATTCATACTATAGACGGGAATATCGCTATTATTAAATAATTGAATTTAGCCATAAAAATTATAGCCCGGAGATTTTTCCGGGCTTTTCTTTTTTATATGTGTATACTTCCTATTTTTGCCAAAGAATTAAAAACATTTCGTTATGAGCAAAGTAAAAGTAGCCATCAATGGATTTGGACGCATCGGAAGGGTTGCTTTCCGTATACTGCAGGAAAATAAAGCACTTGATGTGGTGGCCATCAATGACCTTACCGATCCACAAACCCTCGCACACTTACTGAAATATGATTCCATCCACGGAAAGTTTAACGGTACTGTCGTTGCTGAAGAAAAAGGGTTGAACATAAATGGAAAATCGATTCCTGTTTTCGCAGAAAAAGATCCCGCCAATCTTCCCTGGAAGGCTTTGGGTGTTGAGCTGGTGCTGGAATGCACAGGCGTTTTCCGCAACCGTGAAAAAATGATGAAGCACATTCAGGCAGGGGCAAAGAAAGTTGTGCTTTCCGTTCCGGCTGATGCGAAAGAAGATGTTGACATCACCATTGTACTGGGTGTGAATGACCATTTATTAAAAGCAGAACACATGCTGGTTTCCAACGCATCGTGTACAACAAACTGCCTCGCCCCTGTTGCAAAAGTTTTGCATGATAACTTCGGAATCGTTCGCGGATTAATGAATACAATACATTCATACACGAATGATCAGGTTATTCTTGATTTCCCTCATAAAGATTTACGCCGTGCACGTGCTGCAGCTATGTCAATCATTCCAACTAAAACTGGTGCTGCAAAAGCGCTGGGTCTTGTGATTCCGGAGCTGGATAAAAAACTGGACGGTTTCTCAATGCGCGTTCCCACGCCTGATGGCTCTGTTGTTGATCTTACCTGTGAACTTGAAAAAGCAACTACGAAGGAAGAAATCAATGCCATGATGAAAAAGGCTGCCGACGGCCCCATGAAAGGTGTTTTAGAATACACGGAAGATCCTATCGTAAGTATTGATATCGTTGGCAACACACATTCCTCGATTTTTGATTCCAACCTGACGCAGGTGATCGGCGGAAACTTTATTAAAATTGTTTCGTGGTACGACAATGAAATGGGCTACTCCTGCCGCCTGGTTCAGCTTGCAGAACGAATGGCGACGATGTAGTATTCACGTTAATTTTTTGCCACTAAAACACCAAATTACACCAAAGTCGTTCAAAAAAATCATAAGCATTATTATAAAAAAGGGGAATCAGAAATGGTTCCTTTTTTTCTGCCTTAAAAAATTTGCGTTTGAAGTGGAGTCGGGAGAGTGAGGCACGGTTGACAGAAAGTGTGGGACATGAGATGATGTTGCCGGGGGATCAAAAAAAGGGAGAAAGACATACTAAAAATGATACTTTTTTCGTTGTTATTTCAAATCGGGTCATTCCCTGATTCGAATCTTTATTTTAATAACGGAATGAATAAACTTCTAAAACCAAGAAGTCATGAAAAAAAGTATTCAAAGAGTCATTATCGCACTCAATCTGCGAAAGATCAACAGCCCCGAACTGGTATCGTTTATACGAGCCATTGCTAAAGCATTGAACGGAAACGTGTATTTTACAGCAGCCGATATTACCAAACTGCCGGTTAGCGTGGCGGAAATGGATACACAGGCCGCCGACCTCGAAGCTACGCATATCTCCAGAAAAACCAATCGATCCACCACGCTCACCAGTCTGGAGCAGGAGCAGGCCACTTTGATCATGAATACAATCAGCGATACGGCTGCTTTTGTGGAAGGCATTGCCAACAAAAAGGCAATGGGTGATCTTCCGCTGGCTATACAGATTATTACCAGCGCCGGCTTTCAGGTGAAAAGAGAATTTGTACTTCATCAGCGGTCTTTTGAAGTGGTAAAAACCGGAAAGGGTAGCGCGCATATCCGTACAAAAGCCCAGAAACAGGGGGTGATTTACCATTGGCGATGGACCACCACACCCGAGGATGAAAAAAGCTGGATCGAAATTTTCCCGACCATAGAAGCAAATATCTACATCACTTCATTGCCATGCTCAACTACCGTATATTTTTCTTGTGCCATAACATTTCCAAAAGGAAGGACACCCCATTACGATTCGAAAGCGGCATATTTTCCAAGTTGGAGTGATCCCATTTCAGCCACGATTTTGTAAGCCTGCAGGCTGCATCTTTCTAGATAATCTTATTTCCCAAACCGACAGCCGACATATTATTCTTATAGACATATAAGTCTCTCCATGAGACATGCGTGTACCTTCTTAAGACATGTATGTACCTTCATGAGACATGCATATATCTCCACGAGGCATGTATGTACCTCTATGAGATTTGCATGTATCTTCATGAGACATGTAGGTATCTTCGTAAGACTTGCATGTATCTCCATGAGACATGCATATACCTCCATAAGGCATGTGTGTATCTTCATGAGACATGTGTATCTCTCCATAAGACATGTGTGTCTCTCCATGAGACATGTGTGTATCTTCATGAGACTTGCGTGTATCTCCATGAGACGCGTAGGTATCTCCATGAGACACGCATGTATCTTGTAGATTGAAAAGTGCTTTTGTCTGAATAAAAATTGACTCGATTAAATAAATCGCATATTCTTTGTACTCGCTACACTCAGTTTGCAGAGAGAATGGCGACGATGTAATCGTTATTCGTTACACGTTATTCGTTATACGTTAAACGTAATAAAAAAGGGGAATCAGAAATGGTTCCTTTTTTTCTTGCATTAATAAAATCGTATTATCTTTAGTGAATGATTCGTGCCTGTATTTTTATGTTGATGCTGGGCATCTGGCAAAATCCTGCGAATAAAGAAAGCAAATTCTCTCCTCCGGAAAGCATTGCTATTTCTATCAATTCCTCCACGAGTGAAATTCTTTTTAATTCAAAGCCTGTGCATTGCATGTGTATAGATTCACTGACAATGTTGCTGGGCAAACCCAGCCGGGTGGAAAAGTATACACGGCAGGAACGCTACGAACGTTGGTCGTACAAAGACGGAGAGCCACCCACCAGCAGTATGAAGGAAATGACAGACTACTATTATTTGTATGATAATCTCGGCATCATGTTTTACACAAACCTTGGATGGGGAAAGGAGCAAAAGCCCTGCTCCATGGCGATTTTCTTCGGAAACAAACGCAACTTTGATAACCGCAAACAACATCCTTTCACACCGAAAAAAGCATTTCCCGGAACACTGACTTTTAATGATAATTTACTGGAACCCACGAAAAAGCTGGTGCCAGAAAGCGTGGACTACAATACAAAAGAAACACAGATTTTTAATACCAGCTTCGGTCCCACTTCTATTGGCGGAGTCATTGACGGATTTTATTCAACCAGCAGCAGGGTGTATATGCTGATTTATCTGGATCAGCCGGAAACACAGCGACCGGCATATATTGAGATTGGATTAGGAGAATAATTATCTCCCCATCATCTTCCTTAAGCTCAGCTTGTCTTTTACGATTTCGGGAATACGTTCGACAGAAATTCTTTCCTGCTGCATGCTGTCGCGGTAGCGGATTGTAACTGCATTATCATTTAATGTGTCATAATCAATCGTTATCGCGAAGGGTGTGCCTATGGCATCCTGCCTGCGGTAGCGGCGGCCAATAGCATCCTTTTCATCGTACAGACACATCACGTCAAACTTCAGGTTGTCCATGATCTCGCGGGCTTTCTCGGGTAGTCCGTCTTTTTTCACAAGCGGTAAAATAGCCACCTTCACGGGAGCCAGCACGGGCGGTATCTTCAACACAACGCGTTCGGAACCGTCTTCCAGTTTTTCCTCCGTGTATGCATTGCTGAACACTGCGAGGAATGTGCGATCGAGACCGATAGATGTTTCTACTACATAAGGCACATAACTTTCGTTGGTTTCGGGATCAAAGAACTGCAGCTTCTTTCCGCTGAATTTCTGATGCGCACTTAAATCAAAATCAGTGCGTGAATGTATTCCTTCCAGCTCTTTAAAACCAAAGGGGAATTCAAATTCAATATCTGTTGCTGCATTGGCATAATGCGCTAATTTTTCATGATCGTGAAAACGATACTTGTTCTCGGGTATACCCAGCGCGAGGTGCCACTTCATGCGCTGTTCTTTCCAATGCTTAAACCATTGCATTTCTTCACCCGGTTTTACGAAATACTGCATTTCCATTTGTTCGAATTCGCGCATGCGGAAAATAAACTGACGTGCTACAATCTCGTTGCGGAAGGCCTTTCCGGTTTGTGCAATGCCGAAAGGAATTTTCATGCGTCCGGTTTTGTATACGTTCAAAAAGTTTACAAAAATTCCCTGCGCAGTTTCCGGTCTTAAATAAATGGTTCCGGAATCTTCGGTTACAGATCCCATCTGCGTTGCGAACATCAGGTTGAACTGACGCACATCGGTCCAGTTGCGGCTTCCCGAAACAGGGCACACAATGGCTAGTTCTTCAATTAATGCTTTTACATCAGCCAGATCATTTTTATCGAGCGATGCATAAAAACGTGTTTTGATCGCTTCAATTTTATACTGATATTCTTTTACACGCGGATTGGTTTCGCGGTACATTTCTTCATCAAAGGTTTCTCCAAAACGCTGTGCTGCCTTAGTTACCTCTTTATTTATCTTTTCTTCAATCTTAGCAATATGATCTTCCACCAGCACATCGGCACGATAGCGTTTCTTGGAATCTTTGTTATCGATCATGGGATCGTTGAATGCATCTACATGTCCGGAAGCCTTCCATACTGTGGGATGCATAAATATAGCAGAATCAATTCCTACAATATTTTCATTGAACTGCACCATCGATTTCCACCAGTATTCGCGGATGTTGTTTTTTAATTCGGATCCTAACTGTCCGTAATCATAAACTGCACTAAGCCCGTCATAAATTTCGCTGGAAGGGAAAATGAATCCATACTCTTTGGCATGCCCGATAATATTTTTAAAAAGGTCTTCGTTGTTCGCCATAACATTGTTTATTTTGGGCAAAGATCGGAAAAAAGACCGAAGACCGAAGACCGAAGACCGGAATTGCTGTTAATTTGGTTAGAAGTTGGGAGACGGACCCGAGGCCAAAGGCCGAGAGCATGAGCACAAAGTGCGAATAACAACGCGCGAAGAAATGTCTTTAAAATCAGTATGACTGGTTTTGCAGATGTCGGATGTCCGATTCGCTTTTAATTCCTGTTGGAAGACGGAAAAGCAATCTAATGACATTAAACAAATTTTTTGCCACCCCGTCCGAACGGATGTTCATCCGGGCGGGCAAGGCACTATGACACCAAGTTTCACCAATATTTTTATTATGCTTGAATTGTTGGCTAGGAAATATCGCGTTTTAAAATTTATAACTTTGCGCCTAATTAACTAGTAACTGATAATTTGTAACCTAATAACTAAACCATGTTGGTTGTCGGAAAATGTCTGGTATCGGATGATGTAGTGCAGCGCAAATTTTTTTGTGATCTTTCGCATTGCAAGGGTGCGTGCTGCATTGAAGGGGATGCCGGTGCTCCGCTGGAGCCAGATGAAGTGGGATTGCTGGAAGATGAAATTGAAAAAATATTTCCTTACATGACTGCCGATGGCGTGCAGGTAGTGAAGGAAAGCGGCTGTTTCGATTATGACTTGAGCGGCATGTTTGTTACAGCACTGATCAAAGACAAAGACTGTGTTTTTTTAATATACGAGAACGGCATTGCGCGCTGTGCGATTGAAAAAGCGTGGATGGAAAAAAAGATACGTTTTCAAAAGCCTGTTTCCTGTCATCTGTATCCGATCCGTATCACGAGAATGGAAGAGTATGATGCTGTCAATTACCACAACTGGCATATCTGCGCGGGTGCAATCAAAAAAGGAGAAAAAGAAAACCTGAAAGTATATCAGTTTCTAAAAGAGCCGCTGATCAGGAAGTACGGAAGAAGATGGTATAAGGAATTGCTGAAGGCGGTTGAGAAGTAGTGGCAGTGGTAGTGGTAGTAGCAGAAACAGGAGCAGTTATCAGTTCTGAATTTAAATTTTTCAATAATATTTCTTAGCTTTGAATAATTCAAATCATGCCATCATGAAAAAAATCATTATTACTATTGCTTTGGTATTACCAGCTATTGCTGCTTTTCCACAAACAAAAAATATTCTGATGCCCTCTGATCTTATTATGAATTACACGATTCCGATCAATCCAAATTTTGATGAAACATTTTTTACTTCAAACCTTACCGAGGTTACTTCAAAAAAAAACCTTTATTGTGATATTCAGCAAAACGAAAACCTAACCTTTGGCATGATTGTCATTGATGGCATTAAAAATAATAAGACACAACTTTATCATTTTTCAGGTGAACTTCCGGGATATGATTCCCTCTATTTAAAATATACACCTGAAGAAGCTATTGAATCGATTGGTCAGAGAACAGACACTTTTGAAGTAAGAGATAAAAAAAATCGACTGATTAATAAAGTAGTGAAAACAGAACCCAAAGAAAGTAATTTTGGTCAGTGTTCTTTTACTGAACGCTGGTCGTTCGATGCAGAAAATTTTTCGATGCGAAAAGAAGTACTGCAGTATTCACCTATTGTTCGATCATTTATTATTGACCCTGTAACCGACACGGAAGAATTTAAAGGATGGCGGTATACAGGGACTATTGTTTCAAACGGAAAAACAAAACAGGATCAGCGTTTCCTCACTGTTGAATACGAATTCCCTATCGGCAACCGTGATCTGCTGCAGGCCAGTATTATCAACCCTTCTGTTGAAAGTGAATTATGCCCCTACTTTTATACTGAAAGTACAAATTCACCTTACTGGACATCATACAGCAGGCTTGCACTAATAAATATGATAACAAATCCTGTAATTGAAGGTACAATGAAAGCTTATGATTTTATAAGCGACAGGGAAATCAGTGTAGAGGAAGCCAGAAAAAACCTCGGACAAAGAAAAGATACTGTCAGAGTGGTTTCTCCTGATAACGGGCAGTGGATGGATTATGTCGTTACCTCTGATATCAAAAAAGAAAATATTCGTTCAATTATTTTTATTGAGTATTGGTACTTGGATCCACAAACATTGGCTATGTCCAAAGTAGTAAAAGGAATTGCACCGGTATACTGGAATGTTGAAGAAACAGAAGGGAAAATAATCTGGAAAAAGAATGTGGCTTATCTTGTCAAACTGAATTAATAATATTGAGAATCTGTTTCTGAGTGTTGTTTAGTTTGCCTGCGTCATATTTCTGCTGCATTTCTTATCTTTGATTAACTTAACCCTGACTGACATGAAAAAAATCACTGCATCCATTGCATTGGTATTGCTTGCCACTGCGTCTTTTCCTCAGACGAAGAACATACTGATGCCATCAGATTTGATTATGAATTATTCGGTACCAGTATCTTCTGATATTAAGGAAACCATTTACATTCCTTTTGGAACCGAAATAACTCCCAAGAAGTATTTGTATTGCGATGTAAAAATGAGTAGCGCGATTAGTTTCGGGAAATATATTATTGATGGAATCAAAAAAAACAAAGTTTCCTTGTTGTACTGGGATAAAGGACTTCCTGGTTATGAAGCACCTGGAAAGAAATTAAGTTTAGATGAAGCCAAACGCGAAATGGGCGAATATGTAGATTCCGTATCAACAATTAATGAAAAAGATGAGCAAGTAATTATAATTGTAAATAATGAAGCTAAAGAAGAAAATTTCATATCGTGCAAATACACTGAATACTGGTCGTTTGACGCAGAAAAATATTCTATGAAAAAAGAAGTAGTGCAGTATTCCCCTTATGTCAAAGTTAATTTTATCGATCCTTTTAATGGAGATGTTTCATTTAAAGGTTTGAAAAATATTGGCATTATTCTATCAAAAAACAATGCCTCTGCAACCACAAAACTTCTTTCCATACGTTATGAATTCCCATTAGGAAACAATGACGTGCTGGCCATGAAAATACTGAAACCAGATATGATGGAAGTTCCCGATTATTATTCATTTACCGAGAAAGAAGATTGTCCTTTTTGGAATTCCTATAATCGTCAGAAATTTTTGGATGCACTGATTGATCCTGTTCTCAGCGGAAAGGTGAAGGTTACTGATTTTAATTCCGGGGCACAGCTTGATCTGAATACAGTCAGAAAAAATCTGGGTGAAAGTGCGGATACAATTACCATGGTAAATCCATTATACGTTGAAAGGGATACTACAATGATTATTAAAAGACCTGCAACTACTGAGCGTATATGGTCAATTATTTTTGTTGAAGAATGGTTTGTCAATCCACTAACGCTCGATATCCGCAAACATGTTGTTGGCATTGCACCTGTGATGTGGTACCAGACAACCTTTGATATGGGAAAGACCTTTATCTGGATGAAAAAAATATCATTTCTTATTATGCTGAATTAAACAAAAAAGACCAGCATTGTAAGATGCTGGTCTCATATTTATATTTTCAATTATTTATCTTCCTCCTCTTTTTCCACCGGAACTTCCACCTCTGGAACTACCGGAACTTTTGGGTGAACTTGGGCGGCTACTCTTTGGGCTTACAGAACCTTTATTCTGATTTCCTGATTTTCCTTTGCCCTGATAACTGTTCCCTTTGCCCTGGTTACCATTGTTTCCGGAATTGCCTTTGCTTGGAGTGTAAGTATTTCCTTTACCCTGATTAGAATTGCTATTCTGATTTCCCTTTATCTGGTTATCCGAATTGCCTTTTCCCTGTTGGTTAGTGTTTGGTTTTCCCTGATTATTCGGGTTTCCTTTGCCCTGATCGTTCGTGTTTGGTTTTACCTGATCATTTGTATTTGGTTTTCCCTGATTGTTCGGGTTGCCTTTGCCCTGATCATTTGTGTTTGGTTTTCCCTGATCATTTGAATTGCCTTTACCCTGGTTGGTATTGGGTTTACCCTGATTATTTACAGGAGTTGATTTCACTGATCCTATTGGCTTTCCGGCCTTATTTGCTTTGTATGCAAGATGTGCTGGTGCATATTTTTTTTCAACTATTGGAGACGCCTTGCGATAATGCCCATAAATTCCATGTGCATGATTCATTTTATAGTAATAGGAATGGTGATAAGAATTGTGCCAGTGATGGCAGTGGTGATGGTGATAATACCACGGATGGTGATACCAGGGCGAATACCAGTAGGGGTAATACCCGTAATACCAAGGTGAGTACCAAGGTGTATATACCGGTGTGTAAAGAAACATGATACACGGCCAGTACCATACATTAACAAAGAAAAAAGATTGCTTCACCACAATAGGGGAAGGTCCGCCAACACCGCCTTTACCACCTTCAGTGGAAACTTCAACCGGTTCCAGAATGGTCGAATCTCCATACAGCGTTACATCACCTACGATCTGCAACTGAGCAGATTCATTTCCGGACTTTTCAATTTCAATGACAGCCACGTCCTGAGATTCCTTTTCTGTAACGTAAACCCTCAGGATAATTGCGTGTGAAGTTCCTTCCATTTCATCCGAAACGGTTATGTAGTCAGTTTTTCCGTCACCGTCCAGATCAAGATTGTTGACGTAATTTGATTCAGTATTCAGTTTTTTTTCGAATTCTTCAAGGCTTTTAGAAGTCTTGAACATTTCGAGTGCGCCCTGAAGGCTAAAGTGATCGCCCGGCAGACCGGTGCTGTCAGTGGCAGAACTGAGTTTATCCTGACTGCGTGCCACTGAACACGCGAGCATGAGAGCTGCCAGCAGGAATGTTGAGATTGTTTTCATGAGATTCAGATTTTGAACTTTGATATAAAATTTAAGTTGTGGTTTAATACCTAGCAAATATTTTACCAAAAAAACACCAATGCCCTCTGATTACAGTTTTTTCACAAAAAAAAACCGGCTTTGATTGAAGCCGGTTTCCTTTTATTACATAATTTTTTTATTTACCTCCTTTTTTTCCTCCGGGGTTAGGATTACCTTTTCCCTGACCTTTATTATTTGGAGGATTTCCTTTTTGACCCTGATTTTTTGGAGTGCCTTGATGTTTTCCTGCATTAGGGTTTTTATGAGGTTTGCCAGCATGATGCGCTTTATAAGCTGCATGCGCAGGTTTGTATTTATTAATAATGATCACTGATGATTTGTGATAAGGTTTGTAAATCTTATGAGCAACGGGAACTCGATAAATATACACCGGATGGTAATTGGCATGGTGATGTATGCAATGATTATGGTGAACGTACCATGGTGCCGGTTTCCAGGGTTTGAACCATGAAGGGTGATGCCGATAATGCCAAGGCGAAACCCATGGTTTGTATTTTGGAGCATAGATAAATTTCACGCAAGGCCACATCCATACATTTACAATAATAATGTTTTGTTCCAATACAACTGGATCCGGACCAAAGCCCCCTCCTTTTCCACCTTTATCTGTTGAAACTTCAAAGGGTTCTACAATTGTAGAATCACCATACAGTTCTTCATCACCGATAATTTGTAAAACAGCCGTTTCGTTTCCGCTTTTTTCAATCCCTATCACAGCAATATCCTGTGATTCTGTTTCACTAATAGCAATCTGTAAAACGATGGCATGAGAAGTACCTTCCATTTTATCCGATACGGAAATGTAGTCAATAATTCCATCCCCGTCGAGATCGAGGTTGTTGACATAATTTGATTCCGTATTTAGCTTCTGTTCGAATTCTTCAAGACTTTGTGAGCTTTTGAATAAATCGAGTGCACCCTGCAAACTGAAATGATCTCCAGGGAGACCCGTGCTGTCAGTAGCCGGCTGATAAGTGTCCTGGCTGTGAGCCGCAGTGAATGCAAGCATAAAAGCAGCTACAAGAAAAGTTGTTATTGTTTTCATAAGTTTCAGATTTTGAGATTGGATTAAAATTTATGGTTATGGTTTAATGAACTCTTAAAAAATATTTCAGAAAACGATCATCTGGTCATACACCAGACTTCCTCCTAGAAATCCTGTGTATCCAACGCACGCAGCCATTGCTAACATAAGAACCAGCATTACCCATTTCATGTTTCCGCTTTCCATTTTCTTCCAGTTTATCCAGATTCGCAAAGCAGAAACGGCTAACATAGTATACATTACAATTTTGGCAAACAACTCATGGCTCTCTTTCAGTTCACCTCTGGCTCCCGTCATTTCATCGGTGAAATATTCTCCGGTGAAGTAGGCTGCCCAAGCACCCAGCGTTCCCAGAATGATCAGCCACATTCCGGCTTTGGAGAGCTTGTGTTCTTTACAAAAAAATACAGATATGGCTTCATACAAAAATCCGACGATCAGCAATGCGATCGGGAAGTGCACAACCATGGGGTGAAAATGTGTTGAGTTCATATTATTTGTTTTTATAGATTATGCAATTATTTTTTTTCATTTTCAAGCTTTGATATTCTTTCCACAATACTATCCAAATTGCGGAAATGTATGTACGATTTTCTATACTTGCCAACTTCAAAGGCCGGCGAGCCCATCCATCCTTCTCCTTTCCTTGAAATGCTTTTTGAAATGCCGGACTGAGCTGCAAGGATGGTTCCGTCGGCAATATCAAGATGCCCAACGATTCCGACCTGTCCGCTGAACATACAATTCTTTCCGATTTTTGTGGAACCTGCAATTACGTTGGCCGCCGCGATGTATGAGTTTTCACCAATTTCTACATTGTGTGCAATGTGAATCAGATTATCGAATTTCACTCCTTTACGTAAAATAGTGGACCCGAGTGTAGCTCTGTCAATCGCACAATTGGCACCTATTTCCACATTATCTTCCAAAACAACATTTCCGATTTGAGCCACTTTCGTGTTTTCTGAATTTTGCGGCGCGAATCGGAAACCGTCACTACCAAGCACTACACCGGAATGCAGAATGCAGTTTTTCCCGATTTTTGTTTCTGCATAAATTTTAACTCCCGGAAAAATCATTGTGTTATCCCCGATTGTTACGTTATCACCCACGTATACCTGAGGATATATTTTCACATTGTTTCCAATTACTGCATTTTCACCGATGAAAGCAAACTCACCCACATAAATATTTTCACCAGTCTTTGCTGTTTCATCAATGTAACACTGCTTCGAAATTCCTGTTTTGTTATACTTTAACTGATTGTAAAGTTCCAGCAGCTTTGCAAAAGCAAGTTCAGCACTTTCAACGCGAACCATCGTAGCAGAAATGGATTGCTGAGGTGTAAAATCTTTATTGACAATTACAACAGAAGCTTTGGTTGAATAAATGAAGTGTGTGTATTTCGGGTTTGCAAGAAAGGACAAAGAGCCTGGCTCACCTTCTTCAATTTTTGAAAGTTTACTGACCATTTCTTCGGGGTTTCCTTCAACAACTCCTTGAAGTAATTCTGCAATTTGTGCGGCTGAAAATTTCATGCTCTATGAATTAATTTTAAAAATGTTAACGCAAGATAATACATTATTAAAAAAGCTGCTCTGATTTCAGAACAGCTTTTTATATAAACAGGTTAATTAATTTTTCTTATCCGCATTTGGAATAGCCACAGTGTGTGCAACTCAGGCAGCCTTCCTTATAAACAAGCGTGTGAGATTCTCCGCATTCAGGGCACAACTGCTCAGCAGCCTGCGTTCCATCGGGAATGTATTTCTTCAGTGCACGCACGACACCGTTTTTCCATGTGTTGATGGAATCACTGTCGAGATTTAAATTAGCAACTAAATCCACAACAAAAGGTAATGGCATTCCATGACGCAAAATTCCAGAAATCAGTTTTGCATAATTCCAGTATTGTTCCTGGAACGTACGTGACAAACCTTCGATCGTAACTTTATATCCGGCTTTGTCTTCAAACTGGAAATCGTATCGGGCAGTCTTTTCGGGCTCTTTGTGGCGAATTACCCAGCCTTTACTCACGGTATTTGGAAGGAAAAAGTCTTCTGCTTTTCCGGTGAATACTTCATACGGACGACCATTTAAAATTCCAACAACAGCTACCCATTTTTCATAATCGTTCTGAAAACGTACCACTTCTGCTTCGAGTCGTTTTGGACGTGTCGGTGCTTTTGTTTCGAGAAACTCTAAATTGTTTTCATCCTTTTTCTCATTGCTGACAAGTACTCCGGAGCGTGAGCCTTCTCTGTAGATAGTAATTCCTTTGCAACCGCTTTCCCATCCGGTTCTGTATATCTTACTTACCATTTCCTCAGAAATATCGGCAGGTACATTAACAGTAACACTAATTGAATGGTCAACCCATTTCTGGATAGCACCCTGCATTTTCACTTTAGCAACCCAATCCACATCACCCGCGCAAGCTTTGTGATAGGGAGAACGCTTGATGATTTCTTTCAAATCTTCATCATTCATATTGGTTACCTGCTCAACATTATATCCATTGGCTTCCAACCAGATCAAAAACTTGTGGTGAAAGACATTGTATTCTTCCCATGAATCACCGGTTGCATCAACAAAATCAATCTTCGCATTTTTATCATTGGGATTTACTTTGCGCCGACGTTTGTAACTCACCATGAATACAGGCTCAATACCCGATGTAGTTTGCGTGCAGATACTGACACTTCCTGTTGGTGCACAGGTAAGCAGTGCGATATTACGACGTCCGTACTTTAACATTTCATTGTATAAAGTAGGATCAGCCTGCTTCAGACGCATGATGAACGGATTATTTTTTTCACGATCAGCATTAAAAATTGTAAAACGTCCACGCTGTTTCGCGAGTTCTACAGAAGCACGATATGCTTCAATAGCAAGCAGTTTATGTACTTCAACAGAAAAACTGGTAGCATCTTCGGTTCCGTAGCGGGTACCTAATGCAGCCAGCATGTCGCCTTCAGCAGTGATGCCAAGACCCATACGTCGTCCGTCAACACATTTTTTGCGTATATTTTTCCAGAGATTCAGCTCGGTTCGTTTTACTTCTTCATCTTCCGGATCAGAAGTAATCTTTTCGATAATCTTATCAATTTTTTCCAGTTCGAGATCGATGATGTCATCCATCATTCGCTGCGCAATTTTCACATGCTTCACAAAAAGTTCGAAATCAAAACTGGCTTCTTCTGTAAATGGTTTGTCAACGTAACTGTATAAATTGATTGCCAATAAGCGGCAGCTATCATAAGGACAGAGCGGTATTTCGCCACAAGGATTTGTTGATACAGTGAAAAAGCCTTTGTCAGCGTAACAATCCGGAACAGATTCACGAATGATTGTATCCCAGAATAAAATGCCGGGTTCAGCTGATTGCCATGCATTGTGAATAATTTTATTCCACAATTGAACAGCTTCAATTTCTTTTTTTACGATAGGCTTGTCGGATTTGACAGGAAATTGCTGTTTGTATTTTTCATTGTTGGCAACTGCCTTCATGAATTCATCATCCAATTTAACAGAGATGTTTGCACCTGTAACTTTACCTGCTTCCAGTTTTGCATCAATAAAATTTTCTGCATCCGGATGCTTGATTGAAATACTTAGCATCAGTGCACCACGTCTTCCATCCTGAGCTACCTCACGTGTAGAATTGGAATAACGTTCCATAAAAGGAACTATTCCTGTGGAGGTTAGCGCAGAATTTTTGACAGGACTTCCGGCGGGGCGGATAAAGGAAAGGTCGTGACCCACGCCACCACGGCGTTTCATCAGCTGTACCTGTTCCTGATCGGTTTTCATAATTGATCCGTAAGAATCAGAGCTGCGTTCATCACTACCAATAACAAAGCAGTTAGAAAGCGATGCTGCCTGAAAGTTATTTCCGATTCCGGCCATGGGGCTTCCCTGTGGCACGATGTATTTGAAATTTTTCAATACATCAAAAAGTTCTTTTGCACTTAAAGGATGAATATACTTTTTTTCAATCCTTGCAATTTCATTTGCAATACGCCAGTGCATATCATCGGGCGTACATTCGTAAAGATTTCCGTCTGAATCTTTCAATGCGTACTTGTTCACCCAAACGCTTGCTGCAAGCGAATCACCGTGGAAATAAATTTCCGAACGTTTGAACGCTTCATCGTACGAATAGGTCTGAAGAGTTTGTGAAACAGGCGTCTGCTCAACAGCTTGTTCTTCCTTTTCTTCGGGAAGTTCGGGCCTGACACGTTTCTCCATCATCTCGTTGAAAAAATCCGACTTACCTTTGGTTTCAGTAGAGTTGACAGTGTTTTCCGTTTTGTTTTTTTCTTCCATCGGGTAAGTGTAGTAATATCGTTTTTATAACACGTTAATTTTAAATTGTCTGATCGAAATACGGTGTGAAAATTTCGGAAAGCCAAATTAGACATTTAATGGTGCCGATACAAATGAAAAAATTAACAAAAGGGGTGTATTTATAAACAAGTTTATTAACTTCAAACACTAGAATATTGAAGATGAAACATATTAATTTTTCTATCTATCGGGGAATGGTTTTACGCTTTCCAAATCAGTTTTTTACCGAATCCCAGCCGATTATCCGTGTATTTAAAATAGTCAATGTCAAGGCTCCACAAATTTAGCTTGTGTAAACGTGCGACTGGAAATTTTTTCAGGTAAGCTTTGCGTGCAATTTTTTCCTGGTTATCTAATAGTATATGTGTACGCCCTGAAAACTGAAGCCCCCGTAATCTACCGGTAATCTTGGTTTCCAGTGCAATAGCGCCAGATACAATATCGTTCTCTTTCATTTCTGATGCGTGACGAGTCTGATCATCAGAGGTAAAATAAAAGGCGAGTTGTTTTTCATCAAACACATAAAACATAGTTGAGCACCAGGGAATTTTTTTACTGCAAGTTGCTAAAGTAAAAACATGATGCTCGGCAATGAATTTTAAAATTTTTGGATCAGGCTTCATCTTTTTTTTCTGTTTGAAAAATTTGTTCCAGATGATATCTCACTTCATCCGGTGTCATCGCTTCTTCAATTTTGAAATCACCAATACGGGTTCGCTTCAGTGAAGACATGTAGGCCCCGCTTTGCAATGCAATTCCATAATCCCTTGCCAGTGATCGTATGTATGTTCCCTTACTGCATACCACGCGAAAAAAAATCGTTGGAATTTCAATCTTTTCAATAGTAAACGAATGAATCGTAACAGGCTTTTTTTTCATGATCACTTCCTGACCAGCTCTGGCATAATCATATGCACGCTTTCCATCAATTTTTTTTGCAGAATATATTGGCGGTTCCTGCTCGATATCTCCGATGAACTGCTTTGTTGCATTATGAATCATTTCTTCTGTAATGTGATCTATTGGAAAAATTCCATCTACATCCGTTTCCAAATCGAAGCTGGGCGTGGTTTCCCCAAGGCGAAAGGTACCGGTGTATTCTTTTTCCAATGCCTGCAACGCATCAATCTGTTTAGTCATTCTCCCGATACAAATAAGCAAAAGACCGGTTGCCAAAGGATCTAACGTTCCGGCATGGCCAATTTTAATTTTTTGCTTTAATTGATATTTCAGGAAAACTTTCAGGTGATTCACTGCATCAAACGACGTCCAGCGAAAAGGCTTGTCGATGGCAAGAATTTCTCCTTGTGTGAAATCAAAACCGCTCACGCGATTTGAAGGTTATATCCCGAGAGTATAAGAATCAGCAACACTAAACCCAGCGCTATTCTGTACCATCCGAAAATGCGGAAACCATAGCGCGTCAAAATTCCGATAAATAATTTGATGGCAAACATCGCAACAACAAACGCAACAGCGTTCCCTATTAATAATGTGCTGATATCGTCGGAAGTAATCGTGTCATAATTTTTGTAAAGCTTATAAACAGTGGCTGCAAACATGGTAGGCACGGCCAGGAAAAACGAAAACTCAGCAGCACGTTTGCGGGAAAGTTTTTGCGTCAGGCCACCTATAACAGTCGCTGCAGAACGCGATACACCCGGAATCATCGCGATACATTGAAAAACGCCAATTATAAAAGCACTTTTGTAAGGAATGGGTTTATCATCCGACACAGGATTACGCATCAGGCGGTCGATAAATAAAAATACGACTCCACCTACAAGCAGAGAAATGGCAACTACTTCAACACTCTCCATCAGTTCGTCAATATAATCACCGAGCAGAATTCCGGCAATTCCCGCAGGAATAAAAGCAACAATCAGCTTCAGATAAAAATTGACAGATTGAAAAAAATGTTTCCAATACAAAACCACAACCGACAAAATTGTTCCTAATTGAATATTGACAATAAAAAGTTTTGTAAAGTCAGTGCTTTCAATTCCCATAATCGACTGGGTGATGATCATATGGCCTGTTGAAGAGACCGGTAAAAATTCAGTCAGGCCCTGCACAATAGCAATGACAATGGTTTCGAGTGTTGACATGAAAATAAATTAAATAAGAAAACCCTTATTCGCTTTTTGCAGCAGCGGGTTTTTTCATGATTGCATAAATCTCAACAACAAAGCCTGCGAGAATAATAATAGGCGACAGTGTCAATCTGCGAAAACTGAAAAGGTCTTCGCTGAATACATTGGGATCTGTAGAGCCACCACCAATCATCAGAACATAACCCAACGCAAGCAATGCGATACCTATGAGCATCCATTTGTAATTGTCACGGTCGAAAGCAAGAATTGATTTCTTTGTTTCTTTTTCTTTTGTAATCTTAGCCGCTCCCGGAGTTACTTTAGTGACAGGAGTCACTTTGGAAACAGGCTTTACAACGGGAGTTACTTTTTTTGGTGCTGCCATGAATATTTATGTTTTGAAAGTTTAATAATACAAATCGTTGGTTTTGATCTTGAGGTATTTTCTTACTGCAAAGAAAGTAGAAACCCACGAGATCAGCAAACCCAAAAGTACAACAATTCCGAATAATGCAATAAAAAGTTTGTAATCACTTTTTTCGATAAGTTCTGGAAGACGATTCAGTCCCAGAAGGAATACACCCGTCAGCATGGCAATTGCGAGGAAAGAACCCACCAGCCCCTGCACAATTCCGCGCCAGACAAAAGGTCTTCGGATAAAACCCTGCGTAGCGCCCACCAGCTGCATGCTTCGGATAATAAATCTTTTCGAGTACACAGAAAGCCGGATGGTACTATTGATCAGTGCTACCGCGATAATCATCAGGAAGAGCGAAAATCCAAGAAGTATGTAACTGATTTTTGTGATGTTCAAATTTACGAGGTCAATGAGTGAAGGCTGATAACGCACTTCATACACTTTTTCATCGGTTTGCAGCAGTTTCGATATTTTTGCAATACTGTCATTATTCGAAAACTCAGCTTTGGGATATACGCCAATAGAAGGTAACAGCGGGTTATATCCAAGAAGTGAAATAAAATCCTGACCGATTTCCTGCTGCATTTCTTTAGCAGCCTGATCTTTTGTGATGAATACCGATCTTTTTGTAAACGGCATTTTGTCGATACGACTTTTGAGCAACATGATTTCGCTATCTGGAACACTATCGCGTATGATGACCGTTACCTCCACTGTTTCTTTCACATAATCTGAAAGCTTGGTGGCATACATTAATATCATAGCCACCAACCCAAGCAAAAATAGCACCATCGACAGGCTAATAACTGTTGAAAGCGTTGCTGCGCGAAGCCTGCGGCGTGTATATCGTTCAAAAAATGCGGCCATTTCGTTTTTGATTCAAAAGCAAAAATACAAATTAGAAGTTACAAGTACCCATAACAAATTTCAAATTTCAAACATTTATCCATTTTCTCTAATATTCGTACTTCATAATGCATTTCAGAGGGATGGGTAAAAAAAAATTACTTCCCGTTTCAAACATCCAAGGTTATGCATGGGTTGATAATTTTTACTTTCAGTTTAAACATTGGGTGTTGGTTAGTTTATCACATTTAAAAAAATATTATGTTTGTTTTCTTAAAAAAATCCTCACATGGCGAAGAAAGAAAAAGACAAAACCGAAAGCAAAACAGATCCGCGTTTTAAACTGCGTTCCATGCGTACTTATTCATCCAGCGAATGGATGACCGATTCCACCAAGAAGTATCGTTGCGTTTTTGAAAAAGCAGAATCTACCTATCTATGGTCTGAATTTTCTTTCTTCAACAAAAAATTTGATGAAGAGGAATGGGAAGCGCCCATCAACATGAAATGCTTTTCTCTGATCGGAGATGATAAAAAAGAGCTTTGCAATCTCGACAGCAAACGAGTTGTGAAAACCGATGAAAATGTTGTTTGCATTCACGAAGGCTGGGGCAACAAGGAACCCGGCGTATACTGGAACAAGGGCGATTATGTGTGGGAGGCATATATAGACAATCAAATGATTGCTGATTGTAAATTTTATGTTGAAGAAGTAGGAAAAGTTACCATTGAAGAAAATCCCTATTTCGATATCGTTTCGCTTAAACTTTTCAACGGACCGTTTGATGGTGTTACTGAAGCTGATCGGAAATATATAAAAGTAATCAGCCGATCAAAAGCGCAGTACATCTGGGCCGAACTAAAAATTAAAAACAAAACTCACAGTGAATGGAACTGCGAATTGTTCTGTAATTTCTTTGATGATGCTGATCAGCTTAAGGGACATTCGGAAAGATTTCAGGCTATCGAGAAGAATAAGAAAGGAGACGTTTATACGATTGATGCAGGCTGGGGAAGTGATACCGCCGGTTCATGGAAAGACGACCGTTATAAAATGAATATTGTTTTTATGGATGTTTGCATTGCTTCCATTGTTTTTGATTCGCATGCCACCGATGAGGAAGAAGGCGATCCTGAAATTCTCACATCGATACTTCCTGCTGCTGTTGCTGCAAAAGTAGGATCAGCCGAACAAAATGAAACGCTGGAAGATGTGATGAAAAACCTGGAAGAACTGATCGGCTTACAGGATATCAAAACAAAAATTAAAGAACACATCAATTACCTCAACTTTATTAAACTCCGGAAGGAGAAAGGTTTTGAGGACACGGAAAAAATAACACTGCATTCTGTTTTTACTGGAAATCCCGGAACTGGTAAGACAACCGTTGTTCAGCTACTCGGAAAAATTTATCAGAAAATGGGCCTTCTTTCGAAAGGACATGTTCATGAAGTGGGTCGTGCGGATTTATGCGGTGAGTTTATTGGGCAAACGGCACCCAAAACAAAAGAGCAAATTGAAAAGGCACGGGGCGGCATTTTATTTATTGATGAAGCCTATATGCTGGCGCGGGAAGGCGATGACAACAAGGACTTCGGAAAAGAAGCGATTGAAGTGTTGCTGAAAGAAATGTCGGACGGAAAAGGAGATATCGCAATCATGGTAGCCGGCTATCCAAAGCAGATGGAAAACTTTATTGATTCTAATCCCGGCATGAAATCGCGCTTCAAATATTACTTCCATTTCGATGATTACATGCCCGACGAACTAATGCAGATCATGCAGCTTGCCAGTGAAAAACGCAAGATTAAATTTTTACCGGAGGCCACAAATTTTGTTCAGGAATTAATTGTAGAAGCGTATCGCAACCGTGACAACACATTCGGAAACGCACGTTTCTCATACGGTATCGTCGATGAAGCCAAACTGAATATGGGTTTGCGTCTGATGAAAAATCCTGACATTCAGAATCTGGATAACGAAGTTTTGTCGACAGTAACCTTAGAAGACGTAGAAAAAATAAGCCTAGCCAGAGCAAAGAAAAAACTACATCTTACTGTCAACGACAAATTGCTGCGTGAAGCCATGGAAGAACTGAACAGCATGGTGGGCGTGACTAACATCAAAAATGAAATCAACGAACTGGTAAAGTTGGTGAGTTATTATAATGAAACCGGAAAAGATGTTTTGAATAAATTTTCATTACATACCGTGTTTATGGGAAATCCTGGTACCGGAAAAACAACGGTTGCACGTATCATCGGAAAAATATACAAAGCGCTGGGATTGCTGGAGCGCGGGCACATTGTGGAATGCGACCGTGAGGGTTTGGTTGCAGGTTATATAGGGCAGACCGCCATCAAGACGAAAGAAAAAATTGATCAGGCAATGGGCGGCGTGATGTTTATTGATGAAGCCTATTCTCTGACCAACGGTGGTAACCAGGATTTCGGACGAGAAGCAATCGAGATCCTACTGAAGAGCATGGAAGACAACCGTGGGAAATTTGCGCTGATTGTTGCTGGTTATCCTGATAACATGTCTGAATTTCTAAAATCAAATCCCGGATTGAGTTCACGTTTCGATCACATGCTGAAGTTTGAAGATTATACTGCACAGGAATTATTTGATATAGGATTGGGAATTCTTGCCAAGGAAAGCCTGAAGCCGGATGCAGATGCATCAGTACATTTGTTGAAATACATTGAAGGCCTAGTTTCTTTCAAAGACAAATATTTTGGAAATGCAAGAACGATTCGAAGCATGATGGGAGATATTGTTAAGCATCAAAACCTGCGCATGGCTTCATTGGAATCTTCACAACGCACTGCTGAAATGATGCGTACTGTATCGATTCCCGATGTGGAAGAATTTAAAATTGAAGAAAAGAGAAGCAACGAAAAATCGATTGGGTTCCGGTATTAAACAAATCACGAATCCCATTCCACTTCTTCTTCATCCGCTTCCGGTGTGAGGAATGTTTGATTTTCGATCCACTCATTGGCCAGACCTATCAAATATTTCTTAACGCCGCGTTCTGTTGTATCAAAACAAACCACCGATTTACATTCGGAATCCTCAGATACTGAAAAAAAGATTGCATTATTAAATGCATCTGCAACTCCTCTTTTATTATATACCAAAGGAGCTTTTTCGAAAAGTTCTTTGTTGGGTTCAAAAATCATAAAAGATTCAATTTCGAATAACTCACTTGCTTCGTCACAACTTTTTCCAGCACAAACAATATAGGGTGTTTTCATTCTTTTACATACGGACATACCATTTTTAAAGTACGGATCATTTTCAGCAGTAATAAATACTGCAGCCCATGAATAAGGCTCCATATCTATCATTTCTATGGCCGATTGACGCAGGTTGTGATAGAAAATTTTTCTGTCGTTTACGATTGCTATTTGCTCCATATCGATTCCTTTAAAAATTATTCTGCACGCGATCCCGGATGGAGGATTTCGTTTCGGTTAATCACAGCAACACATTCAGCCATTTCTATGGGACCACGCAATTGCTCATAAATATTTTTCAGTTGCTCAGGATCATCGGAAGATCCTTCCAAATAAGGTTCAAACATATCATCCACACAATGCAGAGCCATGAAAAAATAGTTAATTCGAAATGAAAAATAAACATGTCCATATGAATTTTTCAGTGCAAGAACTTTTTCAAGAAACTCTGGAGTAAGCAATGTTGACGCGTTTTCCGGTTCATCAGTCAGTGTATCAAATTCATTATCAAAAGACACCAGGCCAATCTCTACTTTTTGAAAAGAATCTTCTTCGTTATCATGAAATATTTTTTCCAGAAAAGCGACTGTTGGATTTGATGGTAAAATTTTCAGGCAAGCCGGAAAATCGTTTGAAAATTCCAAAGCCATAAAAAGTCCGGTAAAGTCACTGTTCTGAGCAGGCATTAATGTTCCAATCATGCATCCAGCCCTCGATCGTGAAATACTCAATTCCGACAGATTCAGATAAAAATCTTCATACTCACCATAAATGTAATCTTCACCTTCATAGTCTGAACAAACTTTAGAGAAAAGACCAGATGAGTTATAATATTTCAGCGGAACCTTTCCATTTTTGAGATAGCTCAGATTGGGGCCAATGCTCCGAACCATACGGATAAAGAGTGCACTCTTAAAATAATTTTTATACTTGTCTCTGTACGATCTGAAAACATGAATGTAGGAAAATAAAAACAAAACAAGTGCAAACACAAGGATAAAAGCGAAATTGGATATATCCGAATACAAAATAAAAAAAACAACAAGTACCCCGATACATATCCAGAGCAGAGCTGCCCTAATACGGCCACGTCTAAGCCGCTGCTTTTCGAAATCTGCTTCTTCAAACAAACTGCTTAAGCCGGAATAAATTTCATCAAAGCCTTTCATGCGGCTAATTTAATAATCAGTATGAAAGAAAATCAAATTCCTTAAAAATAATTTTTGTTTTCTATGATTTACATTTTATAAATGGAAATTACAGAAATTTTTCTTTCAATGGCATTATTCAGAAAAATATTCATGTAAGGAAAAGTTTTATAGCTGTATAGTCTGTCAATCTGCATTCCAATTGAAGTGGGTGAAAATTGAATTCCATATAAATAAAAATTATCCGTTTGGTAATTGACCGAATCTCCAAATAACTTTTGATTTGAGAGAACATTTGCTCCATTAATAATCATTTTTCCGATGAAAGCATTTGTTGGTTCAAATTCTTTTTTAATCGCATCAGGGAATTTAAGGTTATCAAATTTGGATTGATTTGCAAAACGAATTCGCATGATGACGGGAACACTATCGTTTATGAGCGAGGAGCGTGTATGAAAAACCAATCCCTGCGCATCGTAGATGTAATAAAAATTACGAATCTTGATGGGACGGATGTCTGGTGCATGTCCTTTCTCTATTGAAAATTCTTCAATATAAGAATCCTTTGTTTCGGTTTTAAACCGTGATGGCTTGCCCAGATATTTAATTAATGTATCTGGATGATAGGTGGAAAGAGGATTTCCGTTAATCAGTAGCAGACTGTCAGCAGTTCTGACTTCAATGGTTAATTTTGATTGAGCATAAAGTGCTGCTGAGACCATCAGCGCAAAAAGCATAGAAACTGTTTTTTTAATCATAAAAAAAAATTGAAGACATATGCATGCAAAAAACATTCCTGTTGGTTGAATGCATTTGCGGATTCACAGATTAATAAAGGGTGTTTGTTTAAATGAAAAGGTTTGATATTTTAAAAATCAATACAGATAAGGGCTACAGAAATTCCTAAAATGTGTTAAAATCATTTGGATGTATTGTTTTTTCCTCTAAATTCGGCCCTGAAATAAAATGGAAAACCGAATGCAAAAATTTATCCGACTAACAGCGTCCTTATTCGCTGTGTTATTTGCTACCACAATAATGGCGCAAACAGCACAACAGAATAAAAAGCTCGAGTACACGGAGTATGATCTGCCCAATGGGCTTCACGTCATTCTTCATCAGGACAACTCGAATCCTATTGTGGCCGTGAGCATCATGTATCACGTGGGGTCAAAAAATGAAAATGCCGATCGTACTGGTTTTGCGCATTTCTTTGAGCATCTTATGTTTGAAGGATCGCCCAATATCAAACGCGGCGAATATTTTAAAATGGTGCAAAACGCAGGTGGTGTGCTGAATGCAAACACATCGTGGGACCGCACATATTATTTTGAAATCTTACCCTCGAATCAGTTTGAGTTGGGAATGTGGATGGAAGCAGAACGTTTGCTCCAGCTTCGTATTGATTCCACGGGTGTGGAAACACAGCGTGGCGTTGTGAAAGAAGAACGCAAGCAGGGCATTGAAAACCGTCCTTATGGTTCTTTGCTTGAGCAGACTTTCTCACATGCATACACAAAGCATCCGTATCGCTGGACTCCCATTGGTTCTGCTCAGTATATTGATCAGGCTACCATTAAGGAATTCCGCGATTTTCATGATATGTATTATGTTCCTGACAACGCAGTTCTTTCTATTGCCGGCGATTTTGACATGGCAAAAGCAAAAGAAATGATTAAAAAATATTATGGTGACATTCCCCGTGGAAAAGCAAAAATTGTCAGACCTACGGTTGTTGAGCCACCTCAAATAAAAGAAGTAAGAGATACAGTTCTGGACAACATTCAGCTTCCCGCAGTAATCATGGCATACCACATGCCTGCACAGGGAACAGATGATTCTTATGCTATGCAAATGCTAACCACATTGCTCAGCGATGGAGAAAGTTCAAGGATGTACAAAACGATTGTTGACCAACAGCAAAAAGCTATGTATGTTGGTGCCTTTCCGCTGGCACTTGAAGATCCGGGTCTTTTCCTTGTATTTGGAATTGTAAATATGGGAATTGCTCCATTAGATCTTGAAAATGCTATTACAGCAGAAATTGAAAAAGTTCAGAAAGAAGAACTCGGTGACCGCGAATTTGAAAAACTGCGTAACAAAATGGAAAATGACTTTGTAACACAGAACTCTTCCATGTCAGGCATTGCAGAAAATCTTGCCAACTATTACATGTATTTTAAAAATACCAATCTGATCAATACTGAAATTGAAAAATACATGAAAGTGACCAAAGCCGATATCAAACGCGTTGCAAACACATATCTGAAAAAAGAGAACCGTGTCGTATTGTATTATTTACCCAAAAATCAAAACTAGGAGGCTTACAATATGAAAAAACTTATTCTTATATCCGCTGCCATATTGCTGAGTCTTTCTGTTAACGCACAGGTTGACCGCAGTAAAATTCCTGTTGCCGGACCTGCACCGCTGATCCAGCTTGGAAAATATGAATCCTTTATTCTTCCCAACGGATTAAAAGTTTTCGTTGTGGAAAATCACAAACTTCCTAAAGTGAGTTATTCACTTGTTCTGGATTATGATCCGATTTTCGAAGGTGAAAAAGCAGGTTATGTTCAGTGTGCAGGCACAATGCTCGGCACAGCCACTACATCACGCACGAAAGAACAGATTGACGAACAGACAGATTTCATGGGCGCATCTCTTGAATTTTCATCGGGTGGTTTTTTTGGATCCTGTTTGAAAAAACACAATGAAAAATTACTTGAACTGATGTCTGATATTATTCTGAATGCACAGTTCAAACAAGATGAACTTGACAAAGTTCGCACTCAGTTAAAATCGGGACTTGCTTCTGAAAAGAACGATCCTGATGCAATGGCACAACGCGTAGGCGGAACCATTCTGTACGGAAAAGATCATCCATATGGAGAAAACATAACTGATAAATCGCTTGATAATGTTAAACTGGAAGACTGCAAGGCTTTTTTCTCTACCTATTTCAAACCCAATGTTGGTTACCTCGCTGTAGTTGGTGATATCACCATGGCAGAAGTTCGTCCGCTGATTGAAAAATATTTCAGCGCTTGGCAACAAGGAACCGTTCCAACACTTTCTTACAAAGCACCTGCGGCGCCGTCCAAACCTGTTGTTTGTATTGTTGACAAACCGGGTGCACCGCAATCTGTTGTAAACCTAATGTATCCCGTTGATTTCAAACCCAACAATCCGGATGCAATAAAAATGAAAGTGATGAATACGGCATTGGGTGGTGGCACTTTTCGCCTATTTAATAACCTGCGTGAAAAACATAGTTTCACGTATGGCTGCTACTCGCAATTACAGCCCGATGAACTCGCCGCACGTTTCAATGCGTCTGCAAGTGTTAGAACATCTGTTACTGATAGTGCATTTACAGAAATTCTGTATGAAATGAACCGTCTGCGCAATGAGGCTATGCCACAGGCTGAGCTCGACATGGTTAAAAATTATTTGTCGGGTACTTTTGCTCTTTCACTGGAAAGACCTCAGACCATTGCTAACTTTGCAATCAATACCGAACGCTATAACCTGCCGAAAGATTATTATGCAAACTATCTGAAAAACCTTGCTGCTGTATCCATTCAGGATGTTCAGGCAATGGCTCAGAAATATTTACTCACAGGAAATAGTTATATTTTTGCAGTAGGTAATGCAGCTGAAATCACTGAAACACTGAAAAAATTCAGCCCTGACGGTAAAATTGTTTTTTATGATAAAGAAGCCAATGTTTATGATCCTACACAAACACTGAAGCCTGCACCAGCCGGTATGACAGCTGATCAGGTAGTAGGCAATTATATCAAAGCTATTGGTGGTGATAAAAATCTAATGAAGATTAAAGATATCACAACCAAGATGAGCACCTCTATGCAGGGACAAACTCTTACCTTCACTTCTTACAGAAAAGCCCCTAACAAATCAAAAACAGAAATCGCCATGGGACCAATGGTTGTTCAGACTATTGTTTTTGATGGTGTGAAATGCATGTCGATGTCTGCCATGGAAGGAAGCAAAGAACTCAAGGATAAAGAGCTTGAAGATATGAAGTACCAGTCGATCATGCACCTTGAATTGTATTATGCAAAATATGCAGTGAAAAGCGAACTCATGGGTGTTGAAAAAGTAAATGACAAAGACGCCTATAAAGTTGATGTAACTATGCCGAACGGAACCAAAACAACCGATTATTTTGATGTGGCGACCGGATTGAAAGTTCGCAGCATTGAAGGCGAAGGCAGTCAGACTGAACTTTCCGACTATCGTGAAGTGAACGGTGTTAAGTTCCCGCACAAAATTGTACAGTCGGCAGGTCCACAAACTTTTGAATTAAAAGTGGATTTGATTGAAATCAACAAGAAACTGAAAGATTCATTCTTTAGTACTGAAGTGAAAAAATAGTTTTTTAGTTGTAATAGTACTCCAACTAATGAAATCTTAAGCCCGCTGTTTTGCGGGCTTTTTTTATGTGAAAAATTGATTAAATTTGAAAACTCTTAAATTCGAGACACCATGATCTCCAATCGTTTATTACTCCCAACCATTTTCTCCTTGCTTTTTCTATTTCCGAAATTTGTTTCTGCTCAATCCGAGACGCAGTTTCGAAAATATCTGTTTGTGGAAAAGGAAAATAAAAACAACAATTATAAAAGTACACTGAAGTTTAGTGAAAGATCAAAGATTACAATAAAAACAAAACAAAAATCGATCAGGTATCAGGGGATTATTACAAACATTACGGATTCTATTGTTTTTGTAAATGGTTTTCCAATATATGTTTCTGATATTATTTTTATCAAACCCAATCACAACAAACTATTAAGACCAAGTATTACGTCAACTGCCGCGGGTCTGGTTTTGTTGAGTACAGGAGTTCTGATTCAAAATCAAAACACATACGTGTCACCAGCAGGGGCTCTTCTTTTGTGCACGGGAGGTTGTGTTTCCATTGTCTTCGTTCCTGTATTGATTGGCAGCTTAATCTGGGAACTGACGGCACCAGGTTATGATACAAGAAGAGGAGCAAAAATTTATGTTGATACTGAATAAAACAACACTAGATAATTTTTAATTTCGCTGTTCCGAGTTTTTTCTTCTCTCCATCAGCCCTTTTTCATGAAGTGCTTTGTAATTCGATAACAAACGAACAAACCAGAACAATTTTATTTCTTTATAATACTCGCTGGTATTGGGGATCTGTCTTTGAATAGAAGTGAAGAAATAAAATAAAAGAGAAGTGGTTTTATTTCCATTGCTCTGCTTATTGTAATAATAGAATGGGAAAAAACTGCGTTCCACATTTCCTTCTTTTTTAACATTCGCATACAGCAGATACAAAAAGCGAAATTCATGGTCTCCGTTTTTGTAACGATCCCAGAATAAAGTTTTCCAGAGTATACTTCTTGAAGTTTTTTTATCAAAATAATTCCGGTAGGTAAAGAGTTCCCAGAAGAAGTGCCATGTTTCCACCTTTGCATTTTTCCCATGATAATAAAATGGCTGAACAGAAAACCAGGAAGACTCTGCCGTTTTTTTATACCAAACAATCGGTGCAAAGCGGAAATACTTTGAATCTTCATCGCGTGAATATTGACAGAGTGGCCAGAGTAAATGCATACTACTGCTGCTCTTTGTAACATCGCTTCGCAAAAGGAAATAAAGCAGATCAAAATGTTTTTCGCCACCGGGTTTATGGGTCATGTTGAAAAAAGGAATAAAAGAAACATGACGTGTACTGTCGTTTCGTATGTTCCAATACAGCGGGGTCAAGACCAAATGACTTCGTTTACCATCTGCTGAATGACCCGTGGAGAGCAGCGGGAATATTGTTAAAGAAGAATTGTATTTATTTTTAAACTGCCACCAGAAAGGAAAAAACACCAGGTTGTCGTTATCTCTGCTTTTGTATTTCCATAACAACGGAAACAAAACGTTTAATGAACTTTTATCATCACCACTCCCATTTCTTTTACTCCACCAGACTGGGAAAAATACAGTGTTTGCCTGATTATTACTTCTGTTATAATGAAAGAGTGGCGAATGAAAACTAACAAATGTTCTGTCATGGTTACGTTTCAGTGAAAACAGGGGAAAGAGCGTAATCTTGCGGTAATTGAATTCTTCCTTACTCCATAAAAAAGGAAATAAAACTGCTTTTTTCTTCTCATTTGATTTTTCCTGATATAGCAATGGAAGCAGGAAACGACTTGTGATTGTGTCTTCGCCATCAATCCGCGTCTTGCTCCACATGAAAGGTAACAATAATTGAGAAGACTTGTGATAAGAAGCAAAATGCCAATACAAAGGTGCAATCACCGTATGATGTTTGGTTCCTGAAATATTTTTTCCAGATGAAAAGACTGGAAAGAGAGTAAACGAATTATAATGATTGTTTTTTATACTGTAATAAAATGGAAATAAAATATGATCATCGCGTTTGCGGTTATGATATGCCCAATAGAGTGGAAAGAGCACATTGGAATGTTCGTTGAAATCTCCTGTTCCACGATTTTTATTAAACCAGACGGGAAGCAACATGTTTATGTGCCCGTCGTTTCGCTTATAATGCCAAAAAAACGGCGTTATCGCAAAATGCGAATTTGAATCACGCAACGAGTGCCCTTTCGAATAAAAAGGCATGAAAGAAAATGATTCGTAATGTTTGTTTTTTGTTTTCCAAACGAGTGGAAAGAGAATCGCATTGCTGCGATCTTTATCCTTAAACCGCCAGTAGAAAGGGAAAACACTCGTAAATATTTTTTTGTTTTCAAACTTTTCTGTTTTACTTCTCCACCAAACAGGAAAGAAAAAATTGGTAATACCATAACGACTTTTAATATGCCAGAATAAAGGTGTAACTGCAACATGTGCTCGAAGACTGTCGTTTGATTTTCCATAGGAAAAGAATGGCATCAATGTAAATGATCGATATACTTTGTTTTTAGACGCCCATAAAATCGGAAACAGAGTTGAAAAGGAACTTTCTTCCGTTTTCTTTGACCAGAAAAGCGGGAATATACGGTTTGTAATTTCGAAATATGTATCATCTCCTTTTTTTCGATACGTCCACAAAGGAAATAATGAATAGGTTGTTTCCCTTGGGCTGACATGTTTCCAAAAGAGGGGTGAAATCATTACAAATTTCTTTGTCTTGTCCGTTGAATGAGATGCAGAATAAAGCGGGAAGAAAGTAATTTTTGATTCATGCGAATTCCAGCGTTTCCAAAGCAAAGGAAAGAAGATTTGATACCCGCTATCTTCGTATTTATAACTCCACCAAAGAGGAAAAAACGTCAATGACATTTCTTTTTTGCCCATCCGTGTATACCATAAAAGTGGAAACAAAACATTTGATGTTTGTCCTTTGCTTCGCACACTCCATAAAAATGGAGTGATAATACGATGATACGAACTGCTGTCATGCGCTTGACCAACAGAAAAAAACGGAAGTACGGTAAGTGAATTATAAGAAGGATTTCGGAAGTTCCAAAAAACAGGAAAAAGAATTCGCGAAGATTTTTTTTCTTCTATTCGTGACCACCAGAGCGGGAATACAACATTAGAAACAGCCGTATTCGTTTTTGCATGCCAGAACAAAGGAGTTATCAACCGGTGATTTCGGCTATTATCACTGTTCTTTCCATATGAAAAAAACGGAGCAAAAGTAAAAGAAGAATATTTCTTTTGTTTGCTGCTCCATAGAAATGGCAAGATGAAGCGACGTTTACCGTTAGGATCATTTTGAGACCAGTAAAACGGAAGAATCAGATTTTTCTTCCATATTTTCCCTCCAATATTCCTTTTACTTTCCCACCAAATAGGGAATAGTGTATTATGATGAGCCAGATCATCTTTGGAATGCCAGTATAGAGGCGTGATACCGAAATAATGATAATCTCTGAATTTTTGCTTGCCATAAGAAAATAACGGAAACAATGTGTTTGAACTGCCATTTTTATTTGCAAAAGACCACCACAATGGAAAGCCAATCAGGCTGGAACGCTGGGTCTTTTTATTGTTTTTGTACCACAGTAAAAACAAAATGTTGTTGTTTACAATCATTCCGTTTTTTGAACGGGTGAATTCAATCAGATTAATTTCGGGAGCCAGCTCCAGAATTCTTATCGATCTTGTGGTGTCAATCGTGTCTTTTTGTACACGAATGACTGATGGATATAAAACAGTAAGCAGGCGAAGGTCGCGCATTCCTGGGCTTTTCGTATTCCACCAGAGTGGTACAAGATGAGAGTGCCTGCGTTTAATGGTGTATTCATTCTTGCTTCGGAAAAAAGGGAAAAGAACTTGTACATCTTTTTCTTCTTTCGATTTAAAAACTTTGAGAAAAGGCCACATGTTTACATTACGGTCGCGTGTAAAGCCAAGATCGATTCGCATTCCACTGCGTACAGTATCCTTCTGGGCCGAGGCTGATAGTAGGATAAACAGAAAAATCAGAAGAAGAAGTATACGCCGTGAAAAAATCGTAATCATATGTTCTCCGTTCGAATGCATATGATACTATGAGAAAGTATCAGAACAAATATACAATCTTTAGCTCAATCGAAGACTCGTATCTTTGTGATTCTTTCAGAAAGCTACGCAATTATTTAATTTCGAAAGCCTTCTTAAGTGCAGCTGCATCAAATTTGTTTTTCCCTTCCCCTTCAAAAAACTTAATGATATTTCCGTTCCATAAACAAAATACTCCGGGCGTGTTGCCGTCGTTTCCCATCAACTCCCAAAACTTAGGAATATTAACTATCTGATAAGGAAATTTACATTGGGCAAATTTGAAAAAATCAGGAATCAGATTGGTTTCTTCATCCATAAACAGAATATATACTTTGGGAAATTTAGCAGAACCCGACAGAGAACAAAGCGTTTTTGCCGTTTCCATGCAATGGTCACAACCAGCGGCAAACAAACAAACAATTTTTTTTCCATCATCTAGATTGACCGCTTTGCCACCAAAAGATTTGTATGAAGAAAATTTTGATTTAACTTTTTTGGGTGCTTTCTCATCTGCTTTAACAGCAGCAGAATCCTTTGCAACACCCTTCTTTACGGAGGTGTCGTTAATAGCTATTGTATCTATACTATCTTTTTGCACTGTGTCGTTTTCAACAACATTTGTCATTGAATTATCCTCAGCTTTGGGACACGGGCAAAATGGAAAGAATAGAAACATGAAGAGAGAAGAACATAGATAAATCACCAGTAGGTAAAAAAACTTGTTTTGTCCCTTTTCTTTTTCAGTAACCTTTTTATACAGATAAACGAGAAGTCCGATCGTAATAATATTTTTGATAAATGCTTCCAGCGGTGTCATCGGAATCAGTTGTCCGAAACAGCCACAGTTGCCAGTCATAGCACCAATCTGATACATTTGAATTCCAAGATGAACGCAAAAAGCAGCCAACAACAGGATCGTAGCAGGTATTACAATTCTTTTTATAAAGTGATTCTGAAGAATTGCAATGCCGATTGCGATTTCAAAGGCAATGATTAATCGTGAAAGATACGTTGCCTCACACCAGGATGCAATTCCAAGATCCACCATTTGCTTTTCGAACATCCAGATGGGAAACATTTTCGAAACACCTGATACAATAAAAATAATGAAAACAAGAATTCTAATTGTCCAGGGCAAATATTTATTAATTCCTTTCATACAGCTTTCTTCTTTCAATTTCCAAGCTACAAATATGTAAAAATTTATCTGATAATTAATACAGAAAATAAATATCAATACAATTAATGCCAGTTAAAGTGATTATTGGTATGATGACTTATCCAGATTAGTTGCTTTTTAAAAGATCATCATTCAACACTCAATCATTTTTTCTAATATTGCATCAAATTTCGAAAGCAATGGAAAAAAAGAAGATTTTAAAAGCGCTTGTGTCAGTTTTTCATAAAGACGGGCTGGATGTTATTCTGAATAAAATGAATACCCTCGGCATTGAAATCTGGTCTACCGGCGGAACACACGATTTTATTGTATCCCTTGGAATTCCTTGCAACAAAGTGGAAGACCTTACGGGTTATCCTTCCATTCTGGGTGGTAGAGTGAAAACACTTCATCCCAAAGTATTTGGCGGAATTCTTGGCAGACGCGATTTGCAGAGCGATCATGCAGAAATGAAACAATACGAAATTCCTGCTTTCGACCTTGTTGTTGTTGATTTATATCCTTTCGAAAAAACAGTTTTGACTTCTGATAAAGAAAATGAAATCATTGAAAAGATTGATATTGGAGGTATTTCCCTGATCCGTGCCGCAGCCAAAAACTTCACTGATGTAATGATTGTTCCTTCGCAGGCTCAGTATCCAGCATTACTGGAAGTACTGAATAACGGTGGTGAAACAGACCTTGCACAAAGAAATTATTTTGCA
>JAZDMK010000121.1:0-2198 GCA_043800975.1 Bacteroidota bacterium | reverse complement strand
AATGAAAATAAATCCGGAAATGTATCTTCTCAACTGAAACAGTGGCCCATTCAACTTCATTTGCTGAATCCAATGGCTCCCTATTTTAAAAATGCTGATGTATTGCTTGCCGCTGACTGCGTTGCCTTTGCCATGGGAAACTTTCATGCAGATTATCTGAAAGGAAAAGTATTAGCTATCGCTTGCCCCAAGCTTGATTCAAATAAGGAAAGCTATATTGAAAAAATTCGTGCGATGATAGATGAATCCAATATCAATACATTAACAGTAATGATGATGGAAGTTCCCTGTTGTGGAGGATTGCAGCAATTAGTCACCCTGGCATTGCAGCAGGCAAAAAGAAAAGTGCCGATTAAGGCAGTTTATGTTAGCATGCGCGGCGAAGTGCTCAATGAAGAATGGGTATAAATAAATTCCTTCATGGAAAAAAAATAAATCACTAACTTTTAAAATCTTAAAATTATGTCAATGTTTTGTCATCAGTGTCAGGAAACAGCCAAAGGTGTTGGCTGTACAATCAAAGGTGTTTGCGGAAAAACCGATGAAGTATCAAATCTTCAGGATTTGCTTTTGTATTCATTAAAAGGAATTTCCTTGTATCACAATCGTCTGCGTGTTGCAGGAGAGGCCAATCCGTCGATAGATCATTTCGTAATGGAAAGTTTATTCATGACCATTACCAATGCAAATTTCGACAGGACCGTTTTTTATAAAATGATTGAGAAGGCTCTCGTAATTAGAGAAACTACAAAGAAAGCATGCGTCAGTGCTGCGATTGATGTTTCCGATATCATACACGACAGTGCTGTATTCACAGTTTCATCGGAGACTGAAATGATCGAGAAATCTACAAAAATCGGAATTCTGAGTTATGAAAATGAAGACATTCGTTCGCTGGTTTCACTGCTGATTTTTGGAATCAAAGGGATGGCAGCTTATGCTGAGCATGCTTTCAATCTTGGAAAAGAGGATAAAGAAGTGCATGATTTTATGCAACGCGGTCTTGCTTTAACAACAAGAACGGATCTGGGCGCTGACGAACTCGTTGGTTGGGTTATGGAATGCGGAAAATTTGGTGTGAATACAATGGCTATGCTGGATGCTGCTAATACCGGAGCCTATGGAAATCCAGAAATAACAAAAGTAAATATTGGTGTTGGAAAAAATCCGGGGATTCTTATTAGTGGTCACGATTTGCGCGATCTGGAAGATCTGCTGGTACAGACTGAAGGTACAGGTATTGATGTGTATACGCATAGCGAAATGTTGCCAGCACATTATTATCCATCCTTTAAAAAATACAAAAACCTGGTAGGCAATTATGGAAACGCTTGGTGGAAGCAGAAAGAAGAGTTTGAATCTTTCAATGGTCCAATTCTGTTTACAACCAATTGTATTGTTCCTCCACCCGTGAATGCTATATACAAAGATAAAGTATACACAACGGGTGCCGCTGGATTTGAGGGTTTCAAGCATATTGCAGACAGGCCTGCTGGTGGAAGAAAAGATTTTTCAGAAGTGATAGCTCATGCAAAAAAATGTCAGGCTCCTACTGAAATTGAAACAGGTGAAATCGTAGGTGGCTTCGCACATGAACAAGTATTCGCAGTAGCAGACAAAGTTGTTGAAGCAGTTAAGAGCGGTGCGATCAAGAAATTTGTTGTGATGGCAGGCTGCGACGGTCGTATGAAAGAGCGGGAATACTATACTGATTTTGCAAAAACGTTACCGAATGACACAATTATTTTGACAGCAGGTTGCGCTAAATATCGGTATAATAAACTTGCACTTGGCGATATTGGTGGAATTCCACGTGTTATGGATGCAGGTCAATGCAACGATTCTTATTCACTCGCATTAATTGCTTTGAAGCTGAAAGAAGTTTTTGAATTGGATGATATCAATAAATTGCCCATCGTTTATAACATTGCATGGTACGAGCAGAAGGCAGTTATCGTGTTACTGGCTTTATTGTCACTGGGTGTAAAAAACATTCATCTTGGGCCTACTCTTCCAGCATTTCTTTCACCCAATGTGGCAAAAGTACTCATTGATACTTTTGGAATCGGTGGAACTACCACTGCTGAAGAAGATGTGAAAATGTTTGGTATGGAACCTGTGATGGCGTAAAATTAATTGTCTAACTTTGAAACAAAAATTGTATGAATACGCAAGCATTTGAAAAAGCAAAAATATTC
>JAZDMK010000098.1:0-35930 GCA_043800975.1 Bacteroidota bacterium | reverse complement strand
ACCGCTTCCGGCGGGCCGGCAGGCACCTGTTTACCAGCCTGGTCGGACAATGTTGTTTTTGATGCAGGCTCCGGACTAGCTGCAGGAACAGTTACAGTAAATGTAACCTCAGGTTGCAATAATTTTACCTGGTCGGTGAATAATTCTACACTTGCAGGGAACAGTTATGACTTATACGTTGGAGGTAATTTTACTCTTGTTGCAGGGATGACTCTGAATTTCGGAAGCGGCATGGGAAATAATTCACTGATTTTTAACAGTAACAATCCCGGAAACATAATTACGCTGGCCGGAAAAACAGTTTGGGCAAATATTGAATTTAATGGTTCGGGGAGTTGGTCACTTGCTGGAAATATGAATTGTGGACGTTCAATATACCTGCATAAAGGGAATTTAAACACGAACAATTTTGCGTTAAGTTTTAATTCCTTCTATTCCCAAACCACAGCCGTACGACAACTTTCTCTCGGAAATCAGACCCACACCCTTTCTGGTAACTATTACCTGACCGATGGAACAAATTTCACAATGAATGCAGGCACGTCTACCCTCAGTATTGCGGGCAACTATTTTAATGGAGGCGATAAAATCTATAATATCGTTAACATGAGTACTAATGGGTACTGCAATATTTTAGGGAATAACACCTTTACTACTTTATCCATTCCTAACAGCAAGAATGTTTCACTCGAAGGAGGTAAAACACAGACAACAACAAATCTTACTCTTCTTTCAGGAACAGATTGCAATAACTACAACAACCTGTATTCCGACAATCCTGGAACACCGGCCTCAATAGCAAAGGCAGGAGCAGGCCTTCTCCTGAACTTCATGAATATTTCAGACGTAACATCTACAGGTGCTGCAATGCTTACTGCAAATAACAGTGTCGGAATCGGTAATGTTACAGGTTGGACAATCAACCCCCCTCTTGGTGCCACACACTACTGGGTTGGAGGAACAGGCGACTGGAATCAGAATATTCACTGGTCGGCATCATCAGGAGGACCCGGTGGTCTTTGCATCCCGACATCTCTCGACGATGTGGTATTTGACGCCAACTCATTCCTGATTCAGTCCACCGTGACACTTAATATTACAGGATACTGTAAATCGATGAACTGGACTGGCGCAGCATTTAACCCGCTGTTCAATATTAACGGGGACCTTAATATTAATGGTTCTCTGACCTTTATTCCTGTGATGGACATCCAAACTTTCAGCACTGTTAAATTTATTTCATCAACTCCCGTAAATACCATAACCACGGCGGGCAAGTCATTATATTCTATTTCTTTTAATGGAACCGGCACCTATGGATTACAGGACAACCTGAATTTCTCGTATATCAATTTTAATAATGGAACATTAAACACTAATAACTTTACGCTGATCGGAGGCAGTAATGCAACATTTACCTCTAATTCTACCTCTCTCCGCACACTCAATCTTGGTAGCAGCAACATTCAATTGCAGAATTGGGATATCACAGATCCCACCAATCTGACCATTAATGCAGGCACTTCTGAAATTCTTATGAATAACAATCCCTGGCAATTCAGGGGAGGTAATAAAGCATATCATGATGTTACCATTCAACCAAGCAGTTTTGGCGGGAGTACAACCATTTACGGTTCAAATTCTTTTGCAACGTTGAAATTCAGTGCAGGTTGTGATATCCGCTTTGAATCAGGAAAAACACAAACTACAACCGATCTGGATGCAACCGGTGATCCAGGAAATTTAATTTCATTAAGCGCTTACACTGCAGGAAACTTTTCATCCATAAGTCAAGCCACACCATTTTGTGGAGATTACCTTGATATTAAAGACCTGCACGTTGCTGGCACTACTTTTTATGCCGGCAATAACAGCAATAACCTTGGTGGAAATTTGGGATGGACTTGGTCGGGTATGATAGCCAATGATCAGTATCCAGCATCCCTGTGCGAAACTGTTGCCGGTGGAGGTACTGTTTCAGGAATTAATCTTACAACCTGGAATGCTGCCATTGACGGCGGTACAGGATGTACACACACCTGGTATTCCGATGCAGGTTTAACAACGCTGGTACCTGTTCCAACCAACGTGACCGTCTCGAATGGACTCACCTTCTACGACCTTGTAAATAATGGCACCTGTACTAAAGTAGCCATCATTGTATTTACTGTTACGCCTATACCGGTACTCAGTTTTGTTGTAACTAATGTTTCCTGTTTCGGAGGCAACAACGGAGCCATTAACCTCAGTGTTTCAACGGGTACTGCACCCTTCACATTCCTTTGGTCAGACGGTGCCATTACCGAGGACATTTCCGGACTTACCATCGGCACATACGGAGTTACAGTAACAGATGCCAATGGATGTTCCAACACAGGTTCGGCAACTGTTGCTCAACCCACGCAGATTTTTTTGTCAACAGTTGTTACTAATGTCGCCTGCTTCGGAGGAAATAATGGTGCAGTTAATCTAATAGTGGCGGGCGGTGTTAGTCCTTATACATACTTATGGACAGGGGGTCTTTTAACTGAAGATATAAGTGGACTTACCGCCGGAACCTATAATGTTACTGTTACTGACAACAATGGATGTACTGCAACAAGTTCGGCAACTGTTGCGCAACCCACGCAGATTTTTTTGTCAACAGTTGTTACTAATGTCGCCTGCTTCGGAGGAAATAATGGCGCAGTTAATCTAGTAGTGGCGGGCGGGGTTGGTCCTTACACATACTTATGGACAGGAGGGCTTTTAACTGAAGATATAAGTGGACTTACTGCCGGAACCTATAATGTTACTGTTACTGACTTCAATTTATGTACTGCAACAACTTCGGCAACTGTCGTGCAACCCGTTGTTTTAAATGCAACAATTACGAATACAGTTAACCTGTTATGTAATAACATTCCCAATGGATCATCAACGGTTACTCCGGTTGGTGGAACAATGCCCTATAGTTACTTATGGGATGACGGACAAACTGACTCAACAGCTGTAGGCTTACATGCAGGAATATATAGTGTTACAGTTACTGACAACAATGGGTGTACGGTAATTTCAACGGATACTATTTCGGAACCAACTGCAATGATAATCACTACTCATGGCTATGATGCAGTTTGCGGATTATCCAATGGCTCTGCCTCTGTTGATGTAAATGGAGCCACGCCACCTTACGTGTATTTATGGGATGATATTCCGGGGTCAACAACAGACAGCATCTCAAATTTGCCTGCTGGAATATATACTGTTACCGTTACAGATTTTAATCTGTGTACTTCTACTGCAAGTGTGGTTATAAGCAATATTGGCGGACCCGTTATCGACAGCATAGAAATTGTAGATGTTACCTGTTCTGGAGACTGCGATGGCACAGCAGCGGTAACTATATCAAGTGGTTCTGGCACATATACGATAAGCTGGAGTAACGGAGTGACAGGTGTTGGCACTTCCATAACAGGACTCTGTGCAGCAAACTACAGCGTAACTGTAACCGACAACATTTCTGGTTGCGCTACTATTGAGTTATTTACCATTTCTGCACCATTGCCTCTCTCCCTTATAATGTCTTCAACCGACGATCATGGAACTGGAGATGGAACGGCTACTGTGACAGTTTCAGGAGGCGTTCCTCCATATACCTATTTATGGAACGACCCGCTGAATCAGAATACCCAAACGGCCTCCAGCCTTGTTAACGGAACCTATTCCGTAACGGTAACTGATGCTAATATGTGTACAGCATCGAATATGGTAAATGTTCTCCTGAATGTTGGTGTAGCGACAATAGACAATGGCTTTAATGCTTCTTTATTTCCAAATCCTACTAGCAGTGAAATCAACTTAAAGATATCCAATAATTCTGGTAATGAAAATGTTCATATTCTGATCACGAATAATCTTGGAGAAATAGTTTTTTCACGCAAAGAACTTGTTCTGAAAGGTAACAACTTATTCAATTTCGATTTAAGTAAAACTGCACCAGGATTATATTATGTACGTCTTACCCCTAGCGGAAACGATAACTTTAAAGAAATCAGATTTAAGGTTGTCAAAACCGAGTAACTGGAGCTGCCATAGAAACACAATGTATTGCGTCTCTATGGAGGACATCAACCATCCTAAAGTGGGTTAAAAAACAAAGCCATCTTGCGATGGCTTTGTTTTGTGGGATGTACTGGAGTCGAACCAGTGACCTCATACGTGTGAGGCATGCGCTCTGAACCAACTGAGCTAACATCCCTTGTGGTGCAAAGATATGGCATTGTTTAATTAAATGTAATTGTATTTTAATTTTTCTGCGGACTAGCCTGTCTAATGTGGTTTATAAATGAAAAATATTTTTGAATTTAAGTCCCTTCTCTATGCCTAGAGAAGGCTTGTCCGGCTCTTTGCCTCGGCAAAGAGAGGGGGGTTTAGGGATGAGTAAGAAGCCGAAAAGCCAACAAAAATGCCTGCTTTGCAGTCTTCCTGTTTTAGGAGATTCGCAAAACATCTCTTGATTGGATTAGCTCGCTTCGCTCGCTGATCCAGAATTGGGGGAGAATCAAAACAAAGCCTGCTTTGCAGACTTTTTGTTTTAGTCTCTTCGCAAATTTGAAACTACGTTTCAATTTGCTACTTTCCTAAAACAGAAAAGCCATCTTGCGATGGCTTTTGTTTTGTGGGAGTTACTGGATTCGAACCAGTGACCCCCTGCTTGTAAGGCAGGTGCTCTGAACCAGCTGAGCTAAACTCCCTAAAGGACGGCAAAGGTATAAAAAAATAATTCACTTCCAAAAAAAATTGACGATTCTTAATATGCAAGTTTTCATTCCTTACTTTTGCAACAACAAACAAAATGAATTAATCCTTAAAAATCAAATCGTATGTTCAAAACTGATTTATTCGCAAAACGTTTTCTGCTTGTGTGTGCTGGTGTCAGCATGGTAGTTCTGAGTGTTGCATTTCTGATCCGCTCCACACAAAACGCACAGGCCAATGCTCCTGCTGTGGCTCCTTCGGGCAAAACAGCCAGCTATGGTTCAGGTGTAGAAATTTACCCAATGGGTATCAGCAACGGAACTGCCTACTGGCTGGAGTATGTAGACAGCTGGCATTTCAATTCCAAGGCTTTGGCTGAATGGAAATAATCGGAGCAAAGCTCAAAAAAATAAAAGCCTGCAATGTGAAAATATTGCGGGCTTTTTTTTTAAAGCAGAAAAACAAAAAGCCCCGCATCGAAAAATGCAGGGCTTTTTTAAAATTAATTTATCGTTTATACTTCTTCTTTCTTCAATGAGAAATCATAGGTTGCTAAACGTTTGTAAGAATTGTAACGCCATCTTGCAGCTTCTTCCGATGCGTTAAACAAGCCCTGTGCCTGTTCGGGGAACATCTTCATCAATGAAGTGAAACGCACTTCGCTCTGCAGGAATTCCTGGAATTTTGTCCAATCGGGTTCTTTCGAATCGAGTGTGAAAGGATTCTTTCCTTCGGCTTCCAGTGTTGGGTTGTAACGGTAGTTGTGCCAGTATCCGCATTTTACAGCGTCATCAGCCTGAGCCTGACTTTGTCCCATTCCGTTGCGCAATCCATGATTGATACAAGGTGAGTATGCAATGATAATTGATGGTCCGGGATATGCTTCCGCTTCTTTAATAGCTTTGAAGCACTGTGCCTGACTTGCGCCCATGGCGATCTGTGCAACATACACATAACCATAAGACATGGCCATCATACCCAGATCTTTTTTGCGTACTCTTTTTCCGGCAGCAGCAAATTTAGCAACTGCAGCAATCGGAGTAGATTTGGATGACTGACCACCGGTATTGGAATAAACTTCGGTATCAAGAACCAGCAGGTTTACATCTTCGCCGGAAGCGAGAACATGATCCAAACCACCGTAGCCAATATCATAAGCCCAGCCGTCGCCACCGATACACCAAACTGATTTCTTAATCAGGTACTGCTGCATATCTTTGATCAGTTGCGCTACTGGATGTTTAACATTTTTAATCACTTCAAGTACTTTCGCTGAAGTTACTTTTGATTTTTCAGCATCATTCATGCTTTCGATCCATTCAGCAAAAGCTGCTTTTGCTTCTGCAGGAATATCGCCTTCCATTGCATTCTTCATATTGAGTGCAATGCGGTCTCTCTGGTGACGTACGCCGGTGGCAATACCAAAGCCATATTCTGCATTGTCTTCAAACAGTGAGTTTGCCCATGCAACGCCTTTACCTTCTTTATTTGAAGTGTATGGAGTAGAAGGACAAGATCCACCGTAGATGGATGAGCAACCGGTTGCATTCGCAACGATCATACGATCGCCGAACAACTGAGTTACTACCTTGATATAAGGAGTTTCGCCGCAACCTGCACAAGCACCCGAGAATTCGAATAAAGGCTGTGCAAACTGACTGTTCTTCACATTGGCAAACTTGTCGAATACATTTGTTTTATAAGTGACTTTGCTTGCAAAATGCTTCCAGCGTTCGATTTCAGCTTCCTGCGAGCCCAGTGGCTTCATCACCAGTGCTTTGGTCTTAGCAGGACAGTCGTTGGCGCAGTTGCCGCAACCGGTACAGTCAAGCACACTTACCTGAATGCGATATTGCAGATGTTCAACACCTTTACCATTTACTTTTACAGTTTTGGTTCCGGCAGGAGCATTCTTCACTTCATTTTCATCAAGTAAGAAAGGACGGATTGCAGCGTGAGGGCAAACATAGGAACACTGGTTGCACTGTATGCAGTTTTCAGAAACCCATTCAGGAACGTTCACTGCGATACCACGTTTTTCGTATTCAGAAGTACCAGCGGGGAAAGTTCCGTCTTCACGTCCAAGGAAAGTGCTTACAGGAAGTGAATCACCTTTTTGTGCATTGATTACATCAACTACATTGGCGATGAATTCAGGAACATCAGTACGTTTCACATGGCTTTCAGCAGTCAGGTTTTTCCATTCCGGAGCAACCTTAACTTCTTCTACCTGCGCACCTTTGTCAATACAAGCATAGTTCATCTTCAGTACTTCTTCACCTTTACGGCCATAGGTTTTTTCAATGGCTTTTTTCATTTGCTTTTCAGCAAGTTCATAAGGAATTACATTCGAAACTTTAAAGAAAGCCGACTGCATGATGGTGTTGGTGCGTGTGCCCATACCTAGCTCTTCGGCAATCTTCGTAGCATTGATAATATAGAACCTTATTTCTTTTTCTGCCAGTGTTTTCTTCATGTGATCCGGCAAACGTTTGATTGTTTCATCTGCATCCCAGATACTGTTGAAAAGAAACACACCGCCTTTTTTAAGACCTTTTAAGACATCATAAGCATAAATATAAGAAGGCACGTGGCATGCGATAAAGTCGGCATGAGCGATCAGGTAAGGAGCACGTATCTGGCTGTCACCGAAACGCAAATGCGAAGTAGTGAAACCGCCCGATTTCTTTGAGTCATATGCAAAATATGCCTGGCAATATTTTTCTGTTGTTTCACCAATGATCTTGATGGAGTTCTTGTTGGCACCTACTGTTCCGTCAGCACCGAGGCCATAGAATTTGGCTTCGAATGTATCAGTAGACATTACGTTTACGGCCGGAAGAATAGGAAGTGATTTGAAAGTAACATCATCAACAATACTGATTGTGAAACCGTTTTTAGGTTCATTTTCTTTCAGATTTTCATATACACCGATGATATGTTCGGGCAATGTATCCTTAGAACTAAGGCCATAACGTCCACCCACGATCAGCGGCATATTTTCTTTTTTGTAGAACATGGAACGTACATCCAGATAGAGAGGTTCGCCATCAGCACCGGGTTCTTTTGTACGGTCAAGCACAGCAATGCGCTTTACTGATTTGGGTAATACATTGAAGAAATATTTTTCTGAGAAAGGACGATACAGATGAACTGTAATCAGACCCACCTTTTCACCTTTTTTCACAAGGTGATCGATAACCGTGCGAATGGTTTCGGTAACCGAACCCATAGCAATCACAATATTTTCAGCATCGGGAGCACCGTAGTATGTGAATGGTTTGTATTCACGGCCGGTGATCTTACTGATTTCTTTCAAATAATCAGCAACAACATCAGGAACTGCATCATAATATTTATTGCAAGCTTCGCGGCTCTGGAAATACACATCCGGGTTCTGCGCAGTACCGCGTGTAACAGGATGTTCAGGGTTTAGAGCGCGTTCGCGGAATTCCTGCAGTGCTTTTCTGTCTAATAATTTTTCTAAACTTTCAGCAGTAGGAACTTCTACTTTCTGCATTTCGTGTGAGGTGCGGAAACCATCAAAGAAATGGAGGAAAGGAACACGTGTTTTGATAGAGGCTAAGTGAGCAACGCCTGCGATATCCATAATTTCCTGAACACTTCCGGTAGCCAGCATGGCATATCCGGTCATGCGTGCACTCATCACGTCACTATGATCTCCGAAGATGGAGAGCGCCTGTGCAGCCAGTGCACGTGCCGATACGTGAAACACACCGGGAAGAAGTTCACCGGCAATTTTGTACATATTTGGAATCATCAGCAGTAAACCCTGCGATGCAGTGAATGTTGAAGACAATACACCGGACTGCAAAGCACCATGCACAGCACCTGCCGCACCTGCTTCGGACTGCATTTCCGACATTTTAACGATGTCGCCAAAAATGTTTTTTCTGCCCTCGGCAGCCCATTCATCCATGTTTTCAGCCATATTTGACGAAGGAGTGATTGGGTAAATGCACGCTACTTCGCTGAACATGTAGGCAATGTGTGCAGCGGCATAGTTACCGTCGCAAGTCATAAATTTTTTCTGTTCCATGTTTTTCAGATTGTGTTAATATGTTATAAATACTGTGAAAGCTCAGATTTAACCCGGATTTTTTGGGCAATCAAAGTTATAGAAAAATCAAAACATACAAGAAAAAAATGCTTTTTTTTTCGGCATTTCGGCAGAAAGAATAAAATCTGCGCCCAACAATGGTTTCAGAATGTTTTCAATTATCTGACAATAATCTCATCCGCAAAAATCCACGCATCACCGCCTGCGCCGTTGTGCCATGCGGGAAGCTTGCCATAGCTAACAGCAACAACACGGATGTATCTTGCAGAAACTGCTTTTGGAAGTTTACACGTAAACTTATGAATTCTCGTTGATAAATCCGTTTCACAAATATCATGTGTAGCAGTATAAATCAACGTCCATTCTTTTCCATCAAGCGAAGAATAATATTTTACTTTTCGCGGAAGCATGATCCACGAATTACTTTGCATCAATGCATTTATGGAAACTTCCTTTACTTCGATTTCATTATTCAGATCAACTGTTGCATCCATGTCTTTCCCCCACCAGCCAAGCCATGCGCCATCACTGAATTTTTCACTGCCCAGTATTCCGTCGGTCAGCCCAAGCGCTCCTGCCTGCGCATACTTCTCGGAATAGGGATGCTGAAAAACCACTTTCTTTCCTAGCGCAAGATGATTTACGGTCTCAAACAAAACAGGATCAGATAATGCTTTACCCATTCTCATTGGAATAACATGGTATTTTACATAACCGCATAAGCGGATCGAATCAATGAAGATTTGAGATAAATTTTCAAGTGTAAGTGCTTTTAATGAAAAGCTAATGTCGTTCATTCCTCTTTGCGCATGTATTGTCCAGCACTTAGTAATTGTATCTAACACCATCTGCAGACTGAAAAGACTTTTATCTTCTGGCCCATATGCAACGCCCATATTGGAAAGCATTGAATATTGTGCAGGTAGTTTATTTCGAAACTCTTTATACACAGAACCATTTCCACTTACCGGTTGATGATTTCTGTCACCCAGCCACATCACTTCGCTGAATGCCAGTAGTCGCGGGAGCAGCATGGCTTCACAATTATTCTCGGTAATATATTCTGTCCAAAGCGGACTGTCACTTCCCACAACAAGATGCTGGAAAGCACTGCCAACGCCATCTTGTGGAGAATGATAGAAAACATCTTCCAACGTTCTGTTCGCAGGAGATGCATCCAAATAAACGGTTTGAATAATTTTATTCCCATTTTTCAAAGCTTTGTCAGCCTCTTCTTTTCCACGCCATGCTTCAATCATAGCATCTTTATCTGCACCCCCTTCCAGAATTTCATCCCAGCCGATTACAATTTTTCCTTTCGCTTTCAGATACGATTGAATACGTTTGATAAAGTATGCCTGCAGTTCTCCTTCATCTTTCAGATTTTCATTTTTCATTCTGCTCTGACATTGCATACATTCTTTCCAGCGATCCTTGGGCACTTCGTCACCACCGATATGGATATATGAAGAAGGAAAAAGTGTAATCACTTCATCCAATACATTCTTAAGAAAAGTAAATGTTTCTTCTTTTCCTGCACAAAAAACATCTTTAAACACACCAAAATTTGCAGGGACTTTTAATTCTTCACCTTTACACGAAAGCGCAGGATAGGCAGACAATACAGCACTGCAGTGGCCGGGCATTTCAATTTCAGGAATCACCATGATATTTCTCTGGCGCGCATACTCAACAATTTCCTTAATTTCTTCCTGCGAATAAAACCCTCCGTATTTTTTTCCATTCGCTTCCGTGCGCCAGGCTCCTTTTTGCGTAAGCTCAGGATACTTTTTTATTTCGATGCGCCAGCCCTGATCATCCGTCAGGTGCCAGTGAAAGATGTTGATTTTGTATAATGACAAAATATCCAGATACCTTTTCAAAAATGGAACAGAATAAAAATGCCGGCTACAATCCAGCATATTGCTGCGCCAGGAATAACGCGGTTCATCTTCGATCAAACAGGGAGTTAATTTATCTTTCCCTTCAGTCAGTACTAATTGGCGAAGCGTTTGCATTCCCCAAAAGAAACCGGTGTCTGTTCTGGCTTCAATATAAATGGCGTGCTCATCAATATCCAGTTTATAACCTTCCGCATGGTGTATTGATGTATCGTAGCGGAATACAAGATTTCCCGCACAGGCCGGATTGGTTTTAATTTTGTTGCTGTCAACCAATTTTTCATGAATCGCAAAATCGCTGAAGTAAGAAACAATCTCATTCGTTCTTTTGTTTTCAGGATACAGAATAAAGAGTCTGTTTTGAAAAGTAAAAAAGCCCTTTTTCAATCCAACAGTCAAAGGTGAAGGAACAATCCTTTGCTGCGCAAATGAATTGCCAATGATTGAAATCAATAGCAAGAATAGCATTAAGCGAAATCTTTTTGCACTAATCATATCTGTATTTTTTGTAAAAACGACATGGCACTTTTAATATCGCGTACATAACTTACAGAAATTGTAAGCTTCTGTCCTGACTGATTCATGCGGCACACAGCAGGATTCTCTTTTGCAAATTCCAAGATAGAAGTGAATGCGGGAGTCTGAAAATAAACTGAATCTTCATTGGGAATAAAGTATCCTATCAGTTTATTGTTTTTTAAAACCAGTTTTGCAAAGCCAAGGCTTCTTGCCTTTTTACGTAACAAAACAACTTCAGTTAATTCAATTGTTTGCCGTGGAATGGGACCAAAGCGATCCTTCATACTTTCACAGAATCGCTCAATGCCTTCCGTTGTGTCAATATTATCAAGCTCTTTATAAAGAGATAACCTTTCTGTGATATCACTCACATAATCATCCGGAATCAGAATTTCCAGATCGGTTTCAATCATACAATCGCGAACATAAAAATCATCTTTGTCTTTCCCTGTCAGCTGTCCATCAAAAGATTCCTCCTTTAATTCCATGATAGCTTCATCCAGAATTTTCAAATAGGTTTCATACCCCATTTCATTGATAAAGCCGCTTTGCTCTGCACCAAGAAGGTTTCCTGCACCACGAATATCGAGATCGCGCATGGCAATATTAAACCCGCTGCCCAAATCGGAGAATTCTTCAATGGCCTGCAGCCTTCGTCGCGCTTCGGATGTAAGCACATTCCACGGGGGTGCAATCAGATAACAATAGGCTTTTTTATTCGAACGCCCTACCCTGCCGCGCATCTGATGCAGATCACTCAAACCATACATGTGAGCTTCATGGATGATGATTGTATTGGCATTGGGAATATCCAGCCCTGATTCAACAATGGTTGTAGAAACAAGTACATCATACTCGCCATCGATAAAATCAATCATTATTTTTTCCAGCTCATGTCCTTCCATTTGCCCATGCCCAACACCCACGCGCACGCCGGGACACAGAGATCGAATCATTCCAGCAATTTCTTCAATATTCTGAACACGGTTGTGAATAAAGAAGACCTGTCCATCGCGCGATACTTCATCTTTTATTGCTCTCTGAATAATTTCCGGATTGAAGGGATGTACTTCAGTATGAATGGGAAAGCGGTTGGGTGGCGCAGTTGCGATGATTGATAAATCGCGGGCACCCATCATCGAAAACTGAAGTGTGCGTGGAATAGGTGTGGCAGTGAGTGTAAGTGTATCCACGTCGACTTTCATCGACTTTATTTTTTCTTTGGCAGCCACACCAAATTTCTGTTCCTCATCAATGACAAGCAATCCCAGGTTTTTAAATTCAATCTCCTTTCCGATCAGCTTATGTGTACCAATGATAATATCGAGTTTGCCTTCCGAAAGATCTTTAAATATCCTTTTTTGATTGGCAGCAGAGCGAAAGCGACTGACGTAATCAACTGAGCAGGGAAAATCTTTTAAGCGTTCGCGGAATGTTTTATAATGCTGCAGTGCCAGTAATGTTGTTGGAACAAGAATCGCAACCTGCTTACTGTCGCACACAGCCTTGAATGCAGCACGTATTGCAATTTCGGTTTTTCCAAAACCAACATCCCCGCATACCAAACGATCCATGGCAAAGGGAGATTCCATATCTCGCTTCACATCATTTGTTGACTTCAGCTGATCGGGTGTATCTTCATAAATAAAGGAAGCCTCGAGTTCTGTTTGCATATAGTTGTCCGGAGAAAATGAAAACCCTTCCTGTGATTTTCTTTCTGCATAAAGCTTTATCAGATCGATTGCAATTTCCTTAACCCTGCGTTTTGTTTTCTCTTTGAGGTTCACCCAGGCATTGCCACCAAGCCTGTGCAACTTGGGCACCACGCCATCCTTACCAACATATTTGCTAATTCTGTGAAGGGATTGAATATTTATATAAAGCAAATCGTTGTCTTTATACATAAGCCTGATTGCTTCCTGAAATTTCCCGTTCACCTCCACTTTTTCAAGACCGGCAAAGCGACCAATTCCGTGATCGATATGCGTGATGTAGTCGCCGGGTTTCAGGCTGGTCAGCTCTTTCAGGGTGAGTGTTTCGTTTCTCGGCAGTGCAGTTTTCAGATGATGGCGGTGGTGACGGTCAAAAATCTGATGATCGGTGAACCACGAAATTTTCAGGTCGTGATCGGTAAAACCTTCATGTAAGCTGAGAAGCAGAGGGAAATACTGAATTCTTGGAATAGTTTTACTCTGATGCAGATCATCAAATATTTCGTATAGCCTTTCAAATTGTTTTGAATTATCCGAACTGATTAACGACGTATAACCTTTGGTTTGATTGTCGTATAATTTTTCTGAAAGCAGCGTGAAGTTTTTCTGAAAGGGCGGCTGGGGCGATGATTGCAACACAATAACAAGATCACTGTTTCCGGGACGAACCGTTCCGAATTCAATTCTGTGAAGTGCATTCATGGAATGAAGCATCGTTGAAATATCTGCGGGAATCATTTTTTCATCTTCCAGAACAATTTCATTTTGTTCTGAAACGGCGGTCTGCAGATGCATTTCGAATGCTTCCGGATTTTTAATCCATATTGTTGCCGGCTTTGGAACAAATGAAAAGAAATCTTCAAGTGATTCCTGGCTGCTGAAATGGGAAAGATCAGGAAGCAGCGATGCACGATCGAGCTTTTCCACAGAAAGCTGTGTAACGGGATCAAAAGTCCTTAGTGAACAAATCTCATCCCCTGAAAATTCGATGCGGATGGGATAGTCATAGGCATAAGAAAACACATCTGTAATACCACCGCGTGTTGCAAACTGTCCGGGCGAAAATACAAATTCAGTTCTTTGAAATTCATATTCGGAAAGAAATTCAGAAAGAAACTCGGAATCTGTTTTTTCTCCTACTTTTAAACTGAATGTATGTTTTGAAACAGATTCCTGCTTCGACACCTGCATGACCAATGCTTCGGGATAAGTAACGATTAACATGCCATTTGCAGCATTTGACAAAAGATTAAGAATTGAAACCCGCTGCTGCATTTTATCAGCCGACAAACCGTTCTCAATACGCTGTTCATAAGGATCCGGAAAAAAGTGAACATGTCCTTCAGCAAACTGTTGGGTAAAAAGTTTTGAAATAAGATTATTCAGATCTGTATAAAAATAGGATGCAACTTCTTTATCAGGCAGAATAAATATTTGCCTGCCTTTGGTTTTCTGAAATACAGATGCTGCAAATACAGCTGGCATGGAGCCACAGAAGCCGCGAATCTCAATCAGGCCGCTTTCAGAAGATAAAAAATCGATCACCCTGCACACTGCGGGTGATTTCTGATACCGATCGATGAGTTCCGAATAGTTCATTGAATGAAGTTGACAAAAGTACGTCAAAACAATGTGCAAATAATTTTTTATAAAGTGAAAATAATGTAAGTTTGCTCATCATTTCGAAATCGATGTCAACAGAAATTATCGGACAAAGCAAAGAGAGCAGCCAAGTAATCCTGAACAGGACTATACATTCTACTGTATTGTTTGTATTGTCCTTTGTGCTTGTTTATTTTCTACAAAATGTTGCATTAACAATCGCGGCAGCAATTTTTCATTTTGATCCCGTATTATATTTCAGCAATGTCATACTGACCAATAAACAGGTTCAAAATATTTCCACCACTATCTTTGTAAACTCATCTGGCATCCTGGCCGATTTAGTAATTGGCTTTGTTTGTTTCCGAATTTCTTTCTTTCTTCGCAGCAGTCCCGGGCTTTTAAAACTTCTTTTTCAATGGATGGGATTACACGGTTATTTGCTTTTTCTGAGTCAAATTGCATTGGTTATTTTCTTCTCTGATAATTATTTCGGAGTAATCATAAGCATGCTTGGTGGCGACATTTACTTCCGCTTTACCACGATGATTCTGGCTTTTGTAGGCATTGTGTTTTTAGGTCTCATGTGCACCCGTTCATTTTTACAATTATCAAACACATCTTTCTACATGAGGCAAATTGAACGCAGGCGGGAATTTATTCAGCAGGTTGCTTTAATACCATGGCTTGTAGGTTCAGTTGTGGCATTTTTGTTTTTTCTGCCAGAGACCAGCCTTTTTGTATCTGCTGTTTTACTTGTGAATGGCTTCACCCTTACTGTTACTTATTTTTTTGCTGCCGCCAGCAGTAATGCTTCTATTAAGCTCTATCGCCATCCCCAGATAAAAAATCTTAAATATCAATATTTTCTTATTCTGATCTTATTATACGTGGTATCCCATTTCCTGATGAGCAAGGGGATCAAGTTTTAATTTTTATCAGAATTTCATAGAATTCACACTGACCAGGCCAATCAGCTTATCATATATCGTTCCCGGAGCACGGTAATAAACAAGAATCGTATATTCATTTTCTGTTTCATTAAACGAACCTTCAAAGGGCGTTTCAAGTGGTTCTTTTTTCCGGTTTTCCAAAAGTGCATATGAATAATTGTAATAGCCTTGCTTCAAAAATATTTTTGCATCATAGGTTCCTGTTGCCTGATTGTATTTCATCTTTCCTTCCGGGCGGCATTCCCAGTCTGTAAATCCTCCGAACACGTATACACCACCAGAATCCACAGGTTCTTCCGATCTCAGGCAAAAAGATACCCAGTTGTATTCTGCATCCAGATTGTCGTCGCGAAAGCCATCCAGGTTATCGATCGAATAGTTTCCATTAATATCATTAAATGTGTAATAGTTTTTCGAACGTTTTTCTTCGCAATACAAATTAACAGTATAAAGCTTTGATGAATCGATAGTATAGGACTGAACTCGCTGGGTTTTAATTTTCAAAGTTCGTGTATCAAAATATCGGTATTCATTTCCTCCCGGAAAAATTATATCACCGGGAAAATCATACACCAGTTCACTACCACGAATCATCTTGGGACCAGCTGTTGTAAAAGCATTATCCCAGCGCCAGTTTTTAAGAACAACAATTTTTAAATCGGAGTAGGGATCTGCAATTGAAAATTTTCCTGTGTTAATTGTAAAATATACCTCTTGTGCTGCTTCTCTTTCTTTGAGGGAAGCTGATTTTCGAACACCCGCCTGTATCGACAGACTGGATTCAAGCACAACAAATCTGCGTGTCAATATTACATCATCGGGATTGCCCTCTGCATAAACTTTAAGCAGATAATTTCCCGAGCGTGTCAGTTTCATATTCTCATTGGGAAGCTGCAATTCATAATGTGAATACCGCTGAATTGTATTAAAAGAAAATGCATAATAACTAATGTAGTTTTCAGGAAAGCCATCAATGTATTCCGATTGCATCAGATCGGAAGGCTGCCATTGTGCATCACAATGAACGACTGTATATGCAAAGGTTTTATGATCTGCATCTAAATCATCGAAACTGAGAAGAATTTTTAAGTCGCTTCCCATTTCAAGAATGGGCGCTGCAGTTACCCAGCCAACCTTATGCAATCGTACAGAACGAATATTGTTTTTATAAACATAATCGTTGTACCTCAAAAAATTTTGTTCGTAATAATCTGCGGAAGCTTTTTTGGTAGTATCATTTTTCTTTTTCTTCTGCGCATAAATGGAGCCGGAAGAAATAAAAATGAACAGAAGTAATAAAGTCAGAAAACGCGCCACATCACAAAATCTTTACCGGGTGTAAGTTTAATAACAAGCCCGGTGAAAGTCCGTTCGAATTGTGCATGCAGAAAGCACTATCGATTTGGAAGGATCCGTAACCTTGTAGACAGTGCAGTTAAATGTTGCATAAATTTCCTGAGCATCTTCACCATTTGAACCTACTTTTTGTTTGGACTCTGTGATTGAGAAAGAAGCACCCGACTGTCCGCCATATTTTGAAGACCACACTTCACCCATTCCATCGGTCCAACGTACTTCAATTCCTTTCACAGAATTTGTATCCTGTCCGTTTATCATTTGGTAATAGGTAACTGAATTAAGATTGAATATCGCATGGAATAATGAATCGGAGTTGTAAGATCCCGGATTGTACCAATTGCGGAAAATAACTAATATGGCTTCATGCGAAGCAATATTGAAATTGGCTGATTCCTGGCTGAGTCCACTTGCAGCAGTTGACCATGTACCCGTACCTGTCTCACATCCTGTTCCCGTATAAATAATTTCATATCCGTTGGTTTTGTTGATCAGGTCCTTTTCAATATTGTTGACAATACCCTGAAACCTGTAGGTTCCTTCGGGTACAACGGGTTCGCTTTCTTTATCCTTGCAGGAATAAATAGTAAGGAAAGCTAAGGAAACAAAAGCAGAGAGAATGAATGCTTTTTTCATGGCTAAGGCATTAGTTTAGAACCCAAATATACAAACTTTTTAAATTGAAAACATAAAGGTTTTACATATTCATCTAAATGCAGTATTTTTGTGTACAATTTTCCTCTCATACATTATGAAATTATTTATGAAAAACAACATTTCTTTTTGGGGCATGGCAACCCTGACATGCTTTATTTTCGGTGCATGTGCCACTTCAAGCGTCTCCTTGCAGGTACTAAAACCTGCACAGATAACACTTCCTTCATATGTACAAAAAGTAGCTGTTATCAACCGCAGCCTGCCAAGCAAAGAAGAAAAAGTGAACAATATTATCGAAGGTGTTTTTTCGGGCGAAGGATTGTTTGTTGACAGGGAAGCTTCAAAGAAATGCATCGATGGCATGCTGAATTTCATGGTGAATTCACCTAGACTGAAAGCTGTTGAGCCCGTCAATATTGATCTTCGTGGTACAGGAACAGCTGAATTTCCTATGCCTTTAGACTGGACTACCGTTGAAAAAATATGCAAGGATAATGGTTGCGATGCATTGCTTTCGCTTGAAACTTTTGACTCTGACAAAAGAGTTTCTACCCGATTTGAAAATAAAACAAAATCAGAAAATGGTCAGAACATTCCCTACACACAATGGTTCGCAAGAATGGATATGCAGATCAATGCTGGCTGGAGAATTTATGACCCCAAACAGAAACAGGTAATTTTTAAAGATGTGTTGGTAGATACACGCTCGTGGAACACCGACGCTCTTGTTGAAAAAGAAGCCCTTTCAAAATTACCCCAACCCCGCAATGCAACAATCGACGCAGGTTATTTTGCAGGTGAGCAAACCGGGTTCCGCATTTCTCCGGCATGGATCTACGTTTCTCGCAGTTATTATGTCCGCGGAAATGATCAGCTGAAGCAGACCAAACGCTTTGTGAGAGCTAACAAATGGGAAGAAGCTTCAAAAATCTGGACAAGTTGTCTGAACGACCCCAAACGCAAAGCCGCTGGCCGCGCATGTTACAACCTGGCTCTGGCTGCGGAGATGGATGGCGATCTCGCGAAAGGTGTAGAAATGGCTAAAAAAGCCTATACACAATATGGCAATAAAAAAGCAAGATATTATATGAACATCCTTGAGAACCGCCAAATGGATGCGCAAAAACTCAAAGAGCAAATGAATGCTAAATAATTTGAATTAAAAATATGTACTTTTCAAAAGCCGGTTAATCCCGGCTTTTTTCATGATTATAATGCCACATGAAAATGGAAGCAGCAATAGAGACATTTAAAGAATCCGGATTGTTCTTACTTTCATTTTTAAAGAGTGGTATTGTTAAAGGATGCGTTATATGATTCTGCATTTCTTTTGAAATACCCTGTGCTTCGCTTCCCAAAACCAGAATTGCGTTTCTGTTCATGCTTTCCTTTCCAAGATCATTGCCTTGCATCATCGCACCATACACATTTGTTTTATCAGAAACCTGAGAAATCCAATTGATGATTTTATCAGAATAAAACACATTTACCCGAAGAAACGAACCCATCGTAGCCTGTATCACTTTGGGATTCCAAAGCTCTACGGTTGTTTCAGAACAAATAATATTTTCAACCCCGAACCAGTCGGCTGTGCGAATAATCGTTCCTAAGTTGCCCGGATCCTGAATTCCATCTACCAATAAAGTAAGACCTTGTAGTTTTGATGGATCAGGAAGTGAATTTATCTTTTTATCAAGAACCATCAATACCTGATTGGGCGCAGTCAAACAACTGATGCGTTCAAGTTCCTTCTCATCAACAACAAAACATTTACTGCAGCGTTTTTCAATCTGTTTTTCATTCTTATCCAACCATTCCTGTGTTGCAAAAATGGAATGTATAGAAATATCTGAAAGAATTACATCTTCTGCAGTCTTGGTTCCTTCAGCAATAAATACATTTTGCTGGTCGCGTTCTTTTTTTCTGTGAAGCGAACGAACCCACGATATTTGTGTTTTTGAAAGCATGGCGGAAAGTATAGATGTAAAAAAATCCTGCCTGAAAAACAGACAGGATTTTTAAATGTGTTTACAATAATTATTCAGCTACTACTTCAAAAGTTACAGCAACGGTAACTTCTTTGTGCAGGCGAACAGTTGCAGTGTATGTTCCCAGTTCTTTGATGTGTTCATCTTTCATCAGGATTTTTTTACGATCGAGATCAAAGTTGTGCTGGTTTTTGATAGCTTCTGCAAGCTGGATATTTGTAACAGATCCGAAAATCTTACCGGTTGAGCTGGCTTTAGCGCCTACTTTTACGGAAATATTTTTCAGCGATTCAGCAAGACCTTCCGCTTCTTTACGGATTTTAGCTTCCTTGTGCGCTTTTTGTTTCAGATTTTCAGCCTGAATTTTGAGGTTCGTTTCGGTAGCGAGAATTGCAAATCCTTTAGGGATAAGAAAATTCTGAGCATAACCGTTCTTTACTGTTAAGATGTCATCTTTGAACCCGAGATTGGGCACATCCTGTTTTAATATGATCTGCATTTCGAGTCCTCCTTATTTTAACATGTCAGCAACATAGGGAAGAAGCGCCAAATGACGTGCTCGTTTGATAGCAGCAGAAACTTTACGCTGATATTTAACGGAAGTACCCGTCAGACGACGTGGTAATATTTTTCCCTGTTCATTTAAAAATTTCAAAAGGAAATCAGTGTCCTTATAATCAATGAACTTGATTCCACTTTTTTTGAATCGGCAATATTTTTTCTTTTTGATATCAACTGCCGGCGGGGTGAGATAACGAATATCGTTTTGATTTGAACTCATGTTTTTCCTCCTTTAGTTTTCTTGTGGTTTATCTTTCTTTTCCTGACGGTTAGCGCGTTTCTTTTCTGCATAAGCTATGGAAAATTTGTCGAGCCTAATAGTAAGAAAGCGTAAAATCCGTTCATCACGTTTGAAAGCCACTTCAAATTCGCTGATGGAATCGCCTTCAGCTTTGAATTCAAAAAGGTGATAAAAGCCTGTTGTCTTTTTCTGGATGGGATATGCAAGTTTCCTTAATCCCCAATGGTTCTCATACACAAATTGTGCGCCCTTGTCTTTCAGAATCTTCTGAAATTTGTTTACCGTTTCCTTCATCTGATCTTCAGACAAAACGGGAGTCATAATGAAAACGGCTTCGTAATGGTTTAACATATTTTATTTGTTTTTCCTTTTTAAAAGGACGGCAAAGATAGAAATTATTTTTAAAAATCAAGCAACTAGAGCAAAAAAAGCTCGAATTTCCCGAATTCATTACTTTTGCTTTTTGATAAAATGTCATTTACACTTCATACAACCGATAAAGATTGCGCTGCCAGGGCCGGCACACTGACTACTGCTCACAGCATAATTGAAACGCCTATATTCATGCCAGTAGGAACCGCAGGCACTGTGAAAGCAGTGCATCAACGTGAGCTGGAAAACGATATCAATGCGCCCATCATTCTTGGAAATACGTACCACCTTTATCTTCGGCCCGGATTGAATGTATTGCGTGATGCGGGCGGGCTGCATCAGTTTATCGGATGGAACCGCTCGATATTAACCGACAGTGGCGGTTATCAGGTATATTCATTATCACACCGGCGAAAATTAAAAGAAGAGGGTGTTACTTTTCAATCCCACATTGACGGCTCATCGCATCTGTTTTCTCCCGAAAGTGTGATCGAGACACAACGCACCATTGGCGCGGATATTATGATGGCCTTTGATGAATGCACACCGTATCCCTGTGAGAAATCGTATGCGAAAAAATCGCTCGGCTTTACCCATCGTTGGCTGGAACGATGCTTTAACCATTATGAAAAAATAAATCCGCATTACGGTTTTCATCAATCGCTTTTCCCTATTGTGCAGGGCAGTACGTATCCTGACCTTCGGGTTCAATCGGCAGAAGAAGTTAGCAAATACAATGCGGATGGCTATGCCATTGGCGGACTTTCAGTAGGTGAACCTGCAGAGAACATGTATGAAATTTCAAAGCTGGTTTGCGATCATCTTCCCTCTGATAAACCAAGATACCTGATGGGCGTTGGAACTCCGGCGAATATCCTCGAATGTATTGCCTGTGGTGTGGATATGTTCGACTGCGTGATGCCCACGCGCAATGCACGCAATGGTATGCTCTTTACGAGTGAAGGCATTATCAATATCCGTAATGAAAAATGGAAAGATGATTTCTCACCACTCGATGAGAACGGCGTTTGTTTTGTTGATCAAAATTACACGAAAGCCTATTTGCGGCATCTTGTAATTTCCGGAGAAATTCTGGCCTCACAAATTGCAACATTGCACAACCTCACTTTTTATCTGTGGCTTGTGCGTGAAGCCCGCAAACACATCATGCAGGGCGATTTCCTGAAATGGAAAAATGAAATTGTCGTAAAACTGGCAGCAAGACTTTGAAAATTCTACTGAATAATTATTTTTAAAACTTCAGAAGAAGACGAATCTACCAGACGGACGAAATAGATTCCTTTTGTAAGACTACTTACATCAATAACATTGACACCTGCATTAACAGGATTGTTTATAACTGTTCTTCCTTGCATATCGAATACAGAAAGATTACAACTGACATGGTTTCCGGGAACAACTACATTGATAATTCCAGATGCCGGATTCGGAAAAACTGAGATTTTAGCAGTAACCAATTCAGGTGGAATGGCAGAGAATAAATCCGGACAGTCCTGCCCAAGTGGCGTTCCCCACACTTCACTTCCCTTGCGGAAATACTCCAGCGTATTGGCTACTTCTTGTCCGTTCATTCCGTAGCTATAGTATGGGCCACCGCATTCTCTTATGTATGTATAGTAGGTAATTGAGGGAAAAACTGTATTTTCATAATAACAAGTGTCGCGGTAGTATGCATTTTCTTTTATGTTGCGTGCTACACGTGCATGCCAGGAATGGTAGATCATACGAACAGCAGTCAGATTACTGCCACTGGAAGTATGTGCCAATTCATAAGGCTGAAAAGCAAATTTAACAGAATCCAACTCTGAAAAAATAATATTCTCAATTAGTGTATCTGTTCTATAACTGGTGTCGCAAAGAAAATTTGAATAATTCAGTGTTTTTGAACAATCAATAAATTCATACGTTAGTGTATCTGCATTTGCACTTACTGTTTTTTTAGATACTGTACGAATGACAATTGAATTGTACCCTGAATAAACATAGAAGTTAGAACCGTTCTGCTGCCAGGAAAGATTATACCTTTTAAAATGAAATTCGTCCCCAATATTATAATTATAAACATCCTGATACTTAATATCCTGCTTACCTATCTGCGGCGAAGAACAACCAATCAAATTCAAAGCTGTAGTATCGTATGGGAAAGTATAGAAATCAAAAGTTTTTATAAGTCCGAAATTTTTACTCAGCTGAAGAGAAGTATTGTTTAATGGATGCGAAACATTGATGTTGTTATTATCCTTTGCCAGTAACCGGATGATTTTCACTGAATCTGTCTGACCCAAAAAATTCATTTTTTGTTTGCCAATCACCGTTGCTTCTAGTCTTAATTCAGGAGAAATATTCAGGAATGTCCATGAATCATTTAATGCCGCCTTGCTTAAAACACGGATTGTGTCACTGTCTTTATTTAAAAAAGTATAAACCCCATTTGTAGAAAAACAAATTTGTTTTCCGTAAACAGATCCACCTGCCGTGTCAATACAGCTATTTGTAGATGAATAGGAAGTGTCGCGAACTGTTTTTATTCCAAAATAAACGGAATCAGCGTCCACCTTCACAGCGCTTTCAACATTGAAGGTAAGAATATTTTTACTTTTATCACCAAAAAGTGAAAGTCCGCTTCGCACAAACACACGATAATTCTGAGCTTGCAACAAGCAACAACCTGTTGTCATAATAATTGCCAGAAAAAGTATTCGAATTTTCATATGGTTATTTTATTGAGAATTTCAAAGATTTAATGTATACGAATCAAACTTTAAAAAGTTCTGTTAAATGAATCTTTTATCCGATAAATTATTCAAATTTATGAAATTTTATCGCCGAAAGCAATCCTTTTCTACCTTTGTTGCAAATTCTGATTTTTGAAACTACTCGACTGGTATATCATCCGAAAATTTCTTGGTACATTTTTCTTTGCCATTTCATTGATTATTGTCATTGTAATCGTATTTGACGTTTCAGAGAAAATTGACGATTTCATTCAGAAAGGAGCGCCACTTGATGAAATCATCTTTGTTTACTACTTTAATTTCATTCCCTACTTTGTAAATTTATTTAGTCCGCTGTTCACTTTTATTGCTGTCATTTTCTTTACATCGAAGATGGCTTCAAATACTGAAATTGTTGCTATCATTAGCAGTGGCGTGAGTTTCAAAAGATTTCTCCGCCCCTTTTTCGTTTCTGCAACGGTGCTTTGCATTTTATCATTTATACTGTCAAACTTCCTTATTCCTGAAACCAATAAAAATAGAATTGCTTTTGAAATAGCTTACATCAGAAACATTCGCAAGCAGAGCGATCAAAATATTCACCGTCAGATTTCCCCCGGTGTTTTTGTCTCTGTGGAAAGTTTTAACAGTGAATTTAATCAGGGATTTCGTTTTTCAATGGAGAAACTGGACAAAGGTCAGCTAAAATTTCGTTTAGCATCCGATGCTATCCATTGGGACAGCATTTACAACCGCTGGAAACTGATCAATTATAGTTACAGAGAAATTGATGGGTTGAATGAAAAGTTGGTTCTTGGTGCACAGCTCGACACTGTAAAATCATTTACCTATAAAGACTTTTACAAAAAAAACGAGTTCACCGAAATGATGAATTATTTTGAGCTGAATGAATTTATTCGTCAGGAGAAGACCAAGGGAAGCGGCGTGTATCAGTTTTATGAAGTCGAAAAATACAAACGTTTTGCAATGCCATTTGCCAACATTATTCTGACACTGATTGCCGTTGCCATATCAAGCCGTAAGGTACGGGGCGGCATCGGAATGCATATTGCCCTGGGCTTTGCACTCAGCTTCACGTACATTTTATTTATGCAGATTTCCAGCACTTTTGCCACCAATGGTAGTGTGCCAGCCATAATAGCTGTCTGGATTCCGAATATTATTTATGCAGTTATTGGTTTGGTACTGCTGCGCCGGGCACCGAAATAAAAGGTGAAATTTTTGCAAGCTTCTTACTATTAAGCGATTTAAGTTTTGAACGTGCAGTATTTCTGTACAAATATTTGATTCTTCCTCCATGCAAATCTAAATTTCATATTTAGATTTGCATGGAGGAAAGTAGTATTTTCGCTTCTAAATTTATCTTCCATGCGCCTTTACACTCTTTTATTCCTAACACTTTTTCTGATTGCTCATACACCCGTCCAATCACAGGATACAAAACAGGTACGCAATGTAATTCTCTTAATTCCCGATGGAACCAGCACCTCCGTTCTTTCGCTGGCACGCTGGTACAAATACGCACAGTCACCTTCCGACAATTGTAAACTGGCTGTTGATCCCTATATCTGCGGGCTTGTACACACGTATTCATCCGATGCACCCATCGGTGATTCAGCACCCACCAGCAGTTGCTATGCCACAGGAATGCCATCACAAACCGGTTTTGTTGCTACGTATCCCGTTTCTGTGGCTGGCCGCGATCTTGTTAAATTAGATCCCAGCCGTGCCTATCAGCCACTGACAACCGTTCTGGAAGCAGCCAAGCTGAAGAAAAAATCAACAGGTATTGTAGTAACTTGCCACTTCCCGCATGCCACACCCGCCGATTTTTCAGCGCATACACCCGAACGTGACTTATACTTTCCGATTGCAACACAAATGGTTTATAATAACCTGGATGTGATGATGGGTGGCGGGCAAAATTATCTGGACCCGAAAGTAAGAACAGACGGACAAAACCTTGTGAACGTATTGAAAAAAAGAGGCTACACAGTGGCAAACAATGTAAAAGGTTTTAAAGCACTCAATCCACGAGATACGCTCGTATGGAGCCTTCTTACAAAAGAAGACTTCCCATATGATCTTGACAGGAAATTTCTAAACGACTCTCTTCCATCGCTTGAAACAATGACAAACGCAGCATTGCGAATTCTTAATCAAAATCCAAACGGATTCTTTTTAATGGTGGAAGGAAGTAAAATTGACTGGGCAGCACATGCCAATGATCCAACCGGAATCATTACAGAGTTTCTGGCGTTTGATGATGCTGTGAAAGCAGCGCTGAGCTTCGCAAGGATTGATGGCAATACGGCTGTCATCGTTTGCCCTGATCACGGAAACAGCGGAATCAGCATGGGAAACAGCGGGACAAACAAAGGATATGATACGATCTCATTAAAAAATATTTACGGGCCGGTTCTGACAAGCCGTATTACAAATTCCGCATTTTATTCACAACTCACCCGATCAAATAAAACACCGGGAAATGAGGAAATACGGGCTACTTATAAATCAGAATTCGGCATCAACGATGCAACTGATAAAGAAATTAAATCAATCGGTGATTCAATAAAAAGCCCGAAGATGGTTTCACGTTATGCATTAAAAGCTTTGAATTCACGCACAAATATTGGTTTCACAACAACAGGACATACAGGTGAAGATGTTTTTCTTGCCATGTATCATCCGCGCAATTATCGTTTAAACGGATTAGCATACAACACAGATATCAATAAATACATTTGTGAAGTGCTTAATCTTCCTTCACTGGATTCATTGACGAAAGTGCGTTTTGTAATTGACACTACTTTACTGAAAGGATTTGTATTTAATCTTTCCGACAGCATTTGTAAAGGAAAATCCAATGATGATCATTACGGAAAAATTGAAATTAAAAAAGATAAAAAATCTTCAAAGCGGGCTGTAATTAAAGGCAACACTGATTTCGTGACAATTTATGATGGTAAGAAAAGCAAAGAAATTCGTCTGGGTTCCATTTGTCCTTATGTTTATATAGAAAAAACCGGAACAACAAAGGATAAAACATTCAAGCATATTTATCTTCCACATTTCATCGTTGTAATATTAGAAAATGAATTGTGATTTTTTACTTTTCGTTGGCCTTTCTCATCCCCGCCAGATAAGTCAGAAAGGGGTGAGTCAGAAACCGAAAAGATTTTTTGTTATTACAAGGATTCCTGATAATTTTGACACCTAATGCAAAAACATTTTCATGAATACTGAACAATTCCGTCAAGCAATTCAGCAGGGCATTCCTGCCGAACTTCCCGTTGCACCTGCATATGATACAAAAGTAAATCATGCTCCCAAGCGCAAGGACATTCTTAAACCGGAAGAAAAAAAACTGGCTCTTCGGAATGCGCTACGGTATTTTGATCCCAGACACCACGCTGCTCTGGCTCCTGAGTTTGCTGAAGAATTGAAAAAATACGGAAGAATTTATATGTTTCGCTTCCGCCCTGCTTATGAAATGTTTGCACGGCCGATTGATGAATATCCTTGTATAACCCAGCAGGCTGCAGCAATCATGGTAATGATGCAAAACAATCTGGATCCCAGAGTTGCACAACATCCGCACGAACTGATTACCTATGGCGGCAATGGCGCGGTGTTCCAAAACTGGGCACAATATCTTCTCACCATGAAGTATCTTTCCGAAATGACGGAAGAACAAACCCTTGTTATGTATTCAGGCCATCCAATGGGATTGTTTCCTTCACATACTGAAGCGCCACGGGTTGTTGTTACCAACGGAATGGTGATTCCCAACTACAGCAAACCCGATGACTGGGAACGCATGAATGCATTGGGTGTTTCGCAATACGGTCAAATGACAGCCGGTTCGTATATGTATATCGGTCCGCAGGGGATCGTACACGGAACAACCATTACCGTTCTGAATGCCTGCCGCAGAATTTCTAAAAACGGAGAAGGAACGGAGGGAAGATTATTTGTTACATCCGGCCTGGGCGGCATGAGTGGCGCACAACCCAAAGCTGGGAACATTGCCGGTGTTGTTAGTATTACAGCAGAAATAAATCCACTGGCCGCCTACAAGCGACATGAACAAGGCTGGGTGGATGAAGTGATTGAAGATGTAAACAAAGTAATTGATGTAGCGTTGGAATGGCAAGAAAAAAAACAAGCTCACTCGATTGCGTATCTAGGAAATATTGTTGACCTCTGGGAAAAACTAAACGAACGAAATATTTCAGTTGATCTTGGTTCAGACCAAACTTCCCTTCACAATCCCTGGGCAGGAGGATATTACCCGGCAGGTGTAAGCTATGCAGATGCAAACGAAATGATGGCATCCAAACCGGAACTGTTTAAAGAAAAAGTTTACGAATCATTACGCAGACAAATAAAAGCAATCAACGAACTGGCTGCAAAGGGAATGTATTTCTTTGATTACGGCAACGCCTTCCTACTGGAATCAAGCCGTGCGGGAGCCGACGTGATGAAACCCAATGGTGATTTTAAATATCCGTCCTATGTGCAGGACATCATGGGACCCATGTGCTTCGACTACGGCTTCGGTCCTTTCCGATGGGTATGCACTTCATGTAAGCCTGAAGATTTAGATACGACCGACCAAATTGCTATGCATGTTCTTGAAGAATTATCCAAGGACTCACCTGTTGAAATTCAGCAGCAGATGAAAGATAACATCCGCTGGATACAGGGCGCAAAAGAAAACAAACTGGTTGTGGGTTCGCAAGCCCGCATTTTGTATGCAGATGCAGATGGCCGCATTAAAATTGCAGAAGCATTTAATAAAGCGATCCGTGATAAAAAAATATCAGCACCGGTTGTGCTGGGGCGCGATCATCATGATGTATCAGGCACTGATTCTCCTTTCCGTGAAACATCCAATATTTATGATGGTTCCAGTTTCACTGCCGACATGGCCATACAGAATGTAATCGGCGATAGTTTCCGCGGTGCTACCTGGGTCTCGATACACAATGGCGGCGGTGTAGGCTGGGGCGAAGTAATCAACGGTGGTTTCGGCATGGTGCTCGATGGCAGCGCCGAATGTGATGTACGTATTCGAAGAATGTTATTTTGGGATGTAAATAACGGAATCTCGCGCCGCAGCTGGGCCCGAAATGATGAAGCTATTTTCGCCATTGAACGTGCCATGAAGAATGAACCTTTGCTAAAAATAACGCTTCCTAATAAGGCGGATGATAAAATTATTGAGGGTGTGAATTTTTAATCATTCAACTTAATGTTTCGCATAATTATTCGTAGTACGACTCAAAGTTGTGCTACGAATGGATAACTGTTTCGTATTTCTATTTTAAGATTTTTCTATCTTTACACAAACCCTTTCTTTCGATGAAACAAATCTTCACGCTATTTCTTTTTTTTATTTCTGCATTTGCTTTTTCTCAAACTACGCTGGTCATTGATCCCGACGACAATCGATTCTGCGGTGGCATTTTTTCGGAAAGAGTTATTTGTGATAAAGCACTGACTGACGGGGATTATCTCATTTATCTGGATAGCCTGAAACAAAACCTTTTGTTCAAAGGGCACATCACAAATGGAATGCCTACCGGAGTTTATAATGCTGAAATTGACAGCATCAGTCCAAAAACAGGAGAAACAATAATAAAAGGTTATTTAAATTATAACGTTGTGAGCGGAAAGCCGGATGGACTCTGTCAAATCAAAGAGGAAAATGTGCATCTCAATTTTTATTTTACAAAAGGTAAACTGGAAAAAGTAAACTGGGTCAACCCGCTGCTTCAGGTCCCGAGGAGTATTTTTACTGATACCAATGTAATTTATAAAAAAGTTGATTTCGCTGATACACTCAACTTCAATTTTCAATCAGGAAAATTAATTCGTATTGAATACACAAATCCTGACAAAAGCAAATCGCTTGCGCTTCCCGGCGATATGAATCAAGTTTTCGATAATCCAGGAAAGGAATTGATTCCGGCTGACAAACCTGTTTATACAAAGGATTCAATCAAATTAAAATACGTTAAAAAATACAAATACATAGATTCTGAAAATCCAAAAAGCAACAACGGAATCTATTTGTATTACGATGCTTCCGGCATATTCTGTAGTATACATATCCGCACAACCTGGTGCGAAAATCCCGACTCATACAATAATGAATCATTCGAAATCAGTCTGGCGGAAATTGAATTTGATAAAAATTTAAATCTAACTAATATCCGAAGTCATCATCGCTTTGATCTGATTGCATTGCCCGATAAAAACGGAGAGGTGCACGACTGGATCGTTATGAGTATTGATGATTTTGAATTTCACGCTGAAGGAACGATCAAATAACATTACCAAAACATTATTCGAAAGCACCCAAAAATCTTTTCCTAAAAAATCGGAAAGACATCAATCATTTCCTATTTCCCGGGCAAAACAATCGTTACTGTTGTACCCTTTCCTAATTCTGATTGCACATCAATGCTTCCGTGATGCAGTAATACGAATCGTTTTACGATGGTTAAACCGAATCCGGTTCCTGAAATATCACCAACATTCGATGCACGATGAAAAGATTCGAACAGATATTTCATATCTTCTTCCGGAATTCCGATGCCATAATCCTTAATAATAAAAGTAAGATTACCATTATTGTCTTCCGCTATTTTAAAGTCTGCGAAATCTTTATCACCGCTGTATTTAATAGCATTTGAAAGCACATTATTGAAGATATGTATCATCATTGTCGGATCCAAAAAATGTTTTTCCGACATTAGAGAATGTGTAATGTTAATTTTAAAATCTCTTTCAGAAATCACGATATTTTCATCTATCATTTGGTTTACAAAAGGCAGCAAATCAATTTCAACGGGCTTAAAACGATGCATTGTATTCTGTTCAGCATCCATCAGCGACACATCATCCAACAGAATTTTTGTGTGAGTAACCGAATCTTGAATCTGTTTGTACACTTTTACCTTTTTTTCCAGCTCCCATTTTTCGCCATATCGTTGCAAAAGTTGAACTCCGGAAAGTATTCCCGCAAGTGGTGTTCTGAATTCATGCGATACGGTTGAAATAAACTGAGACTTCAAATTATTAAGTTCCTTTTCCTTTTCAAGTGAATTAAGAATATCTTCTTCGGCCTGCCGCAACTTGGTTATATTGTAAACAGTTGTTACAATATACTTCACTTCTTCATTTTCAAGAATTGGAATCTTTTTTGTTTCTGTGATGACAATATTTCCGTTTATCACAGTTTTTTCTTCAGTAAAAACATCCTTTCCTGTAGTAAACACAGTCTGGTATTCCTGCAATTCTTTAGCGCTGATAAAAGTCAACACATCGATTAAATACCGATCCTTGTAATCGGTTGCATTCAGGCCAAATTTATTAAGTGCCTCTACTGCATTGTCGTTCATTAAAACAAATTTCATGTCAGTATCAACCATGTATACCCACTCGTTTATTGCATTGATGGTTGCCAGATTTATCTGCTGTGCGTTAAGAAGATTTTCATTCACAACAGCCAGCTCACGTGTGCGATCTTCCACACGATCTTCCAAAAGATCGTACGATCTTTTTAATTCGTCTTCCGCATCTTTCCGCACAATTATTCCTGCCAGGGTATTGGCAATCGAGGTAAGAAATTTCACTTCTACTTCATCTTGAATATGATTAGTAGCTAAATATGTATTAATGATTCCAATCACTTTTCCAGAATATAGAATCGGAACACAATAATGCCCGTGATCGAGCATTCCCTGATAACTTACTGAATGATCATGATCAAGACATGGTGAATAAATAATTTCCTTTTTTGAAAAAGCTAATCCGCATATGCACTTACCGGATTTAACTTCAGCACATTCCTTTAAGACTTCATCCGACAAGCCTTCCGATGCAAAGAGCATCATTTTCTCTTCGTGATCAAGAAGAAAAACACATCCCTTTTGTTCCAGCGAAAGCCATGATATTGACAAAATAGTATTTAATGCTTTTTCAAAAATTTCTTTTAATGTATATTCCTCGAGCGAAAGCGAAAGCAGTCCATTGATGGCCTTTTGAATATCATAATTTCTAATAGCAGCTGCCTCCAGTTTTTTTCTTTCAGAAATATCACGCGCAATACCGAAAATTTCAGTGGGTACATTATTTTCCCAACGCAGGTATGTGCTGACATCAAGTGAAACTAGGCGGCCATCTTTTGCAACTACAGTCGTTTCATAAGTAGTGGTCTCACGTTCACCCTCCATTTTTTGTCTGAAAAAGTCATTGGTTTTATCTAAAGCTCTAGGTGCAAGTACACGTTCAAAATGTTTGCCTTTGATTTCATGCGACTGATAACCAAGAATTCTTATTGTTGCAGGGTTTGCAGATGTAAAATGTCCCTTGAAATCAAGTGTAAAAATCATATCAGAAGCATTATTTACAAGCTCTGCATATTTTTTTTCAAGCTCATGCTGCATTTCTTCTGCTTTCCTGCGGGCCTCCACATTGCGCATAGAGCCAACAATCTTCAATGGATTCCTGTTTTCATCAAAAACAATTTTTGTACTTACTGTACAACGGGTGGGTTTCTCCGATTTATCTATTAAAACAATTTCATAATCGTTAATTTCCTTTTTTGCAATTAATTCACGAATGTAGTCCTCTCTTTGTTTTTGGCTTTGATAGAAATCAGTAATTTTTCTTCCGATAATTTCATCTCTGGTATAACCACTTGCATTTTTTATGGAGGGACTTAATTCCAAAACTTCTCCGGTTAGCTGAGTTTCAAAATAAACATCCTGAATGTTGTTAAAAATATCACGGTATTTTTCTTCATTTTTTGAAATTTCAATTTCTGCTTTCTTTCTTGCACTGATATCAACCGACACCCCTTGTATTCCAATAATTTCTCCAGCCTCATTTAACCTGATTTTTGCCCGAAGTTCCACCCATTTTAAACTTCCATCCTTGCATACTTGTTCATATTCCATCGTTGCAGAATAATCATTTCCGGTTGCAATTGCATTTTTAAAGTTTTCCAATTCCTCCATTATTTTATACATAACATGCATCGGAAAAAATGTATGTAAAGGAAGTGTATAGTATTCTTCCGCTGTATAACCCGCCAGTTGATAACATGACTGGCTGATGTATGTAATCCTTCCTTCAAAATCTGCAATCCATACTACCTCCACAGCATTCTCTGCAAGCAATCTGTATTTTTCCTCACTTTCTTTCAGCGCAATTTCATTGATTTTTTCCTGGGTAATATCGCGTGCAATACCAAACACTTCATAGGGTTTTCCATCTTTGAAATGCAGATAACTGTTAACCTGCAAATCGATGGTTGTTCCAAACATGGTGTTTAATTTTGCTTCATAACGCGTATTGGATACACCCTGCTGAATTTTATAAAATATATTATCGTTCGCTTTTCTATACTCATCTTCATCCAGAAACTGACGCATATTCGGCATTTTACCATTTTTATCCAATTTAAATCCAACAACAGTTTCAGCTGTCTTATTGTATGATGTGAAGTTTCCTTCCAAATCGAGTGTATAGATTAAATCGTTGGCATTGTCAAACAAATCACGATAGCGTCGTTCACTAGTCTCCAGTTTTTCTTCTTCTATTTTTTTATCCGTTATATCCCATAAAATTCCATTCAGGCGAATTGGTTTTCCATCTTCATCTTTAACAACTTTTCCACGTGTGCTAATATGCCGTGTTGTTCCATCGGGCCAAACTACTCTATACTCGGGTTCATACGTTTTGTTTTTTTCGAGTGCTGTCTTAAGAGCACTTTTTACTTTTTCAACGTCATCGTGATGTATACATTTAAAAAATTCATCTGCACTTCCATTGAATTTTTTGCTGTCTAGTCCCAAAAGTTTGCATACTTCCTTATCAAAAAATCGTTTATCCTTTATTATATCCCAATGCCAAACACCCATACGTGCTGATTTAAGAGCAAGATCAAGCCGGGACTGACTTTCCAGCAAGTCGGTTTCAGCCAGTTTTCTATTTATAGCAATCCCAATACTGGAGGCAAGCCCTTCTAAAAATTGAATGATTTCAAGTGTAAAAAAGCCTTTCGCATAGCTGTTCATCTGAATCATTCCGATTATCTTATGATGAGACCGAATAGGAATTAATGCAACCGACATGTATTTGTCATGAATGCAACGGTTACGGGGACGAATTCGTGGTTCCTGTTCTTCCGGCATATCTAACAATTGGGGGGAATCATTTGTCCAGAAACTTCCTCCTTTTGTAAATAGTGAATTTTGGGGATCCGTTTTCCCCATACAGACCAGACCGCAGGCGCATTCCAGCATTGGATTACCATTCTCATCCCTGCATAAACTTCCGCCATCATTCAACGCAGACAGATTGTTTTCGGTCAGTAAAAAATCTTCAGAAAACCCGTCCTGAATGAAATATGGAAAATCATCACCCTCTTTAATTCTCACAGCCGTAGCATCACAGCGGGTTTCTTTCTTTAAAATATTTATTACATTTCCCAAAACCTGCTTCAAGGGTTTGTCCTCATTCAGAATATCAAGAACACGCACAGAAAGTTTTTGCTGTAATTCTCTCTGTTTCCTTTCAGAAATATCACGTGCAATTCCAAATATTTCAAAAGGCTTTCCTTCTTTAAAATGCAAATAACTGTTTATTTCCAGATCCAGCGTAGTTCCTTTTCTGGTGTTCAGACGGGCATCATATTGAGTATTCGGAATTCCATTCTCAAGTTTGTACATAATCTTGCTCATGGCATTCCTGAATTCATCATCATCCAGAAACTCGCGAATGTTAGGCATTTTCTCATCCGGCTTCAGGTTAAATCCAACAACGTTTTCTGCCGTTTTATTAAACGATGTAAAGTTTCCTTCGAGATCAAGCGTATAAATCAAATCACTTGCATTGTCAAACAAATCGCGAAATCTTTTTTCACTGATCAGCAGCTTTTCGTCAGCCGTTTTCTGATCTGTTATATCCTGAACGGTTCCGTTCAGTTTCACTACTTTTCCGGTTTTGTCTTTTATTGCTGAACCGATTGTTCTTGCCCAATAAACAGAAAATTTATCACCCGGTATTCTGAATTCTATGTCGTAAGGAGTTCCATCCTGTATACATTTTTTAACTGCAATATCCAGCATTTCCCAGTCATCCGGATGAATACTTTTTTTATGCATTTCCCATCCGGGCTCTCCTTTTCTATCATCAATACGGAATATACGGAACATCTGCTTCGACCAGGTGGGCTTATCATTGGCAATATCATATTCCCAGCTTCCTACTTTCGATATGTGTTGTGCTTCAATCAGCGCGGCCTGATTTTTCTCCAGATCTTCTTCTGCTTTCTTCCTGTCGGTTATATCCGTCATCGTAGAAAGCAAATAGTTTTTGCCTTCCAATTCTATGGTCTCTGCCGTAAACAAACCCCAATGCTTCTCACCTGCTTTTGTATACACTTCCAATTCTACGTTTTGCAGATTGCCTGTCTTCCCAATCAATCCGAGTAATTTTTTTCTTGAAGAAAAATCTCTGATAATCCCTAAACCTTTTGCAGTATTTCCAATTACTTCATCATGTGAAAAACCAAGAATACTACAAAATGCATCATTAACATTTATATACATTCCGCTATCAACATCACTTATTGCCATGATGACATTGCTCGTATTGAAAGCTTTTGAAAAACGCTCTTCGCTTTTACGGATTTCATTTTCGCGCTTTATCCTTTCCGAAACATCCCTTAAAACACTGATTACTGCATACGGCTTTTCTGCCGCATCAATCAATAGTGATGAATTTACTTCGAATGGAAATACACTTCCGTCTTCCCGAAATCCTTCATACACTTCGTTATTAAAAGCTTGACCTTCCGTCCGCTTCCTATAGTTTTCCAACGCTCTGGGTTTGTCCTTTGCAGAAATAAAATCCAGAAGGTTTTTGCTTTTACCCAAAACTTCTTCTATGCTGCTCATTTTAAACATCTCAAGGCATTTTCCATTCACCTTGATAATATTCCCTTCAAGATCCGACATTGAAATGCCATCCGGAGATGTTTCAATCAACGAACGATACAAATTTTCATTTTTTATTAAATTGTTCTCTGCAAATTTTCTTTGCAAAGCCATCGCTGTCAAGTTGGCAAGCGTCTCTATCAGATTCATTTTGTCCGGTTCATTTCCGGTTTTACTAAGTATTACGATTCCACCGTATAACCTGTCGTTCCATGTAAATCCTATCGCGAATACAGTTTTTATTCCAAGAAGTTTTTCAATTGATTTTGTTACCTGCTTGGGAAATCTTCTACCAGATAATGCATGTAACCCTTCAGGAAATAAAGATAATTTCTGATTTTTCATCAAATCCAAATCCGATTGTTTATAAGAAGGCACAACCACTTCAAACTTATAAGGATCAATACCCATCAGTTTTTCTATGGCCTGGATATGACTGCTGACACCATAAACCTGGGCAATACGCAAAGATTT
>JAZDMK010000097.1:0-2784 GCA_043800975.1 Bacteroidota bacterium | reverse complement strand
AAATCTTTGTAACGGAAAAGATTATTCAATTTATCAGGCACAATAAATTCCCTGTTAGAATTATCCTCTTTTTGCATTACACCATTAATAGTTGTAAAATAATCGGCTTTTAAACCATCAACAGCTGAATATCCGTTTACTTTTCCATATGCAATTCGCATGGTAGAATTTGCATCGGGATACAGTTTTTTCTCAGGATTCATTTCACGAATACCTTCAATATATAAACGGCATGCAGAGCTAAATTTCCAGTTTGCTTCAATCATTTGCGATTGAAGTTTCTCATTCTGACGAAGGAAAGAAAGCATCATTTTAAAACACAAATCATTTTCCAAGTCCTTCAAATTAGGGTTATTCATAAAATTCCAAAGTTTTGCCGGATCAGCAAACATGGTTTTTGAGTAAAGGTCATTGGCATAATTTTCAAAATTTCCTTCGAAATCTTTCTTAATGCTATTAAATATTTCAGGATGAATGTCTGAAGGGATATCGTCACTAAACATTTTTAATAGTGCAATAAAAACTTTTTTGTCTGTAGCCAGATCAAATGTTTTAACATGTTCGCGAACAACATCCTTTAGAGTTGAAAGATTATTGTTAATGTTTGTTTCTTTTTTTGAGGATAGCGTGTATAATGATAGGTATAAATCATAAAACTTAAAAGCAATGGTTGTAATATCCGTACCTCTTCGAATAATTTCCCGGAAATAGACGTCATACAAATTGTATTTCTTTTTTTCCTCATAGTATTTAGCAATATCGGTAAGGATATTGCCATACTTCTCTTTTTTCTTGCCATCTGTATTCATCCATTTTTGGAAAGCATCTTCAAACTGTTTTTTCTGATTGTATACATTTAATTGTTTGATCTGTTTGGTTTGACCGATAAAGAATTTCCAGTAGTTACTGGTGTTTTGGTATTTTGAAATGTACTTCAGACGGATAGGATCACTTTCATTCATTGAGGCGTCAAGAATGTTGAGTTTTTTATCACGGATTTTTACAATAGAAGGGTTTGTTTGATCAGTAGCTAACTGCACACCATAAGAAGTGAGATAGCGTTCGGTTTTTCCGGGATACCCCATTGTAAAAACAAAATCATTTTCATGAACACCATTTAATGAAATTGGCAGAAAATGTTTTGGTTTGAATGGAATATTGTTTTTAGCATATTCGGCAGGTTTTCCATCGGGAGACATATATACACGGAAAAATGAAAAATCGCCGGTATGACGAGGCCACATCCAGTTATCAGTATCTCCTCCAAAGTTGCCAATAGAAAAAGGAGGGGCTCCAACTAACCTTACATCTTTATATGTTTCATAAACAAAAAGATAAAACTCAGTATCGTCAAAAACACTTTTAACTGATGCGTTGTATGTAGTTTTTGATGTAGCTTCCGCTTCAAGCTTAATGCTGATTTCTCTAATTTTTTCTCTACGGATTGATTCTGTCATATTAGGATCAATCACCTTTTTAATTTTGTCAGTAACATCTTCAATCCGGATTAAGAATGAAACTGAGAGTCCGGGGTTTGGCAATTCTTCATCTCTGTTGGTTGCAAAGAATCCGTTCTTTACAAAGTCAGCAGCTGCAGAACTATTTGATTGAATGTAATCCAGTCCGCAATGATGGGCTGTAAGCAAAAGGCCTTCTGGAGAAACCATTGAGCCGGAACAACCAGCACCAAAATGGACAATTGCATCTTTAACGCTTCCATGATTTACACTATAAATTTCGTCGGCAGAAAGCTTCATGCCCATTCGCTGCATGTCGTTAATGTTCATGCTTCCAATCAGCGATGGCAACCATTCACCTTCATCGGCTTTCATTTGACCACAAAAAACAAGGTTTGCAAATAAGGTCAAAATGATCGTGATTCTTTTCATAAGTTTTGTTTTAGGGATGAATCTCTTTTACAACGGCTAAATTAGTTATTATTCTAAAAAAAACAAATTTATAGACTTTATTATTTAATGTGTAAAAAGCACAAAAGCAACAGATATCTGTTGCTTTTGCTTGGAATTACTACATTTTGATCTTTTTCTCGATATCGTCAATGTAGCTTCTGAACCTTTTATCTGTCTCCATCAGGTTGTTGACAGTGCGGCAGGCATGTAATACAGTAGCATGGTCCTTGTTTCCGCAATGCATTCCAATAGTTGCCAATGATGATTTCGTATAAGCTTTTGAAAAATACATTGCTATTTGGCGTGCCTGAACAACTTCGCGTTTGCGGGTTTTTGAATTAATCATATCCAGGGCAATGTTGAAATAATCACATACAACTTTCTGGATATAATCGATAGAAACTTCGCGGGTCGTATTTTTTACAAACACATCGATCATCTGCCTTGCAAGATCAAGTGTGATTGCTTTCTTATTCATCGTAGACTGAGCCAGCAATGAAATGAGTGCTCCATGCAGTTCCCTGATATTGGAAGTGATGCTATAAGCAAGATATTCGACTACTTCATCCGGAATTTCGACGCCTTCTTCATATATCTTTTTCTCGAGAATAGCATATCTGGTTTCGAAATCGGGTTGTTGTAAATCAGCGGAGAGACCCCATTTGAAGCGGGAAAGCAGACGGTGTTCAATTCCCTGAATATCTACAGGTGGCTTGTCGGAAGTGAGAATGATTTGTCTTCCTGATTGATGTAAATGATTAAATATCTGAAAAAACACATCCTGCGTTTTTTCTTTGCCTGCAAGAATCTGTACATCATCAATAATCAGCACATCGAGCATTTGATAAAAATGAACAAAATCGTTGGCCGCGTG
>JAZDMK010000096.1:0-5961 GCA_043800975.1 Bacteroidota bacterium | reverse complement strand
CTAAGCGATCAGATAAAAGGTGATCCGTGTTTTTTGAAACTGAAAACTGAAGTCCGGCAGCTTTAAGGAATTCAATCTGTTTCATGTTTTCCGGATTTTGAAAATAGGAAACAAGACTATGTGCAATTCTTTCTCCGATTTCATCTACCTGCAAAAGCTCTTCGGTTGTGGCTTTCATCAAGGTATCAATAGTGCTGAAATGACCGGCTAATTTTTTTGCAATCGTTTCGCCAACATATCGGATGCCCAGAGCATACAGTACCTGAGGAAAAGGAATCACTTTTGAGTTTTCAATGCCATTAATAATGTTTTCAACGGTTTTTTCACGAAAGCTTACTTTTCGTTTCTTTCCATTTTCATCGGCTGGAAATTCTTTTTCAAGACCAATCAGCTGTTCAGCCTTCAAAGCATATAAATCAGAAGCATTTTTTATAAATCCGTTTTCAAAAAGAATATCCGTTTTTCCTTCGCCCATGCTGTCGATATTCATAGCGCGCCTGCTGATGAAATGCTCGATACGTCCTTTTATCTGCGGTGGGCAGCCGTTTTCATTCGGGCAGTAGTGATTGGCTTCACCTTCTTCGCGAACCAGTAATGCGTTGCATTCGGGGCAATGTGTTATCCATTCAATGCGTTCTGCATTTTTATTTCTTGCATTTAAATCAACATCAATAATTTTCGGAATTATCTCTCCGCCTTTCTCAACGCCTACCAGATCGTTGAGATATAAATCCAGTTTCTCTATCTGATCGGCATTATGTAAGGTTGCTCTTTTAACAACAGTCCCTGCAAGCTGCACAGGCTGCAGGTTTGCAACGGGAGTAATGGCGCCTGTTCTTCCAACCTGAAAACTAACGGAAAGAAGTTTTGTGTAAACGCGTTCTGCTTTGAATTTGTATGCAATGGCCCATCGTGGTGATTTGGCAGTGTAGCCAAGGAATTCCTGCTGCTTAAAAGAGTTAATTTTAATTACAACTCCGTCGATATCGAAAGGAAGATTTTTTCTTTCTACGTTCCAATAAGTAATATACTCAAAAACGTTTTGAATATTATTGCAGCGAACCATATAATCAGAAATGCGGAAGCCCCAATCCCTGGCTTTGCGCAGCGAGTCGTAATGTTGGTCTGCGATGTTTGTTTCGCTTTGCATCGAATACAAATAACAATCAAGTTTGCGTTTGGCCACATCTGTCGATTTCTGCATTTTCAGGCTTCCTGATGCAGCATTGCGGGGATTGGCAAATGCCAGTTCATCGTTTTCTTCCCGCTCTTTATTCATGCGTTCGAATTCTGCATGAGGCAAAATAATTTCACCGCGAATTTCGAAATCATTTGGAAACCCGGATCCCTGCAGGCGCATTGGGATGCTGCGAATGGTTTTTACGTTAGCTGTAACTTCATCTCCTTTCACTCCATCACCACGTGTAACAGCGCGCACCAATTTACCTTCGGTATATTGAAGGCTGATTGCAACACCATCGTATTTCAATTCACAAACGTATTCGTAAGGATCAGTAAGTGTTTTGGAAATACGCTGATCAAATTCAGCAAGCTCTTCCTGCGAATAGGTGTTCCCAAGTGACAACATAGGATATTTGTGTTGTACCTGCGGAAACTCTTTGGAGACATAGCCACCGACACGTTGAGTAGGAGTGGCGGGCAGAATAAACTGAGGATATTTTTTTTCTAGATCAATCAGTTCATTCAACAACTGATCAAACTCGTAATCGCTGATTGTAGGTTTTGATAAAGCGTAGTAGCGATAGTTGTGTGCTTCAATTTCTGTACACAGCCATTCAATTCTCGCCTTAACTTCCTCCGGATTCATACAATAAACGCATAGCGGAAAGCTGCGTTAGAAATGAACAACGTTTAAGTGAACATTTTTAGGATTCACACACATAACCGGAATTTTATGTTCGTTAAAAATTACGGTTTCATCTCCGGGCTGAACAATATAATGATGAAGCGATTTGTCAGGTTTGGTCATGATTATAATCAGGTCCGCATGATTTTCATGTGCAAACTTAACAACCTTGCGCGACATTGTTCCGCGGCTGCCAGCGTATGTTTCAGTAGATTCAATGTGATTATCTGCCAGCAAGCCGGAAATCTGACGCACGTTTCCTTTAATTTTGCGCATTACGAATTCATCGCTGGAGTAGGCTCCCAGTAAATGAACCGTAGATTTAAAACCCTTCCCGATATGCACGGCCCATTTCACTTTCTGTTTCGATTCCATCGAATCATCAACAGGAAGTATAATGTTTTTGTATCCTTCACCGAATTTACGTTTTTGAACAACAATAACAGGATCGGGTGCGCTGGTGATTACTTTGAAAGCAAAGCTGCCCATCAGTTGTTGCTGCATGCCAATCTTTCCGTGCGTTCCCATCACAATAAGGTTGGCATCTACATTTTCTGCGACATCAGCAATCGTAGAAAAGATGCTGCCTTCCACAGCGGAATAATCGGCCTTTACGCCATGTGTATCCAGAAGATGTTTCACCTGATGTTCCAGTTTTTGAAAAACAGTGTCTTCTGTTTTTTTCTCTTTTTTCAGTTTGGATTTGGTATCACGGTTAATAACATGTAGAAGGTGGGCAGTGTATTGAAGATGCTTGCAGATGCCAATGGCATGTTCGGTGGCATATTCACCCATTTCGGTGAAATCGGTCGGAACAAGAACAACCTTGTGTTTTGTATGCATAGCTTTATTTAGTTTTGGTTACTGCAAAATTATAAAAAAAAAGGATTGAATACAATTCTTTATAGCAAAACACTGACAAATAAAAACAAGAGAGTCACCGGCTTAGGTATGTAGCAAAAAACAGAAATTATCGGCAACTAGTTGAATTCGTAAAGCAAAGCAGACAAGAAAAGCATATCCAAAGTTCCGCCTTTAATAACTGCAAAATTTTCCCATGCTCCGTTAACAGATTTTTTAACAACATTTCCATCAAGCCAGAAATGGTTTACCCAAGTCCCTTCAATTGCGATCTTAATTACTGTAGGTTCCTGAGGGTTGACCCAGAAAAAATTTACCCATTGACCATTCTGGGATATCTTCAAAGTGTTTTCTGTGCGATTCAACCAAAGATAGTTGACCCACTTTGCACCATCCGAATTTTTAATAACATTTTGCGTGCTATCGTGCCAGTAGTAGTTTGCCCATTGACCATCGATTGATTTTTTAACCACATCCTTGTCAATCCAGTAATGGTTTTCCCATTGATTATTAGTGTAACTATAGATTTGCAAAGTAAGCTGAGCTTTTACGGATGTTTGGGCTAGTATAACAAACAGCACGAGCAGGGAAATAAATCGAATAGATTTCATACTATGATTAGCTTTAAGTGAAAATTTGGATTGAATAAATATTTTTCAATCCGGAAAAAAGGAGAATTTGAATATTAAATCAGACAAATAGCAGCAATGATGCAGGCAGCAATGAATACGATGGCAGCAATTTTTTTATTGTCGCTTTTAAAAAGGCGTTGGGCTTCGCGAAGTTGAATTAAAATATGTTCATCGTGTGGATGAATCTGTTGAGCTTCTCTATATTTGACAATGGCATACTGGTACAATTCAATTTTCATGAAATCATCACCACGTTCAACCAAAAAATTAAATTTTTTTGTTTCGGGGTCCAGATTTGCATCTTCATGTTTGTGATGTGCCATAACTTTTTTTTTACAAATTTAACTTTTTTCGAAAAGAAGCAAATGGATGTTTGCGATTTTTTATAAAAGAAATTAAAATAACTATGTTAACATCTATTTTATCCACAGTAAAGCCTGCGCTGTATTTTCATTATTTTTGCCCAAAATGAAAACCTTATCTCTTTAATGAGAGGAATACCCCGCATATGGATTCTACTGTTTGTTCTGGCTTACGGATTGAATATCCCTTCTGCAAGATGTCAGTCGGCTATTCCTGAATTTTCTGCATTCCCGGGTGTGGATACACATTGGGTTGATTCGGTGATGAATTCGCTGATGCCCGAGCAGCGCCTTGCCCAGCTGTTTATGCTGGCCTGCTTTACACAAAAAGATGATGACAAACTTTCTGCAATACCGGAGTATATCTGCAAATACAACCTGGGCGGAATCATGTTTATGAGAAGTTCACCCGTGAAAATGGCGAAGATGTGTAACTGGTATCAATCGCTTGCGAGAACGCCTTTACTGATTGCTGCCGATGCGGAGTGGGGACTCTCGATGCGTATTGACAGCACCGTTAGTTTTCCCCGCCCTATGTCGATGGGCGCTGCCAATGATGAACAACTGGTGTATGATGCAGCAGCCGAAATGGCGCGCCAGTTAAAGCGTCTGGGGATTCATATGAATTTTGCTCCTGTAGTTGATGTCAACAACAATCCGCAAAATCCTGTTATCAGCAATCGTTCTTTTGGCGAGGACAAACGTTTGGTTGCGCGTCTAGGAATTGCATACATGAAAGGCCTGCAGGATAATGGAATCATTGCAACAGCAAAGCATTTCCCCGGACATGGTGATACACGTTCTGATTCTCACTTTGAATTACCGCAATTAAATTTTACGCGCGAACGCCTTGACTCGCTTGAGCTGTATCCTTTCCGCGAAATGATAAAAAACGGTGTGATGGGTATTATGAACGGACATCTCAATGTTCCGGCGCTGGATGCAACACCCAAACGTCCTTCTTCTTTATCTCCGAAAATTGTTACTGATCTTTTGCAGAAAGAAATGCAGTTTAAAGGACTCGTTGTGACGGATGCATTAGGAATGAAGGGTGTGGTGGATTTCTACAAACCCGGTGTGGCCGAGAAGAAAGCTTTTCTCGCAGGAAATGATTTGTTGTTGTATACCGAAAATTTCACCATTGCCATTGATACGATCATGAAAGCCGTTCAGAATGGTGAGATCAAACAGGAAGAAATCGACAGACGTTGCCGCAAAATTCTTGCTGCAAAATATTTTGCCGGTTTGAATCATTATAAGCCGATCAAACTCGAAGGACTTACGAAAGATCTGAATGCCGGCAATGCAGAAAAAATTAAAAGGAAACTGATAGAATCTTCTGTAACCATCGTAAAAAACAAGAATGATCTGATCCCGTTAAAAGGACTGGATACAATGTGTGTAGCAACCGTGTTTATTGGAAAAACAGACACTTCCGCCTTTCAGGATATGGTGAGTAAATACTGCAAATCGGATCACTTTTTTATTAAAAGTACGGAGAAAATTGCCGATGTTGATACACTAATCAATCAGCTGTACGGATATAATCTGGTTATCATAGCAATCAATAACACCAGTAATAAACCATATCGCAATTACGGAATTACACCACAGATTATTTATCTTGTCGACACCATTGCTGAGCGCTCGCATGTGATACTGGATATTTTCGGGAACCCCTATTGTCTTTACTATTTCCCTTCTGCAAAAAAAGCAGATGCAATAACTCTTTCGTATCACACCGGACAGTCATCTCACGAAATTTCTGCACAGGTAATTTTTGGTGGACTTGGAACCAAAGCCCGTTTGCCAGTCACTGCTTCGCGTGACTTTCCGGTGCACTCCGGTGTAGATGTTCAAAAAACATCCAAACTTGAATTTACATTTCCGGAAGAAGCAGGTATGAATTCAAAGGAGCTTTCACGCATCGATTCTATTGTTTCGGATGGTATAAAAAAAGGTGCATTTCCCGGATGTCAGGTGCTTGTTGCCAGAAAGGGCATGGTTGTGTATGATAAATCTTTCGGATATCAACGCTATGATAAAAAACAAAAAGTGGAGAATTCTGATATTTATGATCTGGCTTCGCTTACCAAAGTTCTTTCAACAACTTTAGCTGTCATGCATTTGTATGATCATAATAAAATTAATATAGATGCAAAGCTGAGCGAATTTTTTCCGGAAGCAAAACAAAATGATAAGAAGAGTACAACATTGCGTGATATCATGACGCATCAGG
>JAZDMK010000080.1:0-6206 GCA_043800975.1 Bacteroidota bacterium | reverse complement strand
TATGAAATGAAAAATATTAATTATAAAACAAATTCTTTTGAACTGGAAGAGGAATCGAAACTCGTGTTAGAAGGATTTATAGAGTTCTTGAGAGAAAACAACAGCTTTAATATTGCTATTTCCGGACATACCGATGATGTTGGAGATGATGCCTATAATTTGAAACTCTCCGAAAATCGAGCTAAAGCTGTATATGATTATTTGATAGGAAATGGCGTTTATGCTTACCGCCTTACATACCAAGGCTTTGGCGAAACAAAGCCCGTTTTACCTAATACTTCGGAAGAAAACCGCAAGAGAAACCGCAGGACGGAATTTGTAGTGACAAGAAAATAAAGCATAAAAAAACCTGCCAGTATGATCTGACAGGTCTGCTTAATTTTGTAAAAACGAAACTATCTGGGATTTTGATTCTGTCCGGGCTGATTTTTTGGCCCTTTCATTTTCTTCAGTAACTCTTTGTTGAATTGCTTTTCCGATTGGTAGAATTTGACGAGTTTTTTCATGGGAAGAACTTTTTTGAATTCAGAATGATATTTCTTTTTCAGATCCAGCAGTTGTTGCTCATAAATTAATTCATTGTCAGCGAGTTTTTCCAGTTCTTTATCCGAGAGCTGGTCAATGGGAGTTTTTGCATTGGGTCCATTCGCTTTTTTACTTTTCATAATCACTTCACGTTCGGCTTTGAACTGGTTGTAAACAGGCCAGAAATCCTGTGATTCCTTGGGTGTCATATCCAACTGTGAAGTGATGAAAGCAACTTTTTGCGCTTCAATTTTTTCTTTTTTGTTTTGCGCATTGTTGTTGTTATTCATATTTGCACTCTGAGCACTGACTAGAGCAATGCTGATCATGAATGCGGCCATTGTTAAAAAGATGCGGGTTTTCATAGTGCGTTGAATTAGGTTTTTACAATTCTGGATTTTCCTCAAAGCCTTGTTCTATCAAGTATTCCATGATATCTTCGTCAGAGAGGGTTGTGTCTTCGGGATTAAAAGGAACGATCATGTTGTAATTTATTTTGGAAGAATCATTCAGATTCTTTTTATTCTTGATTGTGTCCTGCACTTCATCCATGTATGCTTCCATGATTGTGTTATCATCAATTCCAAGCTCATCGTAATATTCTGTAATGAATTCAGAATAATCCTGTGTTGAACTTAATGCAGGATTTGTGGTGGTTTGCTTTGGACGAAGAAAAATCAATGCAAGAATTAAAACGGCCAATACAGGTACAAAATAAGCAGGGCGGAAGATAGCAGGAACTCTGCGTTTGGATTGAGTATTCACAATCCGGTTTTGAATTTCTGAAGGAAGGTTTTCAAAATAGCCATCAGGAACCTGGAATGGGTTCTTGCTGCGGAAATTTGTGTTTCCTGATTCAAATTTTTCGGTGTTCGGATCTTCGTTCATTGTGGGTTCGATTCAAGTAAAATGAAAAGGTTTAATGGTCTTTTAAAAAATTTTCAATTTTTTTTACGGCGTGGTGGTAATTTGCCTTGAGTGCACCGACGGAAGTGCCTAGTACTGCTGAAATTTCTTCATATTTCAGCTCGTCGAAATATTTCATATTAAAAACGATTCTTTGCTTTTCGGGAAGAGTCAGAAGTGCTTTTTGGAATTTCATTTCAATTTCATTGGCACTGAAATGCGGATCGGATTCCAGTTTATTGCTTAGTTGATGCTCTATATTAACTATAGGAATAAAGAATTTCGTTCTTTTTTTTCTCAAAAAGCCCAAGGCTTCATTCGTTGCTATTCTGTATATCCAGGTAAAGAGTTCGGATTCCTGCCGAAAGTTGGCTATGTTTCCCCACACTTTAATAAATGTGTTTTGAACTACATCGTTGGCATCATCGTGATCGATTACAATACGGCGGACGTGCCAATATGCTTTTTGCTGATACTTCCTGACAAGAAGATTGAAACCGTATGATGAACGATCCTTGTCGTGGATTATCTCCAACAGTTCCTTGTCGGAAAGATGCTCAGCCATTGGCGAAAATTATTATTTTCTCGAAATTGCTTTCAATGCAGCTTCCACGATGTCGGGTGTATCGAGATGGTATTTTTTTACCAGCTCTTCAGGCGTGCCGCTCTCGCCAAATTTGTCATTCACAGCAATGTATTCCTGTGGAGCCGGTTGATTCAGAACCAGAGTTTGCGCAATACTATCGCCCAGTCCGCCATTGCGTTCATGTTCTTCCACGCTGACAACACATTTCGTTTTTGAAACTGATTTCAAAATAGCTTGTGTCTCGAGCGGTTTGATTGTATGAATGTTAATTACTTCAGCGTTTATTCCTTTTTCCAAAAGGATGTCGGCAGCAAGCATAGCACGGAATACAAGGTTTCCGGTTGCAAAAATACTAACGTCGCTTCCTTCACGAAGTAATATTGCTTTGCCTATTTCGAAAGTGGAAGGATCTGTAAAGTTAGGAACCTTCGGTCTGCCAAAGCGGAGATAAACAGGACCGTTGTATTTTGCAATAGCCAGTGTGGCTGCTTTGGTTTGATTAAAATCACATGAATTAATTACCGTCATGTTGGGCAGCATTTTCATCAGACCAATATCTTCAAGGATTTGATGCGTAGCGCCATCTTCTCCTAAAGTGATACCTGCATGGGATGCGCAGATTTTTACATTTTTATTTGAATAAGCTACTGCTTGTCGAATCTGATCATACACGCGTCCTGTGGCAAAATTGGCAAAGGTTCCCGTAAAAGGAATTTTTCCGCCGATGGTTAAACCGGCAGCAATTCCAATCATGTTTGCTTCAGCAATACCAACCTGTACGAAGCGTTCAGGAAATTCTTTTGCAAAGGCATCCATTTTAAGAGAACCGGTTAAGTCCGCACAAAGCGCAACAATATCTGGGTTTTGTTTTGCAGCTTCAAGCAATCCTTCGCCAAACCCCACGCGGGTTTCCTTTTCTTCAGTAAAAGTAAATTTTGTCATATCAGTACATTTTAACGTTGACCGAAACACCGGGTTCAACTTTAAATTTTTTATTGAGCGTGTAGTATGATTCTTTGGCAGCACGTCCACGAAAGGTTGCACGGTATTGACCCGGTAATAAATAAACCGACATGGAAGTCGCATATTCAGGAATATTTAAAACATTTGTCAATTTACCATTGTCTTCATATAATATGCAGCCATAGCCGGGTGTAGGAAGTTGAAGGTTGACCAGTCCGGGCTGCGGCACTTCCACATTCGTTGTTTTGCTTTGTGAAATATCAACCGCTTTCATGCTTATTCGTGGAATAGTAAGAATTTCTATATCATATTTGCCAACGAGATAGCGAACAGTTTGGTTAAAATTCTGAACATTTAAAGTATTCGGATCGCCCGTCTGACGTACAATTACTTCTATATTTTTAAAATCCTGTTTACCGGCAGCCCTGACATATAAGTTCCCTTGTGGTGCATCGACAGCAATAACAGAATGTTTTCCTGGATAAAGCCTAATTGTATCTCTTCTGACAGATGGCAATGTATGTACTACTAGGTCGTATGTAAGCAACGGATCGATCATCAGTGTGTCGGGATACCCACGGTAATTCATTGTGTGGACAAGATTGTATTTTGGAAGACCCGAATAACTATCGTAAAAAGTCATTGGAACATTCGTTTCTGTTGGCTTTCCGGCAATATCCATTAAATTTACCTGAACAGTAGTTGGGTTAAGAACCTGCGTGATAACAACTCTTAAAACATTACGGAAACTTTGTTCTTCTTCTGCATCAAAGAATTTCCCGATGCATTCAAATTGAGATTTGTCTTTTATCCCGATACCGATAACAAAGGGTTTGATGATAATTCCTTTTTTTTGTAATTCCTGAGAAATCTTGCAGGGATCACCATTGCATTCTTCAATTCCATCTGTAATAAGGATTACAACATTACGGTTGTTATCAATGGGTGGGAAATCGTTGGCACATAATTCCAACGAGCGAGCGATTGGTGTTGTTCCTTTTGGAATCAGAACTTTAATTTTGTTTTTAATTCTCTCAACATTGTTTTTTGCAAACGGAATTTCCAGGCGTGAATCATTACAATCTTGCGGTGGCACCTGACTCTGGTGGCCATAACAACGAAGGGCAAGTTCAATATTGGGAACACTTTTTAAACTATCGAGTAACTCAGACAAGAGTTTTTTTGCAATGATCATTTTTGTATCACTCTGCCATTTTCCATACATGCTGTATGAAGCATCGAAAATAAAAAGGATACGCGTAGTAGGAGGCGGTGGCTTTTCAACGGGTTTTACCTGACTGAATGAAGTATGCGGTAAAAGAAAAGCAGCAATAATATAGAAGAGGATTTTTTTCATCAATTAGAAATCACCTTGGGTTTCGGGGAGCTGTGCAAGTGCAGTGCCAAGTTGTTCATCGTTGGGAGCTACGCCGTGCCATTTGTGATCGTTGCGCATGAAGTCGACGCCGGCGCCCATTTCAGTTTGCATAAGGATCATAACAGGCGTTCCTTTTCCGCAATGATTGATTGCATCAGGCATTACTTTTAGAATATCATCTATGTTATTTCCTTGCATATGCAAAACATCCCATCCAAATGTTTTCCATTTTCCTTCAAGATCGCCCAACGAAATTACGCTATCGCAGGGACCGTCGATTTGTTTTCCATTGTTATCAATGATTGCAATCAGGTTGTCAACTTTCTTAGCAGCAGCAAACATAGCTGCTTCCCATACCTGACCTTCCTGAATTTCTCCGTCGCCCATCAGGCAAAAAACGAAATTTTTATCACCATTCAGTTTCTTTGAAAGTGCAGCACCGATAGATGCAGACAAACCCTGACCCAAAGAACCCGATGCAATGCGTATGCCCGGCAGGTGTTCGGCAGGAGTGGGGTGGCCCTGCATGCGAGTATTGATTCTGCGGAAATCGCTCAGTTCTTTAATCGGAAAGTATCCGCTGCGTGCAAGAACACTGTACCAAACGGGCGAGATGTGTCCGTTAGAGAGAAAAAATAAATCTTCATTTTTACCGTCGATTGTGAATGCAGATGGGTTATGACGAAGAATGTTAAAATATAAAGCAGTCAATAAATCAGCGCAACCAAGCGACCCGCCAGGATGTCCTGATTTTGCAGCATTCGTCATTCGGAGAATATCACGGCGAACTTGCGTAGCCATCTTTTTCAGTTCATCACTATTAAGCATCTTGCATTTATTTTGATGCAAAAGTAGCTTAAATTAAAGGCTGAATGCCTTGTGTGTTAATAACTTTTGAAAAGTGATTTGCTTAATGAAAGGCTTGATGACAATGCAGTGCAGCAATATTAGAAAAAATGCTAACGTGCCTTCACTTCAATTTTGATTGTCTTTTTAACTTCCTTATCCCATTTATAACATGCGTATTTCATATTCTCTTCAAAGTCACCAAAAATATGTGGCTTATGTAAAAAAAGACTGTAGCTGCATTCAATCGTATATATTCCGGGTTTGTTAAACTGACACCAGTTGGAGATACTTTCTTTCAACGTATCACTTTCACCGCGTTGCAAAGTGGGGAGTCCTTCACGACCGCCTCCATCAATATTATTGTTGATGTCTTTTTGTAAAGAATCTTTTAATAAAATTTTAAAACTAAAATAATTGCATCGGCCGCTGTTGTTGTTATATCTTCCTCCATGATTGAAAGTGAAAGGGATTTTTCCAACATTTTTCAATACAAATAGAATGGAAATATTCTCTCCTGTAAGGTAATTGCTTTTTAACGGAATAAAATCGGCTTTTGCCTTATAGCCTGGATTCGAGCGTTTGCAACATTTAATTTTCATTTTTTTTGAAATGAGTTTTGCTTCTTTATCCGTTAATTTAAATTCAATCTGAGATGAACTGTCGTCACTGCCGATAGATTTCGGATGAAAGTAAAAAGTGTCGATTTTCAGCACAGGCCAAGGATCTCCGTTGGTGCGTCTTTTTGTAAGGAAAAAAGCACTATAACTTTTGTTAGCATTGTCTTCGGAAAATATCCATGCTTTCATAAATGCAATGTTTTTTTCTGAAACATTTATTTTATTGCCGTGATTGTCTTTAACAACTTTGCCTGAACCATCAATATTGGTTTTGAATAATCCGTTTTGAGAGAATGCAGAAAAACTTTGGGTTAACAGAGCACAAACAACAAATGGAAGAAAAATGTTTTTCATAAAAATCAGGTTTTTTGTTTTTTCTTTT
>JAZDMK010000074.1:0-2226 GCA_043800975.1 Bacteroidota bacterium | reverse complement strand
TCTATTGCATGATGTAATTGACAAATGTCAATAAAGGCAGTAAAGATTAACTAATTTCCTGACTTTTGCACTCCGCAATCATCTGCCCGGCCAGTTCCACCAGCCTTCCTTCTTCAGTGTGAGCCAACTCCTGTAAAATCAGTTCCGCCGGATATTCAGCCAATTTGCCCAATGCCATTTTTACATAATTGTCAGTCTCGAAATGACCGGCTATCCTCATAAGTTTATCGCGCATTCTGCTAATTTCGGTTTCATTTATTTTGCTGATCTCTGGAAACTGTGCAATCTTTTCCATTACCCTTTCTGCCATCTGGCCAACACTTATGGATTCAAGTTCAGATTTCCATTTTTTATACTCCTGATGCCTCCTGGACCGTTCTGCTTCGGATATCTCTTTCATCTTTTCCCATTGCCGCAACTGGTTGATAAAATGCTCATAATGTGTTTTGTTCCGTTTCTGAATATACGTGACTTGTGATGGTTGGAAAGCAGCATATTCACTGACAAGAGTTGCAAGTTCAGCAGATGATAGCGAGTAGAGTGAACATTGCGGCGGATACCATACGGTATTGAAATATACCAGCATATCCTGCCGGTTGCATTCCGAAATTATTTCAGATATTTCATCCTGGTTTTGCTGCATCGGACATACTGAAATGCTGAAAGGGATTTTTTTCGAGTGCGCATATTCCCGGAAATACTCAAGGTTCTCTTTTACCATCTCAAATGAAGCGCCTGAACGGATGGCCTCAAAGGTTTCCTTCCGGAAGGAATCGATAGAAAGGCTTATCTGAAATTGTCCCTTGGTAATCAGGCTTTTAATGCGGTCATTCAGAATACTGCCGTTGGTCTGCACCAATATTCTGCAATGGGGATTCAGTTCAAAAATCAGCTCCCAGATATCATAATATATGGGAATAAGGAATGGCTCTCCTCCAAGGAATTTTGCCTGAAAAAGATGCGGGATGAATTCACGAAGTTGTTCCAGAAACTCCGGCCCGTAGTTTTTTAAGGTTTTGGTTTCATCAGTCCATTGGTTTGAGAACTCACCCGAACACATAATACATTTAAGATTACAAGCATTGCTGAGTTCAAATTCCAGTTGCGTCGGGTAGCGCTTTTTTCTTGGCAAAATATCGTACAACCGCGCTTCTACCGCATCATAATTGCCGCTTTCAATGCGGTGCTGGCATTGATAACAACCTTTGGAAAAATCATTGGAAGCGATTGCGACCCGAAGGTTTTTTATTGCGTCGCTCTGCCAAATTTCCCGGACAGAGTTTTCTGGTATTGTACCCAAAATATGTGTTCTGTTCAGGCAGCAAGCAACGACATTTCCGTCAGCACCAAAATACAGACTCTTTTGAGGTGCATAACAAATGTCATGAAAGCGCCCGGCAGGCCGGTGTTTGTTGTATTCGTTCAGAAATTCAGGCGCATCTGATGATGAAAATGAGTTTGAGAAACGTTTCCGGATTCCGGCAAGCATTTTCAGAACTGGTGCTGGCAAATAATATATCCGGCTGTAACTCATTCTATTTTGCTTTTTCTAGTAGAAAATATTTTGCTTTTTCGGCAAGAGATACTGCCTGATGCTGTTCAATTTCAGCAAGAATCATTTCATTGATTTCCATATCAAACAACTTGTTAAACAGCGTTGCATTCATGGTATTATCATGAATAATGTCGCTCATCAGGCGCAACTTTTTTGAAATATTCTCAATCCGTGACTTTTTCATACCTTCAATATCGCCTGAATTTTCTATATACACAGCAAATTTCAAAAGGACTTTTTCCATCGCTTCAGGCCAGCAAAATGAAGATATGGTAGTATTTGTTTGTGCTGCATCAGCTGCCGGAGATGCAGTAAAATTTGCACTCTCGTGATGATCTATCCAGAACTTCACCTGATTTATCAAATCCTGATAATAGTGTTTATTTATTTTTTGCCGCTCGGTTGCAGGAGTAAAATCATGGGCAACATACGTTCGGTAAATTTCTTCAAGCGATGGTACATCGAGGTTCCACAAAGCAAGGTTTTCAGGCTTTTCGACAAAACTAAAATAAATGCTTGCGTTCAGGTTGTTACAAAAAGCAACCAATCCCGGGATTTCCTGCCAGTTGATTCGCATGGGAGTAATGCTTATTCCCAGCGTTTTCCCTCTTTCGCTGCAGTACTTATGATAGAGATGAATATGGCTCATAACTTTTTCGAAATCTTCTTTC
>JAZDMK010000268.1:0-6767 GCA_043800975.1 Bacteroidota bacterium | reverse complement strand
CTGCTTCAATGAATAACGAAACAAATATTCAGAATCAGTTGTAAGCGTTTCGTTGGGATTTTTATTTAATTCCGTAATCTTATTGCAAGCTGAGATGAGAAGCATCGTGAGCGCAAGAGCAGCAATTGGCACGAAGCGCAGAGCTTTTCGCATGTTGTTCTCGCAGATACCCGCAGATTTTATTCGCAGATTTTCGCAGTTAAAAACTTTGCGTTCTTTGCGTCTTTGCGTGAAACCAATTGACCGAAATGTAACAGCAGAACATTTACGAATAACGTATAACGTATAACGTATAACGCATTCCACCGTCCTCCAACAATATTTTACCTTGCCCATCATCAGATCAAAAATTAAACTTCAGATTAAAACCAATACATCTGCGTCCCTGATACGAATACAGTTCAAAACCCAATCCGTTTTCACTGTCATGAAATGCTTCGGGATCAATATTCGGAACCTTGCTGTAGATGAGCCATACATTACGACTATATAGTGAAAAATAAAAGCTTTTTATTTTAACCGATGACAACCACTTAGCAGGAAGCTCCCATGTAAGTGTTATTTCGCGCAGCTTTACATAACTTGCATCATACACAAAAGGCTCATGAATTTCGTTGGTCCAGTTTGAAAACTGACTCCAATATTTTTCAGGATTCACATATACATTATTCGGTGTACCATCCGCGAAGTAGCCTTCGGCAAGATATCCGCCCGTGGCCACCCAATCGTCCACACTCACACCGGCTGAGATACGATCCTTCTCCGATTGATACCATTCTTCACGACCTTCCAGTGTTTCTTCGAAGTTTCCGGAATAACCGTATCCATACATGTTTGAGCCGGCAAAGATCTGTCCGCCGATTTTTGCATCCACCAGAAACGACAAAGAAAGTTTTTTCCAGCTGAATGAATTCGATAAGGAGAGTTTACATTTTGGATTAATATTTCCCAGCACCTGCGTTGTATCGGTGCGTAAATACATTCCGTTTGCATCCACTAATTTTCTTCCTTCACTGTCACGCTGTATGGCATAGCCCACAATGTCTCCGTAAGGATGCCCGGGACGTGCTTCAATGCTCAGCCCCCAGTGTTCCATCAGTTGTAAATTGTCAACACCTTCGGCCAGTTCAATTACTTTCGATTTGTTTTTTGTGAAATTTAAAATGCAGTTCCAACTGAAATCTTTTTTCGCAATGGGTTTTGCATTCAATTGTAATTCCATACCGTTGTTCTGAATATTTCCTGCATTGATCAGCGCCCAGCGCGATCCCGAAGAAGGCGATACGTCAATCTTTACAATCTGATTGTATGAATTGGTTTTATAATATGTGAAATCAACACCCACGCGATTACTGAAGAAACGCAGATCGGAGCCCACTTCAATAGAAACCAATTTTTCGGGTTTTAAATCGGAAGGAGGAATAATAGCTGAAACCTGCGCAATGGTTCCGTAAACATCGGTAGTATCGATGTAATAGGTTTTACTCAGACGATAAGGATCTGTATCATTGCCCACCGCTGCCATCGAGGCCCTGAGCTTGCCGTACGAAAAAATACGTTCTGCTTTTTTAGAAAGATGCATCAGCTCCGAAAAAACAAAACTGCTGCTGACCGATGGATAGAAGTACGAATTGTTTCCTTCCGGAAGCGTTGATGACACATCATTACGGCCGGTGAAGTCGAGATACAAAAAGTTTTTATATGCAGCTTGTCCGGAGAAATACGCCGACAAAATTGCTTTTTCGAAAAGCATGGTTCTTTGATAAGGTGTATTGACACTGTTCGCAATGCTGTATTCATAGGGCACTACAAGACCGCCCTGTGTGCTGGCCGAAATATCATCGGTGCGATCGTATAAAATATTTCCACCGATGTTCGATCCCAGCGAAAAGTTTTTCCATTCTTTTTTATGACTTAACAAGATATCAGCATTGTACTGTTTGCGCTGAATTTCTTTTTCATTGTAGCCACCCAGCGAACTGATCAAACCGTTGTAAGCATCCTGGTTGTTGAACTTGTGATTTGAAAAATCGGGAGCCATGCGCACAATGAGCGTGAGGTTTGTATCCAGATCAAACAACAAAGAAAAGTTTCCAAAGAAGCGGCCCTTGTTATCATTATTCAGTTCATACAATTCATTCCAGTATGGATTGCTCATCCAGTTCCAGTTTCTGTACCAGGTCTGCTCCTCACCTGCCGCATTCATCATGTTGTCTTCAAGCGACTGATTGGTGATGTTGCGCGGCATCATGATGTAATTCCGGTTTACGTTATTATGTGCATCCGACAAGCCGAGCCTGTTATCATATTTTTGCTGCACATACGAACCAAACATACTCAGTGCAACATGCTTAAAAAGCTTCGCCCCGAAATTCAGACTGAGGTTGGTACGGTTCATTTTCACATTGGGAACGATATCGTTGTTTCGCAGATCCGACAAGGTAAAGCGATAGGTTGTTTTTTTCATTCCACCGCTCAGCGAAACAGAATTATTTAATGTGAGTCCTGTTTTGAAATAATCTTTGTAGTTATCATCTTGTGGAGAAAATGCTCTTTCCTTTCCGTCCCAGTCGATGATGTTTTGTCCTTCCATCTTAGGGCCCCAGCTACCGTATGAAGAGGCGTTGGCGGGATCAAACACCGGCGTGCCGCTGCTGGTGTTCCACGGTCCTTCGAACTTTCCGTTTCTTCCCGCACCATAAATATTCTGCAGCTTCCACAAAATCACCGGCACATCTACCGAGGTGTTCGAATTAAAACTGACTTGTATTTTCTTTCCTGCTTTTCCTTTTTTTGTTGTGATCAGAATGACACCATTCGATGCACGCGAACCGTACAAAGCAGCAGCACTGGCGCCTTTCAGCACGGTGATGCTTTCGATGTCATCCGGGTTGATATCTGAAATACCGCTGCCGTAATCGCGCCCGCCCCATGTATCTGCGGCATTGCTTATTGTGGAGTTATCAATGGGAACACCATCCACCACAATTAAAGCCTGGTTATTGCTGGTAAACGATTTGTTGCCACGCAGTACAATTTTACTTGAAGAGGCCGCACCGCCATTGCTCGACGACACATCCAGCCCGGCCACTTTACCCGAAAGCTGATTTACCACATTCACGTCCTTGGCGGTCTGTAGCTGATCGCCCTTCACTTCGGTGACTGAATATCCCAGCGATTTTTCTTCGCGTTTTATTCCCAATGCAGTAACAACAACACTGTTCAGCTGAATGGAAGCCTGACTCATTTCTACATTGATTTCAGTTTTTCCGGCAACGGGAACCTTCACTTCATCATATCCCATGAATGAGAAAAGCATTGTATCGCCTGCCTTTGGGACGCTGATCACATATTTTCCTTTCACATCGGTGGTGACGCCAATGCTTGTATTCTTCACACGCACCACGACACCCACGATAGTAGAGCCGTCTTTTTTATCGGTGACAATTCCTGAAACGTTGGTTTTCTGTGCCAGCAAGGGCATTGCAGAGAGGAGGATGGCGGAAACCACCAGTAATAAATCAAAACACACCGCCTTCATTTTCAATTTTCCTCCCGTTTAACGACAAATGTACTGAAAATCTATTTATCACAACTAAAACACTTTAAAACGTTTTAGTAAGACAATACAAAAGTATAATTTATTTCCAAATGTTCCAACGACAAGCTTGATTTTTTTTCAAAGAAAGTACTTCTTCGTTTAATCTGTTCAACAAAAATGTTTTATTTCAAATTCACACGGTTGTTGCAATCGAAAAGAAGTTCGTTTTTACTACCTACCCGAAAGCTGCCCGGGGCATACCAGAAAAAAGCTTTGCCATTAACCAGCACTGCAGTTGTAACTACATACCCTTCCTCATTTTTCTTTTTACAAAGTGTTGAGCCATCTTCAAACATTTTATGAAATCTGGAAGGCGGATAATTATTGACGAAAATATTCCAGCACTTAACAAGTGAATCAGCCGTTAATTTAGCGTATGAAGGATTTTGATTTTTAAATTTTTCAACGGGATTTACATTCCAGAAATCAACACATACCTGCGAGGTGTTTACATCTGCGCACTTCAGCGTGATATCAATAAAAGCATAGTCTTCAATTTTCGACTGACCTTGGACTATGCTTGCAGACAGGATCAGCATGAATGTGAAAACGCAAAACTTTTTCATTTCTGAAGTTATTGTTTTACAAATCTAGTAAAATAATATTAAATGACCGTTGATGTGAATAGAAAAAGTACGCAGCAGAAAGACATAAGAAATGAAAGCAAGCGGTAGCTAATTTATTTTTTATTGTTTCACAAACTTCCCAGAATAATTATTCATCTTCACAAAATACATCCCATTCGGTAACTTCGCAACATCAATCTTTACCTCACTTTTCGCATTATGCACTTTTGATTTTAATACCACATCCCCCAATGAATTGATAATTGATACTTCTGCAATGTCAGCAGATTCAGGCAATGCAAGTATTACATAATCATTGGCTGGATTTGGATAAACAGGAATATTCATCTGTGAATTTACCAGATCTTCAACAGAAGCAGCATTGATTGATTTGTAAATTGCTATACCTCCCAGATATGCAGTATTGGCATCCACAAAATCCATACACGCCAATTCTTCGTCTTCAAAGGTACATACATAAGACCAATTTATACCCGCATCGGTAGTTTTCAGCATATTGGTTGACCAAGGGCTTTCTAAAGCAAGAATATATCCTGTATTGGAATCAGTAAAAAAGACATCTTGAATATTGCCGCTGGCAGGTACAGTCATATAATCCCACTGAGCTCCGCCGTCAACTGTTTTCAGTGCAATACCATCTTGCCCTACAACATATCCTGTGTTGGCATCGTTAAAGAAAAGTTCCCCAAGGATTTCAGAGCTGTGCATATATTGTATTGACCAGCTATCCCCAGCATCTTCTGTTTTCAGTATATATCCATAATTTTGATACTTATGAGATGCCGTTACATAACAAGTATTCTGGTCAACAAACCAAAAGTGAGTGATGTTAAAAGCACTGTCAAGGGGAGTTCCAGCTGTCCATGTTGCTCCTTCATCCGAAGTTCTGTAGAGACAATCATGATTGTTTTTTGTTCCGAAAACAAAACCGTGAAGGACGTCAGTAAAATGAACATCTTTGACCGAGTAGTCATTTAAAAGGTTCAACTCTGACCATGTACTTCCACCGTCCAAGGTCTTTAAAAGCGCTGCCATAGCAGAAGATTGACTATGAACGTATGCAAACAGAATATCTTCGCTTATAAAATCAGCATAATATACATTTAAATTTGCAGTATCAGGAAACAAGCCCTTCCAATGATACCCACCATCGGTCGATTTATACAGATTACTTACATCATTGGTAAGCGCATAGCCAGTGTTTCCAAAAAATTCTATATCCCTGACAAAGGAAACAATTCCACTTCCTGTGGGCTCCCAGTTAACGCCTCCGTCATTAGTTTGAATGATATTGTGATCCGAATTTGAAATAAATCCCTTATCATTATCTACAAAACACATAGCATTAATTGAAAAAGGGAAATATTCAATTTCAGTCCAGCTTTCCCCACCGTCGGTGGTTTTGAAAACACCGCAACTGGGTTCAGCAGCATATCCATTCAACGCATCGCTGAAGCACAGTGCGCTGATTCCATTATAAAGTGGATTGGAAAATTTCAGATTCCAGGTTGCTCCGCCATCAGTGGTTTTGAATATCCTGGCTCCATCAGATCCGGCAAAGCCGGTTGTGCTGTTTATAAAAGTAACCGATGTAAATCTGCTGATGGATGGCTCATAATTAAAAACCCAGTTCAACCCACCATCATAAGAAATCAGGATGCATCCCACTCCGGACGAATCACCGGCCGCAATGTATCCAGTTCCAGCTACGTTGAAAAATATTTCACTAAAATTGCCTGTAAAGCCAATTATGATCTCATTCCAATTGTCTCCACCATCAGTTGTTTTAAAGAGTCTTCCCTTGTTGCTTATTACGAAACCTGTATTCACATCCGTAAAAAACAAAGAAGTAAGGTTCATGGAATCGCCCAGAAAAACCGGGGTCCAGTTTGACCCGCCATCACTGGTTTTTAACACATGACCATTTAATGTGGACACATAAACATGACTGGCATCAGCACAATAAACCGAAGTCAGCGGTGTTGTAGTTCCCGAGTTTAGCTCAGTCCAGTCGGTTCCGCCATTGGTTGTTTTAATAATTTTACCCGAAAAACTCACTGCATACAGTGTGTTTGCATCGGCGTAATGAATGGAAGAATAATTGCTGAAAGATGGAAGGGGGCTTAAAAGCTGCCAGTCCTGCGAACGGACGGCCCCAATAGAAAGCAGCATGAGCAGAGAGAATAAATAACGTTTCATAATCAAAGGACTTTAGGTTGATAAATATGCTACAATAATAATATATTTTTGAGGCAAATGCAAGATATTTTTTTATTGTTTCACAAACTTCCCTGAAATTCTTTATCCAAGTTCGCGCGCAAACAATCGTTGCGCAGCAACTACATTTTTTCTCCACCTATTTATAACGGGAGATGTCGGCCGGGCCGACAGAGGGAGTACTAGCTAGCGTAACGTGTGCAAAGAATACTCTAACCCGTGTAACCAACGATCCTGGTCGTGTAACCATCGATCTTAGCCGTGTAACCATCGATCCTGGTTGTGTAAGCATCGATCTTAGCCGTGTAACCATCGATCCTGGTTGTGTCAGCATCGATCTTAGCCGTGTAACCATCGATCCT
>JAZDMK010000062.1:0-5353 GCA_043800975.1 Bacteroidota bacterium | reverse complement strand
TTCTCCTATCCTGAAACAGATGCTGGCTGCTTACGAAAAACAGTTTAACAAAAAACCAAAAATTGCAGCGATTCATGCAGGTCTGGAATGCGGATTATTGGGCGGTGTGTATCCCAACTGGGATATGATCTCGTTTGGTCCTACCATCCGTTTCCCACATAGCCCGGATGAAAAAGTAAACATCGAATCAGTAAAAAAATTCTGGGACTTCCTGCTGGAAACCCTGAAGAATGCTCCGAAAAAATAAGTAATGGTTAAACAATAAAAAAAAACAACTATGTTAAAAGATCACCCGAAAGGATTATTAGTAGCGTTCTTCACGAATATGGGAGAGCGCTTCGGATTCTATACCATGATGGCGATTCTTGTTATGTTCTTACAGGCAAGATACGGACTGGATGCAGAAACGGCAGGCAGTTATTATTCGTGGTTTTACTTTGCCATTTATGCACTTGCCCTGATTGGCGGCCTGATTGCCGACTGGACCAAGAAATACAAAACGGTTATTCTGATCGGACAAGTCATCATGTTTGCCGGATACAGTATTATTGCTGTTCCTGGTTCCGAACTGTGGGTTTCTATCAGCGCATTGTTTGTAATTGCATTGGGCAACGGATTGTTTAAAGGCAATCTGCAGGCAGTCGTGGGACAATTGTACGACAACGACAAATACCGCAAATTCCGCGACAGTGCCTTTATGATTTTCTATATGGGTATCAACGTGGGCGCTTTCTTTGCTCCTTTTGTTGCGAAAGCAGTAAAAGTATATTGGCTTGAAGTAAACGGTTATATCGAAAATGCAAACCTTCCTGCACTCTGTCATCAGTTTCTGAACGGCACGCTGAAAGACACAGCACAGCTGCAGAAATTAGCCGATGCCTCGATCATTTCGGGTGGCGGAAAATCAACAGCTGATTTAACAGCATTTGCCAGCGATTACATCAATGTGTTCTCAACCGGATTTAATTATGCCTTTGGAATTGCTGCCTGCGCAATGGTATTGTCGCTTGTAGTTTATGTTGTATTTAACAAACTGATTCCTTCGAAAGAGAAAGAACTGGCTAAGGAAGCAGCAGCGCAACCTGCAACGGATACAAAATCTGCAGTCAGCCTTGGCAACAATCTGAAAGCCGTATTTATTTCTCTCGGATTAATGGTTGTTGTTGCAGTTGGTTTCTATATCGCAGACGGATACACTGAAATTAAAGAAATCGATTACAAGCTCGGACTGGCTGTCGGATTGTTTGTAGGTTTTGTTTCATTGATTTTCCAGTTTTCCACAAAAGAAGAAAGGCCCCGTATTGTGGCTCTCTGCTTAGTCTTCATTGTTGTTATTTTCTTCTGGATGTCGTTCCATCAGAATGGTCTTACTTTAACAATGTTTGCGCGCGATTACACAACGCAATATGTGGATCCTTTTACTAATTTATTTTTCAACCTCTGGTCCATCTTATCAGTAATCGCTTCCATTGCCGGATGTGCTTTGTTGTTCTTCAATAAAAAAACAACCTGGAAATTAATTGGTGCAGCAGCATTTTTAGGATTCGGATATCTGTGCTATTATTTCGCCAGCAACTATCCTGCACTGAATTTAATTTCTCCTGAAGTATTTCAGTCATTCAATCCTTTGTTTATTGTAGCGCTGACTCCTTTGGTAATGGGAATCTTTACACTGCTTAACAAAAAAGGAAAAGAACCATCATCCCCGAAAAAAATCGGCTATGGAATGTTTATCGCAGCGATAGGTTTTATCATTGTGCTGATTGCTTCGCTCAATCTGGTTTCTCCGAAAGATCTGGGAGGTGCCGCTTTTGCTGAAGACCTGAGGGTATCGCCTTACTGGCTCATGAGCTCTTATCTGATTTTAACCATTGCCGAACTTTTCTTAAGTCCTATCGGATTGTCGTTTGTTTCTAAAGTGGCTCCTCCCCGATTCCAGGGATTAATGCAGGGCGGCTGGCTTTTGGCAACCGCAATCGGAAATAAGTTTTTGTTTGTCGGTAGTTTGTTATGGGGCAAAATCGAATTATACATGCTCTGGGGAATATTCATCATCTGTTGCATACTCGCAGCTATTTTCATTTTCTCAATCATGAAACGCCTCGAAAAAGTAACAGGCAGTTAATTCATCAAAAACATTCTTTTAAGGCTGTCCCTTCGGGCAGCCTTTTTTATTTCCTTTATTCAAATTTTCAATCTTTCGACTTTTTGTTTGTTTTATTCGATTTTTTGAATATCTTTGTATCACCTAACTAAATCTTGATACAAAAAATGAAACGAATTCTACTCTCCACCGCTTTCTTGTTCGCTGCATTTATTGCCAGCAGTCAGATTGCACCCACAAGCTCACCTTACAACAACAACGGAACCTATGGCATTGCAGCCGACTCAGCTACGGTCAGCGGCAAGAAAGTCGTTATCTATCATCCTACCGGTGGCGTAACGGGTGCTCTGTATCCTGTTCTGATCTTTCAGCCGGGTGCCAATGGCTTCTTCGGCGGGACGATCACCGTACATTCTTATGATTTATTTATGAAACACCTTTGCAGCTGGGGCTACGTGGTTCTCGTGATTGATGAAACCGCAGCAGGGCTTCCTAATGGAACAACTTTTAAAAGTGTGCACGACTGGTTTAAAACACAAACCACAACCAACGGAACTTTACTAAAAGGCTGTGCCGACCCTACAAAAGTAGTCGTGGGTGGCCATTCGAACGGAGGCGTGAATGCCTGCGCACTGATCGACGACCGCCCCACCGAAGTGCATGGATGCGTTCTGTTCGCTTCTTATCCCAGCAGCACCTTCCCGGTTACGCACGACATGTCGACCTTTGCAGGAAAAGTGCTCGACCTGGCCGGCGCCGATGATGCTACTTCTTCCACTACCAATTGTTCCACCGGATACGATGCATTTACTGCTGCCGCCTGCAAAAACTGGGTTCTTTTCACAGGGATGGACCATGGCGCATTCGGCGATTATGTGAACACCAGCCAGCCGGTAGGCAGCATAGGGCGCACCAATGCCACAGCTTCCATACGTCATTATCTGGTTGCATTCATGGAAGGCGAATTCAAAGGCGATGCGGTTGCAAAAGCAAACCTTACACAAACCTTGCTGCAACCCAACACAACGAATGAGTTTCTCACCACCTGTCCTTCTTCAGTAAATGTGGAAGAAAACAATTTTTCGCTGGAATGCAATCTGTATCCCAATCCCGCATCATCGGTTTTGAATATCGATTTTGGTTCTGCACTGAACGAAGATGCCGTTATAAAAATCTACAATGTGTATGGTGCCTGCATACTCCAGCAAAGCATTGAAAAAAATACAATTTCCGGCCGCATCAATCTCTCACAAAACGGGATCAGCAGCGGCATGTATATGATACAAATTGAAAGCGGAAACCAGAAAGTTTCTAAAAAATTATGGGTTAATTAATCTGATTTGTTTAAATAAAAAAGGAGGGCACGCCCTCCTTTTTTTATTTTTCGCAGGAATTAATTTCCCATATTATCAATCTTGTCCTGAATTTCATTCTTTTTGATTTTCATATTATTTTGCGCAGCAAATTTATTCTGAGCACTGGCAAATAAAGAATCAAATTCCTTTTCTTTTAGTGTAACATCTTCCACAATTTTATCCAGCTTCTTCAGATCTTTCTTGGTAGCCTTATCTTTCAGGCAAACAATATCGATCAGCGTTTTGTAATCTTTGTCGTAAATTTCTTTGTAAAAGCCAAACAACTTAATTGCCGCTTCTCTGAATTCAGTATTGCCGTTATAGGCTTCCAGCTTTTTCACTTCTTCGAGCGATAGGTTGGTTTGTTTTCCAAACGCAGCATATTTATCCCGGATCACTTTTTCTTCATCTTTCTCAAACGAAGCCGACAGATCGAGAATGGTATTAATAATTTTAGTTTGTTCGCCAATGATAAACGCATTGTATTCGGTAGCCGAAGCAAAACGAGGTTCTGCTTTTACTGAATCTTTGTTATCACTGCTTTTACTATCGCCACTGTTGTTGCAGCTCATTGCAAACATTGCAATGACAGGAATCAGGAATAGGATTTTTTTCATGGGTATATTTTTGATTTGATGATGCACAAATTTAAACAATTTTCGATTCTATAAACTGTGTTTCAATTTTGGCGCCCGCTGCACTTTGTGTTTTAATTAAGTTTCTTTTTTACTAATAACTTAATAACAATTAACTAATAACTGCCCTGCAAAGCAGGGCTGCAGCGCCGGGCTGTCCGCTGTAGTCCTCGTCGCTACGCTCCTGTGGGCTGCCGCTTCCATCCCTTCCGCAATCCTCCAAGGTTTAAACCGAATGTCATAAATAACACGAAGCCTAACCTTGGAGGTTTAATCACCATCAGTCATTCTTGCCCGTAACAACGCGCGGAGCGCGGAACCAATATCCGTTAAAACTTATGTATTTTAGGGCGTAGTTTGAAAACTACGCCCAGCGGTATTTCATTATTATCTTTGCGTTCTCCGCGTCTTTGCGTGCAATAGAAAACGAAAAGCAAAAACCTGTCAACCTCTTTGCGCACTTTGCTTGTATTCACTTTGCGCCCTTTGCGGTTAAAATTATTTTCTGTGCTCTTCTGTGCCTCCGTGTTTCTGTGACAAAGTATTTTGGTGAAACATGGTGACTTCGTGCCTTGCCCGCCCGGATGAACATCCGTTCGGACGGGGTGGCTGATTTTTTTGTGGGATTTTGTGCTTTTGTGTTTTGGTGGTATTGTATTTCACTTCTTACTTCAAATGTTCTATTGTTCGGCTGTTCACTTCTAACCTCCTTGTTCTTTATTCCTTGTTCCTTGTTCAAAAAAAAAGCCCGGTCTCCCACCACAGGACCGGGCATCACTATTAAACCTAACTAACAAATGTCGAAGAACTATTCGACAGGAGTATCATTATCAGTATCCGATTCCGTGCCAATCTTCACCAGTTCGAAATCTTTTGTGAGTTCTTCATTTCCGGCAACTTTAAAATTTGCAATAATCAAATCGTTGTATCCATCAAACACAACCCTGAGAATATAGGAACCCGGCTCTACTTTTTCAAAATAATATTCCGCATCCTCGTCTGTGTAATCTTCAAGCACCTTGCCGGTAGCTGTATTTTCGAGTTTTACCAATACACCTTCGAGGCCATTACCATAAATATTTTCAGAAACTGTTCCGTTGATAATACCATAAGGAGCCTCACCGGCAACGGCCTTCCTGCGTCCTTTATTATCCACAACTTCCCGGGCGTTGTTGTATATTTCATAAAAGTCCCGGTGGTTCACTTCCATGTTGCGCATCAGCTTATCCATACGTTCACGCAGTATTTCTCCGCATTCC
>JAZDMK010000060.1:0-2913 GCA_043800975.1 Bacteroidota bacterium | reverse complement strand
AGTGAAAGATCCAAGAGCAAATCCGCCAATAGTGCCGGATGTCAATGTGTATGTCTGTCCGCCATCATCACCAACTGTAATTGTTGCAGTGACGACATCATTAACTTTCATTGCTGAATTCGGTATTGAGACGCTTGATATAGCGGGCGCTGTTGTGTCCGTATAAGCTGCCTTTGTTCCCTCGTTTGTAGGATTAACATTTGTTGCGGCATTGCCTGCAGCATCTGTTCCTGTAACTGATATATCTTCCAATACTGAACCAACTGCTGCTGCATCACTTAAAATCGTTCTTGTGTACTTGTAGTTATTGCCTGATACAGGTGTTGTTGCATTATTTGTAACATCGTTTGCTGTTCCCTCTGCAGCAATGCTTATTGTCGGTGCACCTGCCAATGCCTCGCTTGCAGAGATCTTTATGTAATAGGTTCCTGCCTTAAGCTTTGGGTTATTACCCATAGATGTGGTCAAACCAGAATCAGAGTAATACTGCATTGTGAATGTCGGTGTCACCGTATCAATAGTTACGGTATTTGAAGAAATGGCAACGCTTGGCGCAGTACCTCCAGAAGAAGATGATATGTTATCCGCAGGAACACTTGCGTTGAATTTATGTCCGTTTGTTGCGCCCGAAGTAGTTTGTATCACAAGGAAATATTTATTATTGGCTGGCTCTGATGTCGGAAGTATATCGCCGAAGCCGAAGGTAACGTACCATGGGCTTGAACCTGCACTCCATGCGGAGCGACTAGTATCTGCACGGAAGTCAACACCCGGGTTATAAACGCCATTGTTGTTGCTATCTTTGTAGAATGCAACACCGCTTGCAGAATCACCTGAAATTGCTTTAAGATCTGTTGTAGGGTCAAAACCAGAAGAAGCAACATCATAAAAATAGACAGTAATTGTATTAAGTGTACTGGATGCTGTAGTGTCCCATATTTTCATGCCAATTACTGAAGTTGTGGAACTGGATGCCTTAATCGTGAGCGGCGCGGAACTTTCACCTGTAGCATAAAGGGTTCCTGTCGCAAACACCATTCCAAACGCAAACAGAATCCCAACAATAAGTCCGGCAACCGCGCTAACCTTCGCCGCGCTGAAGAACGCCTTCCTGTTCAACATACAATAGAGTCCCTTATTATTTATGGTGTGCGCGAAAGCCACTCCAGCGAAAAGAAGTGCGGTGAGCATTCCTATAGTTATAGCGCTTGTTGAGAGCCCAATCATTCTCGGGACAGAGCTAACGCTAATCATGGCAAATGCTGAGAAGAAAATCATCATGATAAGAAATATATTGTTTTTGCCCATAGGGTTCAGTTGGGCACTATTGTACTTTTGGTTTGTTTTTCGGTTTACTGTTGTTGTTACTGTGTTTAATCTGTTGTTACTATGTTCTTTCTTGTTACTGTGTCCACTGTTTAAAGCCTGTCCTGCGCAATTAAGTACTGCGCCACCCACACCATTAGCTTTGCCATTCCACATATTTATTACCTCCTAAGTTCCATTTGTTTTGTTCAATTTACCTGCGGTCTCTGCTGTTTAATATCCTTTTACTGTTTTACGCCAGAGGACGGCGATTTACGGGCGCCACCCGTTCAAACTTATTTCACACCAGCCAAATAATCTTTTACCTGGCGGATTGCGCAGATGATGACTATGATTCCTTTCATTCCTGACTGCGTTTGATACCCCGCAGCTTGCTGCGGTGTAATTCAGTCGGGAAGATAAAAATCGCCGTCTCGAGAATCCGCGTAATACCCTGGAGCTTGCTCCGGTTGGGATAGCGGATTTCAGGCGATTTTTTTCATTCCTTTCATTCCTTTCCGGAAAACTATAGTAAAAGTCATAACTTTTTGGACGACATGACTTTTCCATATAATTGACGTCTATTGGTTTATTGGCGGTATTTGTCCAGCTGGTAACGACGTCAACTATAGTGCCAAGGCTAACAGAGCTAAATTCAGAAAATGCTACTCCCGCATTCACAATCCCAAATAGCCTATCCCAATCCATTCCCTCGTCTCTCCGTGAAAGTGCTCTTGTTCCTGGTTTTGTTTTTATCTCCCTTTCACAGATTCAGATATGCACGGGATAAAAAATATAGAATCTGTGTACAACCCTAAACCTAATATGAAGAAATTAAATTATATAAAGTGATATTGTTCCAAAAAAATAAATTGACCTGCTGGCAGCGATTTATAACGGCATTATATCATTCAAAAGAATTCGTAACTGGTTAGTGATGTTGCTCGGATGTTTCTCTTCCACCAACCAGTCGTACAGCACTATTATGAAGGTACAACGACCAATTATCATTTAGAAAAGACACTTGATCTTCTTTTTCCACTGCACCAAAAGCCGCAGCCTTAGAATAAATATTATTGATCATTGTTTGAAAAACCCGCAACTAAGTCAGTGTAAATAAATAACTCATAAACTCTCTATATTTCGTGGCATAATCGTATAGTTCCAATCCCCATGAAATTCATCCGATTTGATTTTAATTTTATTCAATTCTTCATCTGAAATTTTAATACCTTTCGGATAGCTCTTTTTGTCGAGTCTACAACAAACTTTTAATCCCTTGTTCGTTTTTGTTGCAGCGATAAGTTCGACAATTGTAACATAATCCGTGAGTGGCTTGCCTCGCCAATTTTTTGTGATGAACGAAAAAAGACGGTGTTCAATCTTATTCCATTTGCTGGTTCCTGGAGGAAAATGGGATACAGATATCGGCAATCCGAGTTCATCAGCAAATTTTTGTAATTCTAATTTCCATAATCGTACTCTATATCCATTGCTTCCACCACAATCAGCTGTAATCAAAATTTCTTTCGCATCCGGATAGGATTGTTTACCTATTTGATACCACCATTGACGTATGCTTTCAACAGCGAAAGCCGCGGTATCGTT
>JAZDMK010000045.1:0-10507 GCA_043800975.1 Bacteroidota bacterium | reverse complement strand
CCAATGGGATGGCACATACAAGGGAAATGAAGTACCTCAAGACGTTTATGTATGGGTAATTTATTATAAAGGGCTTGACGACATACGTTATAAAAAATCAGGTCACGTTTCAGTACTAAAATAGCCTAAGGGTTTTTACGTAGTCAGTAAGGGATACTACTCTTTTTTTATAGGCAACTTTTATTTATATTTAGCGTCTATAATAATGTGACTTAAAAAAGTCGCTGTTATACATTTCGCGCTCATTCTAAATTATTTAAAATTCTAAATAACTTTTTTATGAAAAAAAGTTTAATATTTCTCTTTGTTTTAACAACACTTACATCCCGGCTATTCGCCCAGTGTTCGTCAACACCCATGATAATGAACAATCCTTCGTTTGAAGGAACTCTAGCACCTCACGTCACTCCTACCGGATGGGATATCTGTATGCCCGGCTGCACGCCCGATACACAGCCCGGATCATGGGGCATCACCCTTCCACCTTCAAATGGCAGCAGTTATGTTGCTTTTGTTCAAGACCCAACCATTCCCTGGCAGGAAGGCGCAGGTCAAACATTACCTTCACCAATGGTTGCAGGGCAACCATATTCATTCACAATAGACCTTGCGACTACAGCTGTTAATGGCTCGGGAATTGTTCCCGGTTGTGTTGAATTGCAAATGTGGGGCGGGTGGTCAAGTCTAAACAGCGGCTGCGATATGTCGGAACTGCTTTGGAGTTCAGGAGATATTTATAATGCAGCTCATATGGATTTGTGGGTTACTCATACCGTTTCGTTTACCCCAACCCAACCTTGGGACCATTTTCTTTTAGTAATTAATTCCCTTGGATGTACGAATGGTCCGTATATAATGCTTGACAACATGTCGCCAATGATACCCGTTGCCGACAGCGCCTGGTTTAATTATGGAAACGCAACTACACTCGGACCGTTCTGCTTTGGTGATACAGCACATTTTCACGATTTGTCAGTCTCACCCATGGGAACCATTAATTCATGGACATGGGTTTACGGTGATGGCAGCCCGAATGGAACTACACAAAACCCTACGCACTATTATTCTGCGCCGGGAACCTATAATGTTACTTTAACAACGATCAGCACGGTGCCCTGCACTTCTACTGTTACTTTACCAGTTGTTGTTTACCCACAACCTACAGCATCCATTACCGGAAGTACTAATGCCGCATGCGGCGTGAACAATGGTTCCGCAACAGCTGCCGGTGGAATTGGATATTCGTGGAGCACCACGCCTGTTCAAAATACGGCTACTGCAACTGGTCTTGGATCCGGAATATACATCTGCACTGTTACTAACGCAAACGGATGCTCTGATACTACATCTGTAACTATTTCTTCTGCTTCCGGATTATCCGGAACTGTCACCGTCGTTGACGAATCCTGTGGGCTTGGAAACGGATCTGCTACTGCAAATCCTTCCAGCGGAACAGCTCCGTATACGTATGCTTGGAATACGGTTCCTGCTCAAATCACTCAAACTGCTACCAATCTTGTTGCCGGGAACTATACCGTCACTATTACTGATGTTGCAGGATGCACTTTTGTCATCAACTGCGTCGTTGGAAACTCTCCCGGTGTGGCTGTATCCACAACCTCTACTGATGAAAACTGCGGCCACTCAAACGGAACTGCAACAGCAACTCCTGCTGGTGGAACAGCACCATTTGACTATGAATGGAGTTCTATTCCTGTACAATACACTCAGGTGGCAACCAATCTGCCTGCCGGAACATATACTGTTACTGTTACCGATGATGCTGGTTGCACAGGTACGGCAAGTGCTGTTGTTACGAACATCCCCGGACCTTCTGCTGCTATTACTAATATCATTCACACATACTGCAATCAGTCAAACGGCGCTGCTGTTGTGACTGCTATGAACGGCGTTCCTCCTTATACGTATTTATGGAATACGGTTCCGGCTCAGATGGTTGATTCAGCAATTAATCTTGCTGCTGGAAATTATTCTGTTACTGTTACCGACAACAACGGCTGTACAGCTGTCAATAATGTGACGATCGATCCTTCGGCAGGACCTGCGCTTACGATGTCTTCGACTGATGAAAATTGTGGTCAGGGTAATGGAACGGCCAGCGTATCTGTGGTTGGCGGAAGCGGCATTTACACGTATATCTGGAATAACGGAAATCCAACTTCTTCCCTCTCCAATGTTTCTGCAGGTAGTTATACGGTTACCGTTGATGATGGAACCTGTGTGGCGGTGGCGAATGTTACTGTTGGAAATATTCCCGGACCTGTCGCTGCATTCACGCAAACACCTAGTGTAGCTACAATTGACGAAGCTCTCTTTTCTTTCTATGATCAGTCTACCGGAAATATTATTTCTTGGGCTTGGACTTTCGGTGATGGTGCAACTTCCGTAATTCAGAATCCTACTCACTCTTACACATCCATTGGAACTTTTGCTGTAAGCCTTACTGTTACTGATGCACAGGGCTGCAAAGATTCTATTCAAAGTTCTGTTAGAGTGAAAGAAATGTTTGCTATTTATTTGCCAAATACTTTCTCGCCTAACGGGGATGGAATGAATGAAACATTTGGTCCAAAAGGCGTGGGAATCGATCCCAACGAATTTGATTTCAGAATTTATAACCGTTGGGGTGAAGAAATTTTCGCTACAACCAGCGTGAGTAATAGCTGGGACGGATCAGTGAATGGCAAACTTGTTAAGTCCGATGTGTATGTCTGGATTCTTAATGTAAAAGAAATTGACGGACCTTCTCGTAAACTTCAGGGGCATGTGTCGGTAATAAAATAATCTGTCATAGTTGATGTAAAAGGGCTGTCGGTGACAGCCCTTTTTTATTACCTTTAACTTTCATTTCAATTTATATGAGTTTTCTTGTATACAGATCCTCTGCAGGCTCAGGCAAAACGTTTTCACTTGTACTGGAATACCTAGGCGTAGCACTGTCTTCCGACGATCCCTTACGCTTCCGTAATATTCTAGGAATGACCTTTACAAATAAAGCTGCGGATGAGATGAAATCACGTATTCTTTATTATTTGCATGTACTTTCTGAACCAGAATTAAATAAAGGCTTACAAAAAAAACTTTTTGAAATTTTATGTGAAAAAACAGGCGTCAATGATACTGTCATTTCAAAAAGAGCAAACGATGTATTAACTTCCATCCTTCACAATTATTCGGATTTTTCAGTAAATACCATCGATAGTTTTATTCATGGTATCCTCCGCACTTTTGCTCCCGATCTCCACCTTCCCGGAAATTTCGAAGTGGAGATGGATACCGAAAGCCTTTTCAATCGCGCAGTTGATGATGTTTTAAGTAAAGCTGGTGTTGACAGAGCACTAACCGATTATCTGGTTGAATTTTCGGAACACCGAATGGATGAAGAACAAAGTCTGCGGATAGAAAGCGATCTTCTTCAATTCGGAATGCGTCTTCTGGATGAAAAAAGTTTCGGAAAGTTTGAACATATTCGCGATATCGATCTTGAAACATATAAAGAATTAAGAAAAAAATTAACACAATACATCAACGACGTAAAAATCGCTATTTGCAAACCCGCTGCTGAAGCGATGAAGCTCATAAGCACACAAGGGCTTACATCTTCACATTTCTATCATAAAGACTCCGGAATCCATGGATACTTTCGTAAAACAGAATTTTTCGATGATGATGTTTATCTAAAATCGAATAGCTATGTTGTAGACACGATTGAAAAAGGAAAATTGAAGTCGAGCGTATGCAGCAAAGAAGACGAGCATAAGATTCTTGAAATCGCACCAACCTTAACAAATTTCTACTTTGAAATTAAACGCATTGAAAAAGAAGAAAATCAATATACGTTAGCCTGTCTTTTGCAATCTAAATTATATGAACTAGCCGTTCTGGGCGAGATTGACAAAGCTTTGTCAGAAATCAAGCAACAAGAAAGTATACTTCCCGTCTCTGAATTTAATCGTCGTGTATCTGAGGTCGTATTAAATGAACCAGTACCATTTATTTACGAACGTGCAGGACTCCGATACAAAAACTTCCTACTTGATGAGTTTCAGGATACGTCCGTTCTGCAATGGCAGAATCTGCTACCTCTTGTTGAAGAATCATTGTCGAATGGAAATATGAGTATGGTTGTTGGCGATGGGAAACAATCTATTTACCGGTGGCGAAACGGAGAGGTTGATCAATTTGTTTTTCTTCCTCAAATCTTCGAACCACTTACACCACTGATTGCTGCAAAAGAAGACATTCTGATAAGAAATTACAAAGAGGAAGTACGTAGCGAAAACTACAGAAGTCGCAAAGAAATTGTAGAATTTAACAATCGTTTTTTTGAGTATATAAAAAATGAACTGGAGAATTTTGATTCCATTTACAATAAACATGAGCAAACCTATACGCCTGAGCATAGCGGAGGGTACGTCAAAGCTCATTTTATAAGCAAAGATAATTATGAAGAACAGACATTTTGTGAAATTTTAAATGCAATTCGAAATTCTGAAAAAAATAATTATTCTCTTTCAGACATTGCCATACTCTGCAGGACAAGAAAACAAGCTTCTATGATTACAGAATTTCTGGCAAATGAAAACATTGAGGTAATTTCTTCTGAATCCATGCTAGTAGCAGCATCCAGCAATGTAAATGCACTTACCGCTTTTCTGAAATTTCTGACAGGGACACATGATTCAATTACCCGAACAGTGATTCTGAAATTTCTCTGTTCGAACTCTTCCAGTACTTTCGATCAAAATAAACTTGAAGATCTTTTCAAAAATAAAGCATTAAAATTTAGCAAAGAAGATTTTGAAAAGACAATACAAGGACTTGGCTTTTTGACTGACACCAACCTTTTGCAGTCGTTACCTGTTTACGATGTTTTAACCCAGCTGATTGAAACATTAAAAATGAATCGTTACGGGGATGCATACATTAATTTTTTTCTGGATGCAGCCCACCAGTTTTCAATGCGTGAAGGCAGTAATATCAGGGACTTTCTAAGCTGGTGGGAAAAGAAATTATCATCGACAAGCGTAGTTGTTCCTTCCGGAATAAATGCAGTTACTGTAATGACCATACACAAAGCCAAAGGACTTGAATTTCCAATTGTAATCCATCCCTTTGCTGACAAAGCTTTCGACAACAAGCAAAACTTAATGTGGGTCAAATTAGATAAAGAAAATTATAATCCCTTGTCGGCTGCACTTATTCCAGCAGGGCTGAAGGCAGAATCCACACGATTCGGTGATGAAGTAAAAAAAGAGAAATGGAAAAAATATCTGGATGAAGTGAATGTCACATATGTAGCACTGACAAGGCCCACCGATTGTCTGTATATATTTTCTTCCATTCCTGATTCAGAAAAGAAATCTATTGGCTTCTTTCTCTATAACTTTCTAAACACTGATTCATCTGAAAGAAAAAATATTTTTGAATTCGGCAATTCAAATCATAATAATGAAAATAAAAAGACTATTCTTTCTAATTCATACACCCTTGACAAGTTCAATTTATCCGACTGGCGCAAAACAATATCACTTCGTTGCCGGCACTCTGAAACATCAACAAAAGCAGGCGATCACGCAAGGCTGAAAGGAATTTTAATTCACCGAATTTTATCTGAAATTGAAAGCAATAAAAACATTTCTGATAAGATCCAAAAACTGAAATGTGAGGGACTTTGTGAAGAATCCCTTTCAACAGAAATTGAAAAAGAAATAGAACTATTAGTTAATAATCCTGTCGTTTCAAAATATTTTAACGAAGAGTATTTAGTTTTCAACGAAATTGAAATCATCGATCCATCAGGGAAAGCTTATCGTCCCGACAGAATGCTGATGAAAGGAAAGGAAGTGATTGTACTTGAATTTAAAACCGGAAAGCCTGACAAAAAACATTCAGAACAGATTTTAAATTACTCGAAACTACTCGCTGAATGCGGCTTTACTGTTATAGAAAAAAAAATTATTTACACGGATGTCTGTAGTGTGATTGCCGTTTAAAACTTCACCAGTTCTTCGTACAGCATGCGTGTTGGAAGGCCCATGACATTGTAAAATGATCCTTCAATTCTTTCTATGGCAGCGTATCCGATCCATTCCTGTACACCATAAGCTCCCGCTTTATCAAAGGGAGAGCAGCTTTCGATATAGAAATGAATTTCATCTACCGAAAGAGGCTTAAAGAAAACATCCGTCTTACCACAAAAAACAACCTGCTTTTCAAATGATGTAATACAAACGCCGGTTAGGACTGTATGCATGTTTCCTGATAATAACTGTAAAATTCTAACCGCGTCATTAAAATCCAAAGGCTTATGTATGATTTGTTTTTTCAGGCAAACAATCGTATCAGCAGTAATAACAATGCATTCAGGAGTACTTAATTCTTCATGGTATGCCTTTGCTTTTTGAACAGCAATATATTCAGCAACCTGCTGGTGTGATAAATTTTCAGGATACGATTCTTCAACATCACGCGGTAATACATCAAATTGAATTCCCAGACCACCCAGCAACTGCTTTCTGCGAGGTGATGCTGATCCCAGAATAATTCTTTTACCTTCCAGGTTTTTATACAACATTTTCATACGACAAATACATTACAGCCAGTCCAAAAATACCGGCAATCATAATTGCTTTTGATAACAGACTGGCAACATGAAAGGCCTTTTCATTATTAGCACGCAATACGACAATAGCTAAAAATATCAAAGGTAGCATCACGAAAAGTAGTCCATAATAAAACAGCGGATCCATGTGTTTTAACTGATAGAGTTCCCAGGCGATCCACCCTGCAAAAACAATAGATGCGAGCACGAGAAAAAAGGTTATCCACCGGGTGCGATTAATTCCAAGCACAACAGGCAAAGTAGAACATCCTGCTTCCCGATCACCTCTTATATCTTCTGCATCTTTAACAATCTCGCGAACCATAGTCAGTAAAAAAGCAAAGGCAGACAGTATAAGTACAGCATAGGTTACATCCTTCAAATCGTATGTATTCTCAGGGTATTCAACATTAATCATGGACAGTTCAATAATAAATGCAAGCAGGGGAATAAGCGCTGTAAGGATCGATATCACAACATTTCCTGCAAGAAACCATTTTTTCAAAACAGAGGAATAAAACCAAAGAATCAGTACCGTAAGAAAGTATATGATTGTAACAGAAAAATTCTGGACCTTAAAAGAAACCGCAACGCCTAGAAATAAACCAGTAACTGAAAACACGAGGTGCAACAATATAGCAACCCGTCGGTTGATTGTTTTTCCAATGATCATTTTCTCAGGCTTGTTAATCCTGTCAATCCGAATATCAAAATAATCGTTGATGATGTATCCAGCTGCTGATATTAAAAGAACTGCCAGTAAATAAAGGACAAACCAACCGTTGGTCAGGGGTAAATGAATACCATATTTGCTGAACAATATTGGCTCAGCCAGAAAAAAACGGATAAGCACCATCAGCAATGCAAGCATCAGCAGATTGGGTAAACGAATCAGGCGGAAAAAGGCAGGAATGCGTTTCATCAATTTTTTTTGCTAAGATAAACAATTGACAGCTTATGCTGATTATCTTTGCCAAAGTAAATCTGTTGTCATGATAAAAAAATTCCCATTTACAAAAATTCTGGGCTGGTCACCTTCACGTTATGAAGCTTTTCATTATTGCAAGCGGATGTATTACTACAATTACTATGGGAAAAATGACACCGATTCTACACCCGAAAAAATCAGCCAGCTTAAGGCACTTACATCTGCGCCACTTGCCACAGGTAGTATTGTGCATATCATGATTGAGTTTTTGCTGAAAAGATTACAGGAATGTGAAAAAGACATAAACATTGAAAAGTTTTTTGATTTTACACGAAAAAATACTGATGAATATTGCAGCAATAACACTTTTATGGAAGTGTATTACAAAGAAACGAAAGCTGTTAAAACAGATGAGATTTACAAACCAGTAGAAGCCTGCCTGAAAGAGCTGCTGGGCTCACAACGTTTCGGCTGGATTTTTAACGAAGCCATTCTCAACAAGAAAAAATGGATTATTGAACCTCCGGGATTTGGAGAAACCCGCATCAATGAGCTGAAAGCATACTGCAAGGTCGATTTTCTTTTTCCTATGAATGATCAAGTTGTGATTCTTGACTGGAAAACCGGAAAAGATAAAGGCGATCACTTTCGTAAGCAATTGCTTGCCTATACTTGCTGGGCAAACTATCATCTGGGAGTTGAAGCAATCAATATTCAACCGTTTGTTGTAATGCTTTCTCCTACCTATAACGAAATTCCGTTTGAATTCGGAAATTCTGACATCAAATTTTTTTCTGTTCAGGTGAAAGAAGAAACCGAGGAAATGTATGAATATTGCAGCAATGTGAAAAGCAACATTCCGAAAGAAAAATCCTTTTTTGCAAAAACTAAAAGTGAAAAAAAGTGTGCCTATTGCAACTATAGAGAGTTGTGTCAAAAATAGATCACCAATGGAAGGCTTCCTGACCCAGCCATTTTTCCTGCACGCGCATTACCTGTTCAATCACATCACGTACGCAACCTCTGCCACCGGGATAATGAGAAATGTATATTGAAATTTCTTTAATTTCTTCCGCAGCATCAGAAGGACAGGCAGCCACTCCCGCCTCTTTCATGATTAAGTAATCAGGAATGTCATCGCCCATGTATAAAACTTCCTCTTTCTTCAGGTTGTTCTTTTTCATGTAATCATGATAAAAAACAAGTTTGTTTTCAGCACCCAGAAAAACATCTTTTATTCCAAGATAGTCGTAACGCTTGCGAATAGATTCTGAACGCCCACCCGATATAATGCAGATGCGATAACCCAGCTTCACAGCGAGCTGCAAAGCATATCCGTCTTTCACATAAAATGTGCGCAATTGCTCTCCATCCGGCATTGCAATGACTGAGCCGTCGGAGCAAACGCCATCGACGTCAAAAATAAAAGTGGTAATATTTTTTAAAAGTTCTTTACAGTTTTTCATCGCTTTTCTTTTGATCATTTATTATTGAATTTGTAAGGAACGCATACAATTCACGTAGTTCAGGATTGGCTTCCAGCATGTGCAGATGTTCAGCAATAACCGATTCATCGCCACGTACCGCTGGCCCAGTTTGAAAGGTTGAGGGATTGTTACGCGTTGCATTTTCACAGGTTTGACGGATCAGAGGCATGAGTACCGAAAAATCAATTTTATTCTGAGCACACCACTCATAGGATTTTGCAAATAGATGATTGGTAAAATTACAGGCAATAACAGCTGCAACATGCAACACAGCACGCTTTGCAGAATTCATTTCGATAACATTGTCGGAAAGAATTTCAGCAACCGATTTAATTTTATTTTGTGTTTCTATATCGCTTCCTTCAATTAAAAGCGGTACAGAAGAAAAATCAGAAATGCATTGAAGTGTCATTGTTTGCAGTGGATACAGAACACCGTGGCTATCTGAAATATTTTTCAGACTGTCCAGCGGCATGGTTCCGCTTGTATGCATAACGATACTGTATGGCATATACAGTTTCTTAACAATACCTACGAATGATTCATCTGGAACCGAAATCAGACAGGCATCCGCGTCTTTTCGAATTTGTTTACTATCTATTGTAAATGGACAACCTATTTTATCGGCCAGTATTTTTGTTGATTCAAAACTACGACCCAGAATTTGCAGAATCTGAAATCCATTATTTTTTAATGCAATTGCCAGCTGCGTGGCTGCACGTCCTGCTCCAACTACTACAAAACTATTTATCTGTGGAGCATTATTCATACGAATTGATTAACGGTTAATCACCATTTATCGTTGTGAATTTTGGCCGGATTGAAGCGTTCTTCAGGTGGAGCAGCCGTTTCATCGGGATGTCCCAATACAATAATACTTAAGGGCACTACATTTTCAGGCAGCTTTAAAATTTCACGGATTCCCATCACGCGGTCCTCACGCGGATAAATTCCAAGCCAAACATTTCCAATTCCCAGTGCATGCGCAGCGAGGCATAAGTTGTGCGAAGCAGCTGAACAATCCTGCACCCAGTATCCCTGATGTTTTTCCAGGCTAAGGTCACCACAAACAGCAATGGCAACAGGCGCTTCTTTGATCATTTCTGCATAAGGATGCACGGTGGGTATCTGGTTTAATATGTTTCTGTCTTTGATAACAACAAATCCCCAGGGCTGCTGATTCGCCGCCGAGGGCGCATACATAGCTGCACGAAGAATGCCTTTCAGCGCTTCTTCTGTTATTGGATCTTTTTTAAATTTGCGTATGCTTCTACGGGTAAATAATGCTTCTAATGCTTCCATAATTGTAATATTGTCTCAGCAAATGTATAAATTTTAACGGATTGTATGCAAACTTAGAATTTCATCTTGATTTTCGTCATCTTAAACACATAGGGCACATAGAAAATAGACATAGAGCACATAGTTTTTAAATAAAATTTCATCCTTAAAATCCAATACATTCAG
>JAZDMK010000328.1:0-24201 GCA_043800975.1 Bacteroidota bacterium | reverse complement strand
GGGCTTTTGCATACATTGCAGGGGGGACTATGTTGATTAATGGTACAAGCCCAATGGATAGTTGGGTTTCGCCTGCTATTAATATTCCTGCGTTTACTTTTAATTGCGTTACATATACAACTGCTTATGTAACTTCAAACGGACAACTAACATTAGGTGGTGCTGCCCCAAGTTCATTCACATACACGGGTATTAGCTCTACCATTGGCTCGGGAATAGCTATTTGTCCTTTTAGTGCTGACCTTGACAGAAGACAAGCGAATGCAAATTCTGAAATTCGCTGGCAGACAGTTGGGAATGAAGTTGTTTTTCAATGGAAACAGGTTTGCAGATTTGGACTGGCTGAGGAATTCAGTTTTCAAATAAGGTTAAACACAGTAACAGGAGCAGTGGTGTTTATCTATGGGAATGTTTCCGGAATACCTAATGTAAGCACTTTATATCAACCACAAGTAGGAATCAGAACTTCTGCAACAGATTATAATAATCGAAAAGTTGATATTGGTGCTGAAAATTGGGCTGCCCCTTTAGCCGGAACAGCAAATACGGATGTTTGCAGATATACCAATACAGCACCTGCAAAGTTTTTTTCTACAAATCGTCAATATATTTGGACCCCCCCCCCAGTCTGTTCAGGAATTCCAGCCGCAGGCACTGCCAACGGACCAGGTGCAACTTGCAGTGGATCGGCAACTACAATTACACTTACTGGATATACTTCGAGTTGTGGAATATCATACCAATGGCAGTCTGCACCTGCAGTTGGAGGTCCTTGGACAAATATTGGTGGTGCAACTTCTACAACATTAGTCGACTTTCCAACGATTGCCACTTATTATCGTTGTATTACAACTTGTTCAAACGGAGGGGGGACTAACACATCTTCTGTAACATCTGTATCAATTACTTCGTGCTGTACACATACAATAAGACTCACTGATACTTATGGCGACGGGTGGAACGGAGGAACTGTAACCGTTAAAGTAAATGGCGTTGACGTTCATACAAATATTTCACTTGCGGGAGGCTTCGGACCACAGGACTTCACCTTCAGCGCAGCAACAGGGGACGTAATCAATGTTACTGAAACAAATCCCGGATCTTTTCCCACGGAGATGCGGTACCAAGTATTCGACAATTGCTCCAATACGATAATGGCTCTTGCACAACCTGTTGCTACACCTGGTCACAACGGAGCTGGTAACTGTGGAACGCCCACTGTTCCCGGCTGTGCTACCAATCCAAGTCCAGCCAATGGCGCTACCGGCGTGAACCCATGTAATGTCATAGAAACCTGGACAGCTCCAGTAAATACTGGCTGTAACGCTGCGACTTCCTATGATATTTATTTGGGAACAACCCCTGTGCCTCCCTTCTTTAAAAATGTAACCGGAACGTCCCTTGATTCACCGGGTGCATTGATAGACAATACAATCTATTACTGGAAAGTAGTTCCAAAAAATCCTGCAGGATCAGCAGTTGGATGCCCTACCTGGAGTTTTACTACCGGTACAGCAGGCAATCCCAATTACTGCTTCACCGGAAACTCCTTTAATTCCCCCGGATACGGTGCCAATTGTGCAACGATAACCCCCGAATTGAACGGGCAGTTAGGTTGCATTTGGAACCGGGGATATATCTCTTTTGCATCAGCTTTTGATTATTCGGTAAGTTGTTATTTTGGCAATAATGTAAATGGTGCTGATGGCTGTGCATTTGTTTTTCAGAATTCTCCCGCTGGAGTCACAGCCTGCGGGAACCCCGGAAATCAGCTGGGTGCGGGCGGAATCCCAAATGCAGTTGTAATTGAATTTGACACATATGACAATGATAATCCCATGCATGTATATGATATGTCAAATGACCATACTGCCATTGAGATTGATGGCAATCTGGCAGGCCCCGGTGCTCCTTTTGTAGGACCCGTTGATGCTCGTCCAGGCGGCTTGAATCTTGATGACGGAAATATGCACATCTTAAGAGTCACCTGGAATCCGGGAACCCAGACGCTTAACGTTTATATTGATGCTAGCCTTCGTCTTACCAGCACCTATGATTTTGTGACCAATGTTTTTGGCGGAAATACAAATGTCCACTGGGGATTTACGGGATCAACAGGAGGATTAAATAATCTTCAATACTTCTGCCCTACTACAATTCCTTTACCAGTAGAACTGATTGATTTTAATGCAAAATGTAATGACAATAAAGTATTTGTAAACTGGAGTACTGCAAGTGAAACCAACTGCGATTATTTTACAATTGAACGCACCTTTGATGGTATAAAATTCGAAACAGTTGGGAAAGTCCCCGGTGCAGGAAATTCAAATCACATAGAATACTATTCATGGACAGATTTACAGCCTGTTGGTGACAATTCTTATTACAGACTCAGACAAACCGACTTCGACGGAAAAACAAAAATATACTCACTTGTATCTGTTGTATGCAATAATGGTGAAAGCTTATTAAACTTCACAAACACATATGTAAATGATGATCGTCTTAATGTTGGCTTTATAACTTCCAAAAATGGAAATCATTCAATCAGTTTATATGACATGCTTGGAAATCTGGTTTCATTTTCATCTATGGATGTTGAAGCTGGTCAACATGAAATAAATTTGAATACACAAAGCCTTAATCGCGGGTTGTATTTATTAAATATCAATAACGGACAACAATCAATTTCCAGAAAGATTCAGTTTATTAAATAGTGAATCAAAACAATATTTATTGAGCCATATTCTTCAATTCTGAAAAGGGTCGGACAAAAGCATCAGAAAATCCTTTTCCTGCAATGTTATCTCTGTATGTTTTAGCTTCCGCTTCTGTTGCAAAAGATCCGGTGAAAAAGCGTTTCAAACCATCATTACATTTCACAGCATTCACATTGGATGTTTTACTTGTGAAGTAGGAAAGACGCATCAAACGACCGGCACCAATCTGAACAGTATAGGCATTTACATCAATACCCGCGAAAGAAAACGAAGAAGTATTGTCACTACTACTGGTATACCCTGAGATTGCTGAATGAACAGATCCTTTATTCGGAGAAGCCAGAAAACCTGCACCTGCAGGATAATTCTTTGCAATTTCAAGATTGATGCTGTCGGGAAGATTCGAGCACATGATTCTGAATTCCGTTCTGCGGTTTTTCATGCGATCGTCTTCATTGTCATTAGATACAAGCGGTTGATCAAAACTAAAGCCTTTATATGACAATCTTTTTGAATCAATTCCCTGCGACACCATGTAGTCATACACCGATTTGGCACGGCTTTCCGAAAGACGCTGGTTGTATTCGTGCGATCCCATTGTGCATGTATGCCCGGAAAGCTCAATATTGCAATTCGGATATTTTGCCAGGAAAGACGACACCTTCTGCAATTCACTGTTTGATACTGGACGCAATACATTTAAATCATAATCAAAGAAAACGATGTTAAACTTCAGTGTTGTAGGTGCAGCGTTTTTAATAACTGTATTATCAACAGGCATTGGAAGTTTAATCAGATAAATATTTTTAGTTCCATTTATGTTTTCAACTTTCCTTTCGATGTAAACATTTTCAAACCAGGTTTTATACTGTGGTGCCCATACTTTCAGCGAAAGATTTCTTTCAAAAGGGATAGTAACCCTCACCAGCCCTGAATCAGCAGATGTTGTATAGGTTGAAAGCACACGGTTTACAGAATCCGATAATTCTGCAGTTGCTACCAAAGGCTGATTGGTTGCGGAATCCACAACCAACAACTTATACTCGGCAATAACTTCTTTTCTTCCTTTGATTGTAATCATATAAATATCCTGATCGCCGAATCCGGAAGTTTTTTCGGAAGAATAGTAAGCGTGTGTTTCATCGGCAGGGAAATAAAACACATCATTTCCGGGAGTATTAACTGGATAGCCAACATTTTCCGGGGTTGACCATTTTCCATCTACAAGTTTTGTTTTGAAAATATCGAAGCCACCCATGGTTTCATGACCATTGGATGCAAAATACATGGTTTGCCCATCAGGCAGAATAAAAGGAGAATCTTCATCCGATTCTGTATTGATTCCATTTCCAATATTAACCGGGTCACCCCACTTCCCACTGGAACTTTTTTTAGTCATATAAATATCCCTTTCTCCCTTTCCTCCTTTTTTCTTATTACTTGTATAATACATCGTATTTCCATCAGGAGTAAAACAAGCATGGGTTTCCCAACTTTTTGTATTAATGTTTTTATTAAACTTCACCGGCTTCCCCCATTCACCGTTCTCATATGTACTAAGATAAATATTTCCGTTACCTTTATCATCACGATATATCAGAAGTTGTTTTCCATCCAATGACATTCCGATGGAAGCATCGTGACCTGCAGTATTAATTTTATTTCCCATTCGTGTAACGTTTCCCCATGGGCAAGTATCACAATCGCGAGTAGCGATGTATAAATCTTCAAAGTATTTACCATACTTGTCTTTCTTCCCCCCTTCACTATCAGGACGTCTCGAAGTAAAAATCAGTGTTTTCTTATCAAAGGACATAACCGGAGAATACTCGGGAAATGTTGTATTGATGTCACTACCCAGATTTTCAATTTTCAAATCCAGTGGGTTAAGCATCATTTTTTCAGTAACATTGCATTGAGCAAGACACTTATCAGCTTGCTTTTGCCATTTTTTGTCTTTCACTGCGGAACGAAACAATTCATAATTTTTTCTCGCATCAGCAATCTGACAATTTCTATGCATTGCCAGCCCCAAATGATAATAGGCAAACAGAGGTGCTTTAGTGCTATTGTAATCATTTTTATAGTTCGCCGTAGTATTCTGAGAAGCAGTTATCAACAATGGAATTACCTGATTGATATCTTTTGAGGTCATCAGCAAACACAACCCATAATAATAACAAAGATTGGCATTGGTTGGGTACTGACCCTGTATCTCAGCAAAAATGGGAAGCGCATCTGCATAATTCCCAAGCTCAACCAGATCGGAACCCGTATTGTATTTGTTGATAAAGGTCTTGCTGTACTTCTGGGCCTGCATTGTCCCTGCCTGCAGCATGATGGCAACAATTAAAAAAATGATTTTTCTCATGGTATGAATTTCATGAATTAGTGATGCAATTTATAAAAAACTGATGACCCACACAAGTGGTTTCTATTTTTTATAATTCCAGATACTGTCTTATGTATTCGAACGGCGGCGTCAACTGCCCCCGGTGAAGAATAAGCCCTCTTTTTATTGAACGAGGCAAATCAAGCTCATCGTATTCTAAAGAATAATCTGCAATAGCAATGGGTTTTGCAAAATTAACCAACACATCTCCAAATCCTGTGGTTGCATCTCGGGGTAATTCGCTGGGAAGAATATCTACCGCCATTTCCAGAAGGCCTGGGCCCTCGTGCCCCATTTTTATAGTTTCTGAAATAGGATCATACACAAACAAAGGACCTTCAATTTTGGTAGGTTTTAACGTGCATTCAACCGACCCTTCTACATCACAGCTTAAATCACCAACCACGATCATTTTAAGTTTGCCTTTTGCAAATGCTTTCTTCAGATATTCCTTGGTTAGCAAGCGCGGGTACTTATCATCCCAATAAATACAGTTGATGAGCATGGATAAATGAGGAATGTATTTCTCAAAAACACCATGGTAATTTTCAGGATGTGAATAATAATCCTGCAGGTCAAATTCTTTTCCGGCTTCCTTAGGCTGGGCAATATGCTCTTCCTTAAAAATGACTTTGTAAATGATATTGTTCGGAAGTTCTTTTCTGTTTTTTAAATGCAGTAATTTTTCTGGTGAAATTTCTTTGATGGGAAGGAGTCCGCATATTTCCTGAGCACCTTGTGATACATTACCATATCCGGTGAAACCAATTGTGAATGGTCTTAATTCTTCCGGGATTCCTTTTTCAGCAATCAACTGGCCAATCGCTGAAATATCATCCTTTGCTTCTTCCAGAGAATGATAATGATGAGCCTGCTTGATTTTTATCATCTTGGTATCATATCCAAATTCTTTCAGACGCATTCCCAAAGCCCAAAACGAATTGATCATTCCTGCCATACCCGCATATCTTCCGAAAAAAATAAGCCGCTTTCCCTGTTCATCAATTACACGTTCATAATCAATCAGATTGCATTTCAGCTCCATCATCCTTTTCAGCATGGGCATATTGTATGCCTGTCCTTTAATAACATGGGCAAAGAACACATACGTTTTTTCGAATTCGAAAAAATCTTCAGGCATTTCTTTTACACCAAACACAACTGAACAGTTTTTCAAATCCTTACCAATCTTTGCCCCAGCATGCTTATACTCATCATCTGTATAAATTCTTTTTGAAGAAGTTTGAACAACCACATCAATTTTCTGATGATCAACCAGCCATTTAACGTGCTTCGGAGCAAGGGGTGCACGAAGCTCCATCTTGTATTTATCTTCATGCCGGATACCAATGCTAATACTCATAATCCATTTTTTTGCAAACTTAGAAAATTATTACTGATTTGCAATCCAAATCCAATGGCATGATAGTTGAAAAAAACGCAATTCCAAATAATTCATTAATTTTACAACGTTAAATTGACACTTATGAAAAAAACACTACTCGTACTGACCTCTCTTTTCTTCTGTGCCATGCTGAATGCACAAGTGAAAAGCAATCTAATTTTCTTTACTGAACAGGGCGAAGGATTTCAACTCGTTTTAAACGGGATCCAGCAAAACACCAAAGCAGAAACAAATGTGAAGGTGACCGATTTACCTGCACCTAACTACAAAGTGAAAATCATTTTCGCCGATGCTTCATTGGGGCAACTGGACAAAAACCTTATGTTTAATCAGGGCACTGAATCAACTTTCTGTATTAAGAAAAACAACAAAGGCGAATATGTAATTCGTTATATGAATGAGGTTCCTGTTGCTCAGGCTTTACCTCCTGCACCTAACCAATCATTAATTGTATTCTCTACAACTCCACCTCCACCGGTTGTACAACAAACCACCACCACCACCACGACAACCACGGGTGCAAATCCAAACGGAACATCAATGGGACTTTCCATTAACGACCCCAATATGGGTGTCAATATTAACGTGAATGTAGGTGGTGCCACCACGACCGGCACATCTACGACGACTACATATTCTTCAACAACCACAACAACTACATCTGGAGGAACTGTCAATAATAATACTCAACCCGCTGGCGGCATCTATGTTATGCCCGGTTACAATGGCGCCGTTGGATGCCCATGGCCTATGGGTCCATCTGACTTTTCGGAAGTTAAAAACTCCATTGAATCGAAAGCTTTTGATGACAGTAAACTCACTATTGCCAAACAGGTTATTTCTTCCAATTGTTTACTCTGTTCGCAGGTTAAAGAAATTATGCTTCTTTTCACATTTGAAGCTACCCGCCTTGATCTTGCGAAATATTCTTATGGATACACCTATGATATCGGCAATTATTATAAGCTCAACGATGCATTTACATTTGAATCATCTATTGACGAACTGAATACATACATTAATGGTTACAAACGATAAAACAAAATTACCATGAAAACCCTTATCCTGATTTTAACTTCATCTATGCTCATGATCGGAGCCTCTTGTAAAACAAAGAAAATCGCATCAGGCATTCAAATGGATGCCGGAAAATATCACTTGCTTGTCTCTTTTTATTCTCCCGGAGATGGAATTGATGTGGCAACACAAGGCAAGTATGATGAAGCAATAAAAAAGTTTGAAAAAGACAACAAGTTGACCATTTCAATTGAAAAAGCAAACTGGGGTCGGGAAGGTGAAATTGACTATTGTATAAACCTTAATAATTTTAATGCAACACAGCAAACTGAGTTTATCGACATGTCGAAAAAATTACTTAGTACATCTACGAAAGTTAATATTTTAGAAAACTGCGATTGTAAACACAAAAAATAATCGAATGCGAATCACTGAGCCTGTGCAAATTGCACAGGCTTTTTTTTTGAGAAAAAAAGTACGTTAATTTATTGTAAAGGTAAATGTTTATTCTAATTTTGCCGCACGTTTATCTGTCATACTATGAGCACCTCATATCCTGAGACACTTTATATGAAAGACCTGTCTCAATACGGAATCCAGAATGCCACTGAAGTATTCCACAACCCTTCTTATGAAGAGTTATACAAACATGAAATCGATCCTGAACTGAAAGGATTTGAAAAAGGTTTTTTAACCGACACCGGCTGCGTAGCAGTTGATACAGGAATTTTTACAGGCCGCTCTCCGAAAGACAAATATTTTGTTGAGGAAGAATCTTCAAAAGATAGAATATGGTGGGCTTCTCCCGAAAGAAAAAAATCGGACAACAAAGCCATTTCTGATAAAGTGTGGAAGGATTTGTATTCGAACAGTGCGTCACAACTTAGCGGAAAGCGTATTTATGTGATGGATGCTTTTTGCGGTGCTAACCCCAGCACACGTATTAAAATTCGCGTTATTACTGAGATTGCCTGGGCTGCACACTTTGTGAAAAACATGTTTATCCGCCCGACAGACGAAGAATTAAAATCCTTCACACCTGATTTTGTAATGCTTCATTCCTGCAAAACAAATGATAAACAATGGAAAGAACATGGACTGAACAGTGAAGTGTATGTTGCTTTTAACCTGAAAGACAAACGCGCTGTTGTTGGCGGAACATGGTATGGCGGAGAAATTAAAAAAGGATTTTTCTCTGTGATGAATTACTACTTACCCATCCAGAACATTGCTTCGATGCATTGCTCTGCCAACATGGGAAAGAATGGTGAAACGGCTGTGTTCTTCGGACTTTCCGGAACCGGCAAAACCACTTTATCCTGCGACCCCAATCGCCTTCTTATTGGTGATGATGAACATGGCTGGGATGATGAAGGAATTTTTAATTTTGAAGGCGGATGTTATGCAAAGTGCATTAATCTAAGTGCAGAAAAAGAACCTGACATTTATAAAGCTATTCGCAGAGATGCTTTGCTTGAAAACGTTGTTTTTGATTCCAAAACAGGAGCAATTAATTTCAACAGTTCTGAAAAAACTGAAAACACACGTGTTTCCTATCCTCTGCATCATATTGAAAACATTGTCAAGCCTGTTTCAAAAGGAACACATCCACGTCATATTATTTTTCTGACAGCTGATGCTTTCGGTGTTTTACCGCCGGTGTCACTTCTGAATCGCGAACAAACCATGTATTACTTTCTGAGTGGTTATACAGCAAAAGTGGCAGGCACTGAAAGAGGAATAAAAGAACCCGTTCCTACTTTTTCTTCTTGCTTTGGTGCGGCATTCCTCACACTCCATCCAACCGAATATGCACATCTGCTTGCCAAAAAAATGGAAAAGCACGGATCAAAAGCATTTCTTGTAAATACCGGATGGATCGGTGGGCCCTATGGAATTGGCAATCGTATTGACATCGCCGCTACACGTGCTATCATTACTGCTATTCTTGAAGACAATATTGATCATGTTGAAATGGAACAACTTCCTATTTTCAATCTGACTATTCCGAAAAATCTCAAAAATGTTGACAGCAAAATTTTAAATCCACGCAATGCATGGACGGACAAGTATGCATATGATAAATATGCTCATAACCTTGCTGAAAAATTTATTGATAATTTTAAAAATTTCACTGATAACGAAGAAGGCCTAAAGCTTGAGCAATTCGGCCCCAGATTATAGCGTTTTTCTTACCTCTTTTCATTAACTTTACTGCTTTTAAGCATATATGCTCAAGGGTTGGCCGGAATATGAAAAATACACATTCACTGATAATGTAAAGCTTATCAGTGACGGAAATTCGTTTTTCGATCTGCTTGAAGAAATCATTAATAGAGCTGAACACACATTTCAGCTACAAACTTATATTTTCGAAAACGATTTTACAGGAAAAAAAATAATTAAAGCTCTTAAAGACGCTGCCTCCAGAGGTGTTCGCACATACATCCTTGTTGATTCATTTGGAACAAATCATCTTTCACGGAAAGTCATTAAAGAAATGAAAGATGCCGGGATTAACTTTCGCAGTTTTTCACCTGTAATGAACTTTCGTTCTGTCAGCCTTGGCCGAAGACTTCACCACAAAATTGCAGTTGCAGATTCAAAAGAAGCTTTGGTAGGCGGAATCAATATTGCCGACAAATACCGTGATACGCCTACACATAAAGGCTGGCTTGATTTTGCGGTTTATGTTCATGGCAATATTGCAGCCGAACTAGATGATATCTGTAATCGCATCTGGAAACGAAGTATCGGAAACAGATCGCGACAAAAGCATAAAACCAGAACCGGACGCAAGTTTTTAGTTCGCGTTCGTGAAAACGACTGGCTCAGACATAAAAGTAAAATTTCACGCAGCTACCGTCAGGCCTTCCGTACAGCAAACAAAAGTATTGTCATGGTTGCCGCTTATTTTCTACCAGGAAGACAATTCCGCAATTTACTGCGAAGGGCTTCAGCACGGGGAGTTGATATCCACATTGTACTTGCAAAAAGTTCAGATGTTAAGTTAGTTCATTATGCAACACGATTTCTGTATGCATGGATGCTAAGAAACAATATTAAAATTCATGAATACAAAAACTCAAATGTTCACGGAAAGGTTGCTGTAATTGATAAAACCTGGTCAACAGTAGGTTCATTTAATCTGAATTATTTGAGTATTTATGGTAGTATTGAGCTAAATCTAGATATTTTAAGTACTGGATTTGCAAATGACTTTTCAAAAAAAATAAATTCTATCATTGAATCTGATTGTGATACGGTTATACATGAAGATTTCAAAAAAAGAACCTACTGGTACAATCGTATTCTTTATTGGGTAAGCTATCAGCTAACGCGGATATCTATGTTGATTGCCGTATATTTTTCAACAAAACCAGTTGGCAAAAACAAATTGAAGGAATAAAAAAAGCCCGTCCACTTATATTGAACGGGCTACAGAATAATTTTATTTTTTACTGATTTAACATCACTGGCATCACCAACATTAGGATATCCTCTTCTTTATTTTCATTGTCTGCAGGAATTAAAATTCCGGCTCTGTTTGGAGCAGACATTTCTAAAGAAACCGTAACGGTATCAATGTTTGTAAGCATTTCGTACAGGAATTTTGAATTGAATCCAATTTCCATATAATTACCATCATATTGACAGGTCAGTCTTTCGTTTGCTGAATTAGCATAGTCAATGTCTTCAGCAGAAAGCGTAAGTTCATTGCCTGCAATTTTCAAGCGTACCTGATGAGTCGACTGATTTGAAAAAATAGAAACACGCTTGAGCGAGTTCATGAAAATCGTGCGATCTATCAGAAGTTTATTTGGGTTTTCCTTGGGAATAACAGCTTCGTAATTAGGATATTTCCCTTCAATCAGACGACAAACCAATTCAATATTTTCAAATGAAAAGAAAGCCATTGATTCGTTATACTCAATTTTCACAACTGTATCAATTGTTCCAAGTACATTGCGAAGCTGAATCAAAGGTTTCTTTGGAATAATAAATGATTTAGCTGCACCTGATTTAACATCAGTCCTGGTATAACGAACAAGCTTATGAGCGTCGGTTGCAACAAACATAATGCTTTCCGGACTAAGTTGACAAAACACACCTGACATTACAGGACGAAGCTCATCATTACCGGTAGCAAACAATGTTTTACTGATGGCTGATTCCAGAATGTCGGATTTCATTTCCAATGAAGATCCGCCTTCAACAACGGGTCTTTTAGGGAATTCATTTGCATTCTGACCTGCAACGCGATACTTTCCTTCGCCGGCTGAAATATCAATTCCAAAAGATGCATCAATAGTGAAGGCAAGGGGAATATCAGGAGGCAGTGTTTTAAGGGTATCAAGCAGAATTTTAGAAGGAATGGCAACAGAGCCTTTTTCTTTCGAAGTAACTGCAATTAACGCACTCATTGTAGTGTCAAGATCCGTTGCTGTAATAACCAACTCGTTTTTGTTCACTTCAAACAAAAAGTTAGATAAAATGGGCAATGTATGGTTGGTGTTAATTACACCACTCAATGATTGTAACTGTTTCAGCAAAACGCTGCTGGATACGATAAAGTTCATAGTAGTATCATTTTAAGAAATGCAAAGATAGATTTATTTCCCGAATTGTTACAGGTGTTTTTTTAACACTTAATAAACAACCCTTACCTTATCCGGAGGAGGCGGAATAAAATCAGAAAGTTTTTTGAAAATTTTATCAAAAACGAAATATTGAATAATGACAAAGTCCTTTCCACCATTTATCTGTGCAAACAGACGATCCGGGTCATAGGGCCATGGATTGCCTTCCATATCAATATTTCCTAACGGGTTGTTTCTACGGTAAGTTACAATTCTGGTAATTTTTCCTTTTTTGTCTTTTAAAGAAATGTCAAAACATGGCTTTGACTGAAGAATTGAATCTAATTTCTTTTTGGGAAAATCCTGAACAAATTCCTCAAAACAAAGTCGGTAAAATGAAGATAATGCACCTAAAACTGCAGTTGTGTCATAATTCGGAACACTTCTGCCATCAAGAGATTGAAGCTTAAATTGTTTTTCTGAAACGCTTTCAATCTGATAGGATTCGTTGGGAAACTCTGATTGTTTCACGCTAAGGCTGGCAATCTCGGGAACATAATAACTACAAATAGTTCTGTCGCGCCAATCGGTTTCAAGAGGGGTGTATTGTTGGGAAAGAAAACCCCTGTGACCGGGAACATAATTAACAAATGCCATATTCGAATTCTCAATAAGCATTTCTGTTCCCAGATGATCCTGCGTAGGACTGCCAACGTAATAAACTTTCTTCTTTGTTATTCTGAATAATTTAATTCCAAAAATATCTATCCACCAAGAACGGTAATAAATTTCAACCTTGGTTCCGGTTGCAGCAATATCCCGAATGACATTATTATATGCATTGTTGCTTACAGGAGCAATAACAGTGACATCATGAATTGTGGATAACAAAACCTTGATGAGATCATCACGTGCTTTGAACTTCCCATTCAGTGACCATCCATTATCTGTGCGCTCCAGCAAAGATTGATGATTCGATTTATCTGCAAGAAATATCTTTACTACCGATGCCGTATCAGTAACTGCAAAATCCTTCTCGTTGCTGTTGATTGTTCCACTTCTGTTTGTAAAAAAAACGTAAGCTGCAATGGCAAGCAGAACAAGTAAAATGATCAGATAAAATTTCTTTTTCATAGGAACGTAGATTAGGGATGAACGCGGAATTTTCTTCCACGCATGTAATTGTGGAAGATTCCAAACAAGGCAACGAGTAATGCGGGAAGCGCAATATTAATCATTTGCCAATACGTAGTGTTTTTAATTTGCTGACGATCGAGCGGACGCATTTTAACTTCCCGGTTTCTGACTTCAATCAGGCCGGAATCATCGCAGAGATAATCAATAGCATTCAGAATAAAATTTTTATTCCCAAATGTTTCTTGTGTAAAGCGATCATATCCGAGTGGGAAAACCGTCATTTTTTCACCGTTCCATTTAACCTGATTGCGAATAACATCCCCATCTCCTACTACAATCATTCTGTTAAATTTGCTCTTGTCAACGAAATTAATTTCTTTGCTTTTTGCAAGCGTATCAAGCAATCTGTTTTTATATGCTGATGTAAAAGTACCTTCCAGCAATACAGCCATTGGTAAAAATTTCATTTTGAAAGTTCGTTCATCCGGCTGTTTCTTCATGATATCAAGAGATATCCCACCCGGTGATGGTACTACTTTTGAGAACTTCGATGACTTAAGCAGAAATGTTTTCTTTACTTCTTTCACTGAAACCGTATCTACAGTGCTTGCAAACTGAAACAATACTGCATTCATATTTTTCACAATCGGGTGTTCTCCGAACGGGTTCGCACAGGGGAAATAGTACCATGGCATAAACTGTGTCTGAGGCTGTTTTCCTAAGTAACCTGTAACAATCGGAATTGGCAAAGCCTGCATGTCCTGAATGAGATTTGGATTAACACGCGCACCATAGCGGAATAACATATCATCCAGATTTGCATCCAAAGGAATCGTTACAGTTTGGTCATTCGCACGCAAGCTATCCATTTCAGCAACAACGCGATCAATACACCAAAGTACTTTTCCACCTTTCATGATAAACTGATCGATGATAAATTTATCTTTTTCATTGTAAGCAGAATCGGGTTTTGCTATTATGATGCATTTGTATCCCTTCAGTGCATTTAACTGCCCGTTTAGAGTAATACGGTCTACTACATAAAACTCTTTTAATTCCTTCGTAATATCTGCAGTTTCGTATTCATCCAACTCACCGTGGCCTTCAATGAATGCGACTTTCATTTTTGCTGGTTCAATCAGTTTTCGGATTGCAAAAGCAAACTGATACTCCAGTTGCTGAATAGAATTGTTTAAAACCTGATCAGGTTGCACGTTGATCTGTGCCTGCAATAACTGTACAGGAACCTTTCTGTTATGATAAGTAACTATCGCTCCGGGAAAAACGATCTGTTGCGATGTGCCACCTTTGTCTTCATTCACCTGAAGTTGTGTGGGCTCAAGCCCGTCATCCATCAACTGCTTATAAGTATCATTCCGTGCATTTTTATCTTTATTTGTTGAAGGATCGATAAATTCAAATTCGATGTAGTTAGAATAAGCTCGGAATTGATTCAGCATTTCTCTCGTTTCATTGCGCAGGCGTTTAAAGCCGGCAGGAAATTCACCTTCCAGATAAACCCTGATATAAACAACATCATCAATTTTCCGAATCAGTTCTTTCGTTGTCTGCGAAAGTGTATAGCGTTTTTCCTGCGTTAGATCAAGCCGGAAAAAATAACTGGCTGCAATAAAATTAACTACAAAAATTATTGCCAGACCTACGATCAGTTCGGTAAGATTTTGTTTGCGTACTTCTCTTTTTTTGTTTTTCATATCATCTCCCTCCTACCATTTGCGACTTTGAACTGAAACCTTTGTCAGTAAAACAAAAAAGGTGATCAGACTTAAGAAATATAGTAAGTCGCGTGAATCAATTACACCACGGCTGATCGAAGTGTAATGAGAATTAATTCCGAGATCCTTAATAAAGAGATCGAATCGACCAAATAAATCCAGACCATAAATAAAATCAAAACCTATGTATACAAAACCGCATAAGAAGACCGAAAGAATAAATGCTACAATTTGATTATCGGTGAGTGAAGAAGAAAAAATTCCAATTGACACAAATGCTCCGCCCAGAAATAAAAGGCCAATATAAGAACCCCATGTGCCGCCCATATCAATGTTTCCAACAGGATCACCCATCTGATAGACTGAAATAAAGAAAATCAGTGTTGGCACAAGTGAGAACAGAACCAAAATTAATCCGGCCAGATATTTCGCAAGGATTACCTGCAAATCGGAAAGGGGTTTTGTCATAAGAATCTCAAGCGTTCCAACTTTCTTTTCATCTGCAAACGAGCGCATGGTAATGGCCGGAATGAGAAAAAGAAACACCCAGGGCGCAAGCATAAACAATCCGTCGATGTTGGCAAAGCCTCCGTTCAGGATATTAAAATCCAACGGGAACACCCACAAGAAAAGCCCGTTGATCAAGAGGAATACAATCACTGCGATGTATCCGATCAGAGAACCCAGAAAGGTGTTGATTTCCTTTTTTAATAACGTGTACATAATAATTTATTAGGGCTGCAAAGTTAATTTTTTTTAGGTTATTAAGATGCAAATTGAACAATGATACTGTCGTTAATTTTTAATCCCATGAGTGTGCTGGCCTTGGCTTCGTTCAATGCAATCTCCAGAAAACCGGCCGTGTTAAACAAAGCCAAACGTTCGGGTGGCTCAACATCGCTGTAATGATGGCTGATGTGATCGATATCGTAATAACCGGGACGTTTAAAATAAATAATAAAGTTTCTGCCTTTACCCACTTCTTTAAAAATATCCTCGGTGATATTAGTAATTACATTGCCATACGCATCAACATAAATTACATTCCCATGAATACTGTTCTGATCGGTGATGGGCTGAATTACTTTCCTCAAAAACCATTCAACCGGCTCGCCCATCTGCTTAGGTTCTTCCCCGTTTACTATACGCGCAGCCGTTTCAGCCAGCAACACAGCAATCGAAACGTTTTCTCCATTCTTTTCCTGAATGCTAAAAACACCGTCAGGCTTAGTGTTCAGGGTTATCGGAAAAAGACCATTGTTTCTCCCGATAAAGATAAATCCTTCCGCAGAAATTACAATCGGAAGCTGAGCGGGCTGCTGATAATCATATTTACTAACATCAACAATATGAATCGTTCCTTTAGGAAAAGCCTTATAACAGTTACGCAATACAAACGATGCACGCAAAATGTCAAAAGGCGGAATCTGATGGGTAATATCAACAATGCGCACATCCGGACATTTATCCAGAAGTATTCCTTTGAAAGCGCCCGAGTAAAAATCGGTCGTTCCCCAATCGGTTGTAAGAGTAATTAACGGCATTGCTTATTTTATGTGTCAAAATTAAGAGAAGGATGTATTCTCTGTCAGGTATGAAGAGTAAACTTATGAACAATCAGGGTTTGAAAAGAGAGGATTTAAAATTTCGTTGAATACTAAAATTAGTACTTAGGACGTTATAATTATCATTACATTGTATTTCATTTTATACTGAAACTGCTATGAAAAAATCATTTTCAATTTTGGTCATCACTGCACTATTTGTGACAGTTTTTTCTATTGTTTCCATATCTTCTGTAAACAAAATCTCTGTAAGAAACGACAGCTATAAATCGATCGCAGATTTTACACAGTCAAAATCGTTGAACGTAAAAATAAAAGGAATGGGCGGTCATTCGGAAAACTGTCTTGAGTTTGAACTGAAGAATACTACTTCAGATACTTTGTTTATACGACTTGAACCAGGGCGCAGAATTCTCTCGGACGATTCAACCAAGCAGGATATCCTGATTGTAAAGGAAGCTTTGATTTGCTTGTATCCCCGCGAAACAAAAAAAATCAAGGGATATGGATTCTGCTGCTGTGCACACAGAGGCGGACCCGGGCCCGACAATAAGTTTAGCATCGGATACATGGCGCCGCCAAGCTGGGTAAAAATGGCTGAAGCAATCAACATTGGGAACTATTCACCCGGAGCTATTCAGCACACAGTATGGTGCATGTCCGACAATATCGACATCAGTTCCATAAGCGGCACAACACCCGATGAAACATTGAAACTCCGTAAAATTGTAGCCGGACTGAAAGGGATTGAAATCCCATGGTACACCACAAGCTTTCTGAGTGACACAGCCAGGGCTTTTTCCGGAAAACATGAAAGCGTAAGTGGTGAGATCGAGTATTATCTGAAACAGAATTCAGTTATCAGTATTAAAGTAAGAAATAAATTCGGCCAAATAGTAAAAACACTGGTTGCCGCTTCTGCCAATGGACCCGGAAGCTATACATATCCGATGGAGCTGAATGTTATCAACTGGCCCAAAGGAGAATACGAAATTGCCGTTTATGAAGATGGCTCCAACCTGAATACCAAAAAGAAATTCAGCCTTTAGCAGTCTCTTTTTTTATTTTCTGAAAAGGATATTACCTTTGGTGAAGATTGATCCGTATTTTTAATAATCGATTATGTCTTCCAATCAGAAAACAATTTTTCGTTCCGTAGATGAATATATCCTTTCCCAGAAAGAATCAACCATTATAATTCTGGAAAAGATCCGAAGCACAGTCCGCAAGGTAGCACCGGATGCGGAAGAAGCTTTCAGTTATCAGATGCCGGCTTTTAAATATCACGGAATGCTCTGCTGGTATGCTGTATTTAAGGATCATTACAGTTTTTTCATTTCGCCGAATACAATTGAAGCATTTAAAGAAAAATTATCTGTGTACAAATGCTCCAAAGGAACCATTCAAATGCCCTATGGCAAGCCAGTTCCTGTGAAGCTTATTGCAGATATGATTCGGTATCGGATAAAAGAAAATCTAAAAAATGATGAACTGAAGAAAAAAAAGAAAGCAACCTGATAAACAATCTATCATGAAACAAGTAACAATCTTCTCACTGTTCCTGTTCTTTTTGTTCAGTTGCAAAAGCACTCAGACAAATTATACATACACCCAACTGCCCGCCGACACTCTGATTGCTCACATTGATTCATACAAAAACAAAAAGATTGAGACGGAAGGAATCATTGTTCACATTTGTGGTGTTGACGGAAAAAAGATGAAGCTAAAAACCGAGAACGGTCAAATCATCAAATTGATTCCGAATGTTAAGAATACAATTTTTGATGAATCATTTTTTTATAAGCAGAAAGTAAAAGTGCAGGGTCTCGCTAAAGAAAGTCGTATTAATAAAAAAGAAATTGACAAAGCAGAAAAAGATGTGACGCTGCTGTGTCATATTGACAATACGCCCTGCAAGGACACTGCCTGGGTTAACGCACAAAAGAAAAAAGGAAATGCTGAAAAAATTTCAAAGCAGGACATTGAAAAACTAAGAGCAATCATGTCGCAAACCGGAAAGAATTATATTTCGGTAGTGACGATTGTAGTGGAAAAAGTGAATATTGTTAAGGAAACAAAAAAGTAAAATTCGGCACATAGATTTTTCTTACTTTTATAAATTATATTGTTCAAATGAAAAGTAAAACTATCAATGTAAAGGGAACTGAAATTTCAGTTTTCTATACTGAAATGGAAGATTTTATTTCTTTAACTGATATCGCCAGATATAAAGACGCAACGCACACAGATGATATCATAAAAAACTGGTTAAGAAACCGCAATACTATTGAATTGCTTGGTTTTTGGGAGTTGTTACACAATCCGGATTTTAAACCCGTCGAATTCGACGGGTTTAGGAAACAAGCAGGGCTTAACAGTTTTACGATGACGCCAAAAAAATGGATTGAATCTACGAATGCTATAGGAATCATTTCAAAAGCCGGCAGGTATGGAGGAACGTTTGCACATAAAGACATTGCATTTGAGTTTGCTTCATGGGTATCAATAGAATTTAAATTATTTATTATAAAAGAATTTCAGCGTCTGAAAGATGAGGAAAATAATCGTCTGAAATTGGAATGGAATTTACAAAGAACATTGTCAAGAATTAATTATCAGATTCAGGCTGATGCTATCAAAGAAAATTTAATTCCTTCAGAACTTTCGAAACAACAAATCAACTCTGTTTATGCCAGTGAAGCAGATATGCTGAATGTTGCTTTATTTGGAAAAACTGCACAGCAATGGAGAAATACAAATCCGAATATGGAAGGAAATATTCGCGACCAGGCCGCAATTGAGCAACTGGTAGTACTATCGAATATGGAAAGCATCAATGCTGTTTTAATACATCAGCAAATACCACAAAATGAAAGATTGATCCAATTGAATAGAATTGCAATCACTCAAATGAAATCACTTCTCGAAAATAAAAACATAAAAAAATTAAAATAAATCTTATGAAAGTAATCGCAATCAACGGAAGCCCCAAGGGTGAAGGAAACACTTACCAGGCAATGCGGATGCTGGGCAATGAACTGGAAGCAGCCGGTATTGAATTTGAAGTTTTACATATTGGAAACCGCGCCATCCGCGGGTGCACAGCCTGCATGAAGTGTTATGCAAACAAGGATCAGAAGTGCGCTACGCAGGATGACTTCAATTCATTCATCCCGAAAATCATGGAAGCCGACGGGCTGGTAATCGGTTCACCCGTTTATTATTCGGGCATAGCCGGAACGATGAAATGTTTTCTCGACCGTCTGTTTTATATTTCAGGAGCCAATGGAAATTTCTTCCGGCATAAGGTGGGAGCCGCAATCACGGCAGTACGCAGGTCGGGCGGATCGTCCACGCTGGACGGGCTGAATCATTATCTCAACTATGCAGAGATGCTGGTAGCCACTTCCAATTACTGGAACATCATACACGGTCGCACACCCGGCGAAGTTTCGCAGGATGCAGAAGGCGTTCAGATCATGCGTGTACTGGGTAAAAACATGGCGTGGATGCTGAAGATGCGCGAAGCCACAACCATACCCGAGCCGGAAATGGAGAAGAAGGAAATAACGAATTTTGTGCGATGAAATTTTAGTAAATTTCAGTCATTTTGTATCATTCAATAAAATCACACTATGAAACCCATCCTCACCTCCCTCCTCCTGTTGCTTTTCAGCAGCAGTCTTTTTGCCACAGCACAGTATCCTGACAAAATCATTTACAACGGCAAAGAATATTCACTGCATTCCAACCCCATGGAAGCTTACTTTGCAGAGCATCCTGACAAACGACCCGAAGACGGGATCCGCTCTACAGCCTGCTGGCGCGGCTATATCGCCACATTTGAAATTCGTGACAAACAGCTTTTCCTGAAAGATATTCAGTGCCAATATTCCAAGAAAGGTAAAAACAACTCGTTTGAAACGGAATGGAAAAGCGTGCTCGGGGAGATTTTTCCGAAAGACAGTTTGGTAAAGATCGACTGGCTCACCGGCCTGCTGGTGCTGCCCTACGGAAAGATGGTCAATTACGTGCATATGGGCTACGCATCCACCTATGAAAATTATTTCCTGCTTGAAATTGACAAGGGTGATTTTAAAAAAGAGAAGAAGCTGGATTATAAAGAATATGAAGCATTCCGCGACAAGCAGTTTGCCGCCTGGCAGAAAACCGATGAATACAAAAAGCAACTGGAAGAACTCACCAAAGACGGCAGCAGCGTGGAGTTCATCAATTCCTTTTTGAGAGATTATGTGATTGAATATACTTCCCGAATTTTGACGGATGACTGAGAATGAAAAAAAACTCTAATTTTATCGGATGAGAATTAGTAAATTCATTCAGACAATTTTTATTTCCGTTCTGGTTCTGATATTCTCTTGCAACAATGGAGAAAACAAAGACAAAAAAAACACATCTCAAAACCATCAGGTATCTCAAAACAAAAGTTTATGTGATTCTATTAAAAATCTAAAAGACTATACCCCTTTAGTTGATGCCCCAATTAAGAAAAACAGTACGTTTAAAGTTCTTCGAATGTTAAACTTTAATGAAGGAAAATGGTTTGCAGTTCTCGATTGTGATCAAAATGTGTATTTGGATTCAACTTTTTTATTAAAGAAAGGTATGTATTTAATGAACGACTTGAATGTTTTAAAGAAAATGCAAATCGATTGGGAAGTAAAATACATAGGTGCGGACTGCTGCACTCCAGATATGAACATCTATTTCTTTAAAAACGGGAAGTTGTTTTACGAAAGCGGAATTCTTAAAGGTAATGAAGGATTTCAAAATGGTGTATATGGTTGGACACCCGTAAAAAAGAATGGAATCATAGGACAATATTTAAAAACTTTTACGCTATGTAAATAGCAAATATGAAAAAACAAAAAACTTATCTCCCGCATGAACTGCATCCAAACCGAAAACCTCTCGTTCCGCTTCACTGCGCATGAGCAGGTTTTGAACAACATCAGTATGCAGGTGCCGCAAGGTTCCATCTTCGGATTTATTGGACCCAACGGTGCCGGCAAAACAACCACACTCAAACTCATTCTCGGCCTTTTGAAGAAACAGCAGGGCAGCATTAAGATATTTGATAAGCCTTTTGAGCATGACCGGATAGAAATATTAAAAAATGTGGGGTCACTCATCGAAGCGCCGTCCTTCTATGCACACCTTACCGCAACACAGAACCTGAGCCTGCTGCAGAAAGTGTATCAGTGTCCCAAATCCCGCATAAAGGATGTGCTGGAGATTGTTGATCTGGCACATACTGGCAAGAAGAAAGTCGGTAAGTTTTCTTTCGGGATGAAGCAGCGTCTCAGCATTGCCATTGCCCTGCTGCACAACCCGAGCCTGCTCATTCTGGATGAACCCACCAACGGACTCGATCCGAACGGCATCATGGAAATACGCGAACTGCTGAAGAAACTCAATACAGAGCAAAACACAACCATTTTAATTTCGAGCCATCTGCTGAGTGAAATCGAAAAGCTGGTAACGCATGTGTGCATCATCAACAAAGGTGTGATTCTCTTTCAGGATACGCTGGATGCACTGCAGAAAAAGCAGAAACTAACATCGTCTATCCGCTTCGAAACTGGCAACAGTGCTATGACTGCGGAGATCTTTACACAAAACAATCAGCATCCCGTTTTGAATAATGGCCATGTAGAAATTCCAAATGCGGGGCGTGAAGAAATTGCAAAGCTCAATCAATTGCTTGTAAACAGCGGCATTGATGTATATCAGATCACGACCGTGCGCAACGATCTGGAAACAATTTTTATGGATCTTACAAAAAGCGAATCATGATTTTCATCAACAGTTTACATAGCGAATGGCTGAAAACAAAGCGCAGCTTCGCCTTCTGGCTTACCATCATCGGCGGATTTTTTATCCCGCTTATTTATTTCATCAGTTTTCTGTATAACGGATCAAGCATTAATAGTAGTCCGGCAGGTATGAATGGCTGGTCGATGCACTTCATGCAGTGCTGGCAAAACATGACGGCTTTCCTTCTGCCCATGGGCGTTATCATGGCCAGCAGCCTGATTACACAAATGGAATTCCGTAACAATACATGGAAACAATTGCACACCACACCGCAAAGTTTCACTACCATCTTCTTCGCAAAGCTCTCCGTGATCATGCTTCTCACGCTGCAGTTCTTCATTTTCTTCAACATCGGAATTCTTCTTTCCGGTATACTTCCCTGCATATTCTTCGATGGAAATCTCTCAAACGACTCCATTCCCGTTTTTGATTTTCTAAAAAGCAATATCAAATTCTTTATCGGATGTATGCCTATTATTGCGCTGCAATACCTGATCAGCCTTCGTTTTAAAAACTTTCTGATTCCGATTCTCATCGGTTTGTTTTCACTTATCGGATCACTAATCGCCTTACAGTGGGATTACATTTTCCTGAGTCCGTTCAGCTTCTGTATTCTGAATGTTATGCCCGGCAGGGAATTCCCTGTGATGCTCAATGTACAATGGATGGCGCTGATCAGTTTTTCGGTGATAACACTTATCAATTTTTATCTTTACATCAACCGGAAAGAAAAAGGCTGATTATAAAAACAGTAAAACTGCGACAGGGAATGCGATACAGCTATCTCACATACAAGTATTCCAAATAGTGCCTGCACATCATACAAAAATGTTCTTCCCGGAACATTCTCACTGATTTTTTTTATCTTTGTTAAAAGCCTAAAACCTGAAAATATGAAAACAAAAAAGACTTTCAAAAGACGCTTTATCCAATGGGTCATCATCCTTGTATCTCTTTTTGTAGTGATGCTGGTGCTGCGACTTATATACGGATACATGTTTTCCACCCTGCATACTACCGGAAACCAGCAGGAGGAAGTGTTCAGCTCATTCGGCGATGTGAAGAGAAATTATGCAACTGAAAAGAGTGCGAAGTATGATAAAACAAACAGCACAGAAATGAAGATGTCGCCTCCTGTCAACGCAGATTTAACCCCACAGGAAGTTTCCTCCGAATCGAAATATGAAAAAACGGCCACGCTGAAATCGAAATCATCGCAGTATGATAAGGATGATGCAGCCATTCGGAAAGAAGCAAAGCGTTACGATGCGATTATTCAATACGAACGTAAACTTGGTAACAAGGGAAACAGGGAGCTGCATTTGCTGATCGGAGTATCGCCCGAGCGGTTTGATTCTTTATATAATGTATTACAGAAGATCGGCCAGCTTAAGATCAATGAAGTAATGAAGGTGGACAAAACCAATGAATACCGAAAGCTGATGGCAGAGAAGCAATCGTATGAACGAATCGTAAATTCGCTGAATGAGCTTAAAAACAAAGGCGGCCAGATCAAAGATTATATTGCTTTGCAGGACAAAATTCTGGAAGTGGAAACCAACATGCAGGACATCGGAGTGCGACTTGGCGATTTCAAAACGGATGATCAGTTTTGTACGATAAAGTTCTCCTTGCTGGAAGGGTCTACAGAAAAAAAGGTAAGTGGTATTTTCTGGACACGAATGAAAATATCACTTGTATGGACTTTTACGTATTATCCACAGTTGCTTTTTGCACTTGCTTGCTTAGCTGTTGCAGCATTTTTTCTCTTACTTTCAATCGACAAAGGTCAGTTATTGCTGGAAAGATGG
>JAZDMK010000321.1:0-2290 GCA_043800975.1 Bacteroidota bacterium | reverse complement strand
GACGTTTCTTCACGTTACTTGTATAACCCTCATGAGTACTAACGAACGTGCTGTAACGGTGAAAACAGGGTCCAATTAACTTGTTGGAACAGACCCTTATAATATTTCGCAAACAGCGTTCAGCATTATTTATGGCTATAAGAAAGAAGGCCTCACCCCCGCATTATGGGATGGAAAAGCAGGGGAGCGTATTATAGAGATTTTGTCAAAGAGTGTGGTAGACGTTTCAATACACTAATCTTCAATACGTATATGCATTTTTCAAAAAACCATATCCTGTTGAGTCCCTTGAAACAAGCCTGACTATGTGTGGCATAACCGGTTTATATATAGAGAATAAGCAAGATTATCAAGAATTACAGCGCTCTATTCACGAGATGACATCGCGCTTGCACCATCGCGGGCCAGATGAAGATGGCTACTATGTGCATGATAATATTGCCTTGGGGCATAGAAGGCTTAGCATTATTGATTTAAAAACCGGACAACAGCCAATATTCAATGAAAACAAGCGACTGTGCATTATTTATAACGGTGAAGTATTCAATTATCAGGATATCAGAGCACATCTTATACAGCTCGGGCACCATTTCTCGACCAACAGTGATACAGAAACTATTTTGCATGCCTTCGAAGAGTGGGGAGAGGGGTGTCTCAGTAAATTGCGGGGCATGTTTGCATTTGCTATATGGGATTCTCAAAAGGAGACACTTTTTCTCGCACGCGACAGACTGGGGATAAAACCGCTGTTTTTCGCACAGTATAAAGGGAAGTTTGCATTTTCTTCTGAAATGAAATCGATTCTTGTTGATCCCCATTTTGACCGTACCATGGACGAGGAGGCCTTAAGCTCTTTTTTTACATTTGCGTATATCCCCGCACCGCTTACGATTTACAAACATATAAGAAAGCTACTGCCTGGCCATTGCCTGACATATAAAAATGGTCAGGTAACCATAAAGCAATACTGGGATGTTTTTTTTCAGCCAGATCGTCAAAAAAAAGAAAAAGATATTATCGCGGAATTTATGGAACTACTGAGGGAATCTGTCAGGATCAGGTTGATGAGCGAAGTCCCACTAGGAGCTTTTTTGAGCGGGGGGATCGACTCGAGTACTGTTGTTGCATTGATGAGTCAGGCAAGCCGTGATCCGGTAAAGACATTTTCCATCGGCTTTGGCGGTGATACAGGCGGATTTGATGATGAGCGAAAATATGCCAGGCAGGTTGCACAGAGATATGGAACCAACCATACAGAACATGAAGTAATGCCGGATGTGGAGAACATACTTGAAAAGCTAGTGACGTCCTTTGATGAGCCTTTTGCAGATGATTCAACAATACCCACCTATTTTGTATGTAAAATAGCGCGAGAAAATGTGACCGTTGCTTTATCAGGACTCGGGGGAGATGAAATGTTTTGTGGCTATGAACGCTATCTCGGCTTTCAGGTCAGTCAAAATTATAATAAAATTCCTGAAATAATCAGAGAAAAAATTATAAGAAGATTAATAGAAAGCATGCCTGAAAGTTCCTCCGGTAATTATACCGTCAATCACATGAAGCGATTTGTCAGGTCATCATCTTCAAATCATGCAAAAAAGTATTTTGGGTTTGTTAGTAAAATTAATAACAAATACAAGAATTCTTTTTTTTCTGAAAAAGGTAATCATTATGCCGAAGCTTTTGATTCTGTGGAGAAAAGGTTTACAGACATTTTTAACTCTGCAAATGCCGATGACCCTTTAAATAAGGTTTTTTATTGTGATATTAAGACCTATCTTCCTGAAGATATACTTGCATGCACCGACAGATTGAGCATGCATCATTCTCTCGAAGTAAGGGTTCCTTTTCTGGATCATGTTTTAGTTGAATACTGCGCAACAATACCACCCGAGATGAAGATAAAATGGTTTAAAAAGAAATATCTTCTTAAGAAAGCTGTTTCAGACTTTCTCCCAAAATCTGTAATTAATCATCAGAAGCAAGGTTTTGTCGGTCCAATGACACGATGGCTCCAAACAAATCTAAAAGAATTAACGCTTAACAGATTATCAAAAAATAGCTTGAAAAAACATGATTTTTTTAATGATAAAACTATAGAGAAGATTCTATCGGAACATTACAGCGGCAGAGAAATCAATGACACTTTAATATGGTCACTTTTAATTTTTCAGACCTGGTTCGACCTCTACATGGAATGAGAAGGTTAATCATTTCTTAGAGAGTATTATCCCACCAGTTGCATAACTTTTGTTCAATTTGTGAGGCAGATATGCTGAAAAAGCCC
>JAZDMK010000319.1:0-5151 GCA_043800975.1 Bacteroidota bacterium | reverse complement strand
CGGCTTTTTCGAAAGGATCATTATATATTATGCCGCCGGTTTTTGTTTTATCAACAAGTCCGTACAGCTCAATACCCAGTCCGAACACCCCGATTTTAATTTCCTCTTTTTCAAAAATTTTATAATCGGAAATTTTTCCTTCAAGGATGGTATTTGAAAAATCGTAGTTCGAGGAGATAAAAGGAAATGAAGCATACGGCAGTTTGCTGTCAATTCCTTCCAGTCCGTTATCAAATTCGTGGTTGCCCAGCGTAGCTGCATCATATCCCATCTGGCTCATCAGCTTTAAATCAAGTTCGCCTTTATACATATTAAAATAAGGTGTGCCCTGGTATATGTCTCCCGCATCTAATAGCATCACATTTTTTTCTATGTTGCGGATATCTTTGATCACGGCAGCGCGTTTTGCATAACCGCCCATTCCGGGATATTTAGGATCGTTTGCAGGAAAAGGGTCGATATGGCTGTGCGTGTCGTTGGTGTGAAGTATGGTGATTTTAGTATACTCCTTTTTATTGTTTAAGGCATGCAACGGACTGCCTGAAATGCCTGCCAAAGCACCACCTGCAAGAATTGTTCTTATAAAATCACGCCTGCTACTTTTCATAATATACACGCTTGTCGAGTTCCGATTTCAGCTTGTTTCCTTTTATGTTCTCTTTGGTTACATACGAAATAATGGCATCACGGATTTTTATTTCCATATTTTCGGATTTAACAGGATCATCGAAAAAATGCATTTTATCTCCTCCGTTCGCAAGATAATCGGACGTAACCACTTTGTAATTTTTTGTTTTATCAAATTCTTTCCCGTTCAAAGAAATATTTACGGCGGCAGTATCCTTAATACCCATTGAAAATCCTGAAACCGGTACACCGCCTGCTTTTGCAATAAAGTTGAACATCTGTATGATTTTTTCACCGGTAAGTGTAATTACTACCATATTATTATCAAAAGGCATAAGCTCGTATATTTTTCCCCGGGTTATGGCTCCTTTGGGAAGCGATGTTCGTAAGCCGCCATTATTTAATATACAGAAATCAATTTTGTTTCCGTCAGGGGATTTATAATTTTCGTTGGCTTCAACAAGAACAAGGTCTGCAACAAAATTATTTAAAATACCTTCGGGTTTGTCCTTAAGCATTGCTTCTTCTGTGTAAGCAAGCACTTCATTCATTTCCAATTCCATTTTTTCTCTGAAAGGTTTTATCATCCGGAGAATAGTGGTATCCTCTTTTACTACGGTAACGCTGTCGATAGAAAGAACATTCGTTTCAACTTTTTCGATACGATATACATGCCTGCATGAAAGAAGAAATGCTGCAATGAATATAACAGCTATGAAAACCCTGAAATTTTTAAACATCAAATAAATAATTTTGCTGCCGGTTTAAGGTTACAATAATACTACTTTGAAAAGCAAAAATCAATACATATTATAAGAAAAACAAAATTTATTTTCTGTCTAAATTACATAAGCGGAAATATGAAAAAAATCATAAAACGAAAAACAGGAAGTCGAATAAAATCAAACAGCTACATCAAATTCACGGAGCGCGTCGTTCAGTGATGTCTTCAGATCAGTTGACTCCCGGCGCTTTCCGATGATCAGGGCACAGTTGACATTGAATTGACCGGCAGGGAATTTTTTTGAATACGACCCGGGAATCACAACAGAACGAAAAGGTACGTAACCTTTGTATTCCTTTGGCTCTTTATCCGACACATCGATAATTCTCGTTGATTGTGTAATTACAACATTTGCTCCCAGCACAGCTTCCTTTTCAACTCTTGCACCTTCCACAATAATACTGCGTGAACCAATGAAACATCCGTCTTCGATAATCACTGGAGCTGCCTGAACAGGCTCAAGAACACCGCCAATACCAACGCCACCGCTCAGATGAACATTTTTGCCTATCTGTGCGCAGGAGCCGACAGTAGCCCAGGTATCGACCATGGTTCCGGTATCAACATACGCGCCGATATTCACATAGGAAGGCATCATGACAACACCATGTGCAATATAGGATCCATGCCTGGCTATGGCATGAGGTACAACACGTACACCCAGCCTTGCATAATTTCTTTTCAATGGAATTTTATCGTGGAATTCAAACGGACCCGTTTCAATGACCTCCATTTTCTGAACTAAAAAATAAAGGATCACTGCTTTCTTTAACCAGATGTTCACTATCCATCCATCATCGGTGGGTTCAGCAACTCTCTGATTTCCCATATCCAGTTCAAGTATGGCATTACGAATGGCATCAATGGTTTTTGCATCTTTAAGCATTTCCCTTTCATTCCATGCTTTTTCAATTATTTCCCGCAAATTCATAAAGTTAATTTTGATTTGTAAAATTAATGAAAATAAATTTCCAATGACACCTTTATTATATATATAAATCAAAAAAAGATAATTGCATGAAATATTTATTTATATTTTTGCATTCAATATAATTTGAAGTGGGAAGAATACTCGCAATCGATTACGGAACAAAAAGGGTAGGGCTGGCTGTTACCGATGAAATGAAAATCATTGCACATGCCTTGAAAACTGTGCATTCGAAAGAAGTCATCTTTTTTTTAAAAGAATACGTGGTAAAGGAAAATGTGGAATGCATTGTTGTGGGCGAACCTAAAAACATGGATGGGAGTTTTTCCGAATCCGAAAAATTTATACAACCGTTCATTAAACAACTGCAATCATTATTTCCCGAAATCCCTGTTCATCGTTTTGACGAAAGATTTACCTCAAAGATGGCAATGCAGACATTGGACGATTCAGGCATGAAGAAGAAGGACAGGCAAAATAAGGAATTGCTCGACAGCGTGAGTGCAACAATCATTCTGCAGTCGTACATGGAAAATATACATTTGATGAAGAAATAATTTTTTAATGATTTTACCGATACTTTCATACGGAAATGCTGTTCTGAAAAAGAAAGCGGAAGAGATAGGGAAGAGCTATCCCAACCTGAAAGAACTTATTGCAAACATGTTCGAAACCATGTATGCCGCTCCGGGCGTGGGCTTGGCCGCACCACAGATAGGATTAGCCATTCGCCTGATTATTATTGATGCAACAGGTTATTCCGATGACAATCCTGAACTTAATGGTTTCAGAAAGGTCTTTATCAATCCGAAAATAACAGAAGAAGAAGGCGAAGAATGGTTGTTTAATGAAGGATGCCTGAGTTTTCCAAAATTGAGGGAGGATATTCTGAGAAAGCCGAAGATAAGAATTCAATATTATGATGAAAATTTCAATTTTTATGATGAATGGTACGATGGTGTTCTTGCACGCATCATCCAGCATGAATATGACCATACGGATGGGATTGTATTTGTTGACCGTCTGAGCCCTCTGAAAAAGCAGCTTATTAAAGGCAAACTGAATGATATTATGACAGGCAGCATTGAAGTTGCATATAAAATGAAATTTGCAAAATCAAAAAAGAAATAACAGAAAATACAATGGAATATGAAAAATACATTTTTATTGCCTGTAATCTTTGCTCTGGTTTTTGCATCCTGTTCTGAAGGCAGGCAAACCAAAATTGACAAAATCAAAGAACTGGAAAAAGTTGTACACTCTAAAACCGAAACGACTTTTAATGTTGCAAAAGCAAAAGAACTTGCAGATGCATATGTTGATTTTGCAAAGGAATATCCTGATGATACCGCTGCCGCATCATGCTGTTTCAAAGCGGCAAGCATTTCAATGAATACGGGCAATCCAAATCAGGCAATTGAACTTTTTGATAAAATCATCAGCGATTATCCTGATTTTAAGAAAGTCCCCGAATGCATGTTTCTGAAGGCATTCACCTATGACAATTTCCTTAAGAACATTAAAAAAGCGGAAGAAGGCTATAATGCTTTTATAAAAAAATATCCCGACAACGAATTTGCCGATGATGCACAGAGTTTGCTCGGTATGCTTGGCAAAACTCCTGAACAGATCAGTGCTGAACTGATTGCTAAACAAAAAACAGATACACTGGAAGCAAACAATAAGAAGTAGGTTACTGTATCGTTCAACAAAATTTACGAAAAATGAGGAGAAGATTCTCTGCATTTTTTATTTTACTTTGAATTCCTTGATCAGGAACTCCCGCAGTTTGGCAGGTTTGATGTCAATGGTAAGTTCGCCGTTCTGTGCCAGGGATATTTCGCCGCGTTGTTCGGAAACAACGATAGTGATGGCATCAGATTCCTCAGTAATACCGGCGGCCGCCCTGTGTCTTAATCCAATGAATGATGGTAAATCTGTTTTTTCTGAAACAGGAAGCACACAGCGGGCAGCTTTGATTTTATTGCCGCTGATAATCACTGCGCCATCATGCAAAGGACTGTTTTTAAAAAAAATATTTTCCAGAAGTTGTTTAGATATACTTGCATTAATTGCTTCGCCGGTTTCAACGAAAGCTTTTAACTCATTACGGCGGGCAATTACAATTAATGCTCCTGTGTTTGACGCAGCCATGCTTTCGCAGGCATTCACTATTGGTTCTACATCCAGACCTTCCAATTGGCTTATCTGCCACCGCAATCCGCGAAAACCTTTTGCTCCCTTTTTTAAAAAATTAGGCGAGCCTAAAGCAAGAAGAAATTGACGGATTTCCTGCTGGAAAACTATGATAAGCGCTATCACACCCACACTTATGAACTGCCCGAGAATTTCCGTCAGCAATTGCATTTCGAAGGCTTTCACGATAAGCCAGATTACATAAATGGCAATGATGCCAAGAAAAATGTTGATGGTACCGGTGCCTTTGATAAGATTATACAACTGGTATAGCAGGAAGGCCACCAGCAGTACATCGATCACATCGAGCATGCGGATATTAAAATCGTTTATTATTAAAGGCATCATTCTGGAGTCAAACATACGGAAAAATAACGAAGTCACAAAACTAAGGGCTTGTCAAGAAATAAAGTTTACAGAATTGACGAAGTAATTTAGTTATTTATCAAGGGCAAATTGCAGCTAATAGCTTGCGTCTCTTTGCAAAATTTGCAACGTAGAAAAATGACAAAAGAACAAGTCAAAATAGAAAGGTTATTTCATGACACGCCCTAAACTCTTTTCGTGCTGAAAATTTTATGAGATTGCCGTTTCTGAAACGAAAGAAAAAACATCA
>JAZDMK010000314.1:0-8516 GCA_043800975.1 Bacteroidota bacterium | reverse complement strand
AACTCATCGGTGGCAGCAAATAAATACCTGGAATTATCAAACACAGAAAACACTTCTGTATGTTTCATAGCATCCGTGTTTATTGAAGCCCATGTTTTTCCGTCATCCTCTGACATAAAAACTCCCTTGGCACAGCCTGCAAACAATTTCTTTTCTTTTTTTGAAATCTTGGATATGACGTTATGAATGCGGCACAAAGGGAGGTTGTTGCCAGTTTGTATCCAGTTTGCTCCATAATCTGTAGAAACGAACAGTCCTTTCTCAGTTCCTGCGTACAGATAATTCATATAGGAAAGAACAGAATACACGGATTTCTCTGACAGGCCATTGCTGGATGCAGTCCAGCTTTTGCCGTTGTTTTTTGAAACAAACACTCCCTGATCACTGCCAATAAAAATCAGTGTATCATGTGCAACAATGTCCCGCACTTTTAATCGGGATGGCAAGCCTACACCGGCCTGTTTCCAGTTGTTTCCACCGTCAAAGGAAATAAAAACGCCGGCTCCGTCAGATGCCGCATATAACAGATTATTATAAAAACAGAATGCATTCACAGCGATAGGCAGGCGCAATCCATTGTTGGATGCCGCCCAGTTTGTTCCCATGTTTTTTGAACCGAAAACACCGGCGCCTTCAGTGCCGACCAGTAAGCTGCTTCCATTGAATACAAGACTTACAGGTACAATTCCTGAGGGCATACCCAGATTTGATGGCGTCCATGTTGCCCCATCATCCGAAGAGGAAAAAATTCCCTTATCAGAAGCAAGAAATAGTTTCCCTTCTGTTTTGACAATTGACAAGACCGTCAGTTTTTCAGGCAAACCCGTTGCTGACTGCGTCCACTGCTGTCCTTTGTTTTTGGAAATATAAATCCCGCCTCTGTTTGTTCCTGCAGCTAAAAAATTATCTTTTGCATAAACAGAAATGGCTTTGTTCGTGTTCATGCCCTGATTAATTTCCTGATAATTTGAATAACTGATCGCGGAAATAAACATTCCTTTTGCAAAAGAAGCTACAATCAGGTTACTTCCCGAAGATGAAAGATCACGGATATAAAGGTTTATAGGAAGGTTTGCTTTCAGGCTTCTCCAGTTTTCGCCTGCGTCGGTAGAAATAAAAAGGCTGTCGTTTGTTGCACAGAAAATGTTTTCGCCGATTTTTTCCATAGCAACAACCGTCTGATATTTAGGAAGTCCTTTGTTTGAATAGTTCCAGCTGCTTCCCTGGTCAGGCGATCGGAGCAATCCCTTTTTTGTTGCAATAAAGACGGAGTTGGCATCAACAGCAAACAATGCCGTCAAATCCTCACGCTGAACCAACGATTCCAGTTTCAGAATGCTCCAGGATACGCCATTGTTTCTTGTTATAAATGCACCTTCATCCGTAAGTGCAAGCACGGTATTGCCACAGGCAGCCATGCCGTTTATTTTGCCACCTTCAATGCCGTTGGTAGCCTGCCACTGTGCTGAAATATTCAGCGAAGCAACTACAAAAAGAAACAGGAAAATAATTCTTTTCATATTTCAAAATTATTTTGGTTCAGCACCCATCCGGATCAGAAAATCTTTTTTCGACTTATCAGTCCCCAATGTATATGCATACGGCTTTCCTTTGTCAACGTTGAGTCTGCGATCATCAGGTTTCATGTCTTTGATGATTGTATTGATATCGGTATTGGATGTGATCACCATCATTACATTGTTTTTATATGAGAAGAAATACCAGTTTTTTGCATCATCTTCCAGATAAATATTCAATACATCACCGCCTCTTTTCTTTTGCAGTTCTACATATCCATTCACCTGACGATTTAACTGAACCTTGTTAACGTTTCCGATTCCGATTAAACCTTCTGAAACAAAAGACTGTGTTTCTGCATTCCAGTTCATGGCAACTTGTGTCAGAAAAAGGTTGTGCTCAAAAGCTTCCGGTAATCTTTTTACTTTACCCGACATTCCCACTTCCGACATGTATTTGTCGGCAGCTTCCTGCCCCAGTATTAGCGCAAGAGAACGCGTGTAAGTGTCGCGGTTCATATCCACTGCCGGAGAAGTCATATCAGCGGCAAAACCATCTTCAATAATTTTCCAGCATTTTTCAGAGAAGAAGAAATCAATCGACATCAGCAAATCCAGTTTCGATTTCTGGGTTTTTGTTTTGTTCAGAATATTTCCCCAAGACGACATTTTAACCTGACCCAGATCGCTGTCGATGGTTAGTTTACCTTCACCGTATGCATCGCAATAGGAGTTCAGGCTGAGATAATTTCCAACAATTTTATTTCCTTTAATTCGTGCTGTATCAGCAATGCGATATTCTTTTGCACTTTTATCGAAGTATAAAAATCCGAATGCACTGAAAAGATCATCATCGCTGGCAGCAAGCTTTCTGGCAAGGAAAGAAGTATAAATTAATCCAGAGTCACGCGAATGCGACATGCCTGCAAACAAGGCACCATTCAAAGGATCCTTGATTGACTGTGCGATTGGAATGTAAATTTCATTCTGATCGATGCTGGCTTTGAACTGTATAAAGCTCTTTCTTAAATCAGCGCAACCATGAACGATGCGTGCATTTCCGTTGAATGTCCAGTTCTTCTGGCTGGCGATGATTCTTGTTCCGCCATAAAATTCAAAATTGGGGCTGAGCATAAAATGCTTTGGCTCGTCAATATTTGCAGTTGCATAGGTTTGTGCAGAAGAATCAGCTGTAATTTTCTCAAAGAACACACCCTGCACTTTCTTATTTTCGTCAATGAAATCGCATGATCCCGATGCGAGGAATTTTTTCCGCCCATAAATATTTACGGTTGCATCGTAGAAGTTATGGAACTGTGTGGCAGTATTGGCAACAATCTTCGCGTTTTCGAGTGTTTCCATTTCTGCATGTTTCAATACTGTGATAACTCCATCCTGAGGAATAATCGCTGCATCTGCAACATTAATAAACTTCACATCCTTGGCGTAGATGATATTGTTTTTAATACTATATTTCGCTACAGGCGCATAAAACCGCAAGGAGTCCTGTGCGGGATGAATAGAAACAAACTTCGAACCTTGTAAATTCAGATCAGAATAGTCGGTTGTTCCGGGATTGTTGTTGACAACAAGGTTTTGTTTTGTGGATGACAAATCGATTTCTTCTTTGTCCATATACCATGTAAACATATCCATGAATGCTATGTACTGGTTAATGGGGAATTCAATGCGCGACATTTCATCATTCGATTTGAATTCACCTTTTCTTTCTTTCATGTCGATATGCGCTTTGTAATTCAGCGTAATGAGCGACAATTGCGATAAATCATAACTCTTCATTTTAAAGTCAGAAGTATCGGCATCGAATACGGTCTTTTTATATACAAACTTTTTGGATTCGATATCTGCATTCGGGAATTCCATTCTTCCGTTTCCGGCGAGGTAATTGGGCGTCAGATCGAGTCTTCCGTGCATCTTGGTTTGGCCTGCATAAAAATCAAATGGTTTTTCACGTTTGAAAATACTCATCAGGTTATCCTGTGGCAGCCAGTGTATATAAACATCTTCAGCTTTCACATCGGGGTATTCCGGCGATCCCTCTTTGGGTTTCACTTCGTAAGAATACGCATAGGTATTCATGGAATCGGGGAAGAAAAGGAAGTCGTGAGATTTTGTAATAGAGGTAAGGTACTTCAATTCACCATCACCGCGAAGGCCATTGTTACTCAGATTAATTCTGTTGAAATAAGTTCCTTTACCACCATAGTTGGGCAGGCCAGCTTCCGGTGTTTTCTTGATAAAACCAAGCGAATAGTCGGGCTGCACACTAAGTGCATCTTGTATATCCGGAAAGATTCCCGCCGACGCAAAATAGCCTGAAAAGTGGACACCTTCTGTTTTAAATTCATCCAGACTATCGAGCAAAAAAGGATCAAGTTGGAAAAAGAAATTCTCGCGGTTATAAACACCCGGGAAAATACATCGCTTGTCGTAGTATGCGTAGGATTCTTTTTTACTGTTAAAAATCGGGTATTCCGGAAAATATTTCAGCCCGGATTTATTGGCTGGTTTATCAATGACAATGTCACCAATAATTCCTTCAACAATTGTTTTTACACGAACCAGTTTTTCATCGCCTTTTTCTGTTGCTTTAAACGGTTTTACTTTAAACAGAAACGAGTCGACATTGTTCATGTTGATTTTAAAATTGTCATAAATAAAATTAAAATCCTTTCCATAAAACTCGCACAAACCGGCAAAGATGCGTCCACTGAAATCGAAGTCTCTGTTTTTCTTCAGCAGGATTTTTTTGTCGACTGGTTGAATAAACACATTATGAGAGTCACTTAATTTGATCAGATCAACACCCTGGATAGCAAGGTCGAAATTGAGCAAGCTCAGTGTTGCGTTGTTCTGGCTTTTAACCACAGAGCGGAAATTAATCACATCATAATCGGTTCTTCTGTCTTTTGCATTCAGATAATGAAACGCTTTATCTTTTAGTGTGATAGATTCCGCATCAGAATTGTAATGCAGAAATCCCATTGCCGCCAGATTAATCATCAGCGCCTTGGTTTGGTCAACAGTAATGGTAATGTACGCAGCATATTTAGCAACAGGGAAAGTGCGGGATTTTACTTTATCAGAATATTGTTTCAATTGCTGTAAAGGATGAATCTGGTCGATTCCCTGAATAGTATTGTATCGATTTTCATTATAAAAAGAAGCGGATTCGAAGAATGCTTCACTTTCGCTGCCAACTCCTTTGACCATTGTGAAATCCATTTTTGGATCACTGGTTTTCCAGTATAATGCTTCGCAATAAATATCAATTTTATGAAATGAATCGAAGAAGGGGCTTATAGAAACACCCTGATCACCGCGCATAAGCGACACTTCTTTTTTCTCGTTCATATACTTAAAACTCAATCCGGGATGATAGATTGAATCACTTTCCCAGTATACGGTGATTGATGCCTGCTCTGATGAAATGCGGTCTTTGCGGATCAGATAACTCAGTGCAACTGTTCGTAGAAATAGTTTCCCGTCTCTTTTAAATGTTACGAAAGCTTTGTTATTCTTATCACCCACGCCATACAATTTGGCTCCGTGCATTTCAAAACCACCTTCATAATCAACACCCGGAAATACATTGGGGATCGGAATTCTCTTTAGATATGATTCAAAACGAGGATAGGTAGCGCGGTCACCTTCGGCATCAATTACTTTGTCCTGAAGTTTACCCATCAAAGGTTTTGCAAAGAAATTTTTATTGTAAAAAACGACAGAGTCTGCTACATAGTTATTAGACTTCATCGTTATTTTGTATATCTTCAATTCAGCCCAAACGGTATCTTTACCAATTCCTGCTTTCTTCCAGTTCACAGTGCCAGCCTGGCCTATCCAGATATTTTCAGTCGGATAATACGTTCCTTTGGTTCCGTAAATTACGGCGCTATCATCTTTCACTACACATTTTAAATTCATGGGCGCAGCAAAAACGACTTTAGGAACAGTATCAAATTCAAAAGTATAAGCCTTGCTTCCGGCGATCCATTCTGTAGTAACCGAATGATAGATTGCATTTTTTGACAATAGGGAATTCGTCATATCCAGATAAGAAACAAACTTTGTACTGGTAGAGCGTAGCATTAATTTCTCCAGACTTGTCATCCACGAATTGAAGCTTTCCGGGTTTTGGCTTGAAGTTGTAAACAGAATCAGATCTTCAAGGTATGCATTGAAATGCGGAAATGCTTTGAGTTTCTTCTTTAGCATCTGGTTTGAGATGCTGATGATTTTTTTCTTTTTATCGTCACTGAACTTGCCAGAATTCCAGGCAGGTTCAAATTTCTCCATTAAATCGCCGCCCTTTTTTTTGTCATCTTCGGTCATGAATTTTTTCATATCGTCGAAAAACATGATAGGGTTTTCGGAAAAAACCTTGATCGGCTGTGTGAAGGCTGACTTACCAGCCAGTATCATCACGGTCAGTATTAAAGCGTATCTTGCTATTCTCATCTTTTTATTCCTTTTCGGTGGATAAATATACAATTCACTCCTTACAAAACGACATACAGGCCCAATTATTTTTACTTTCAGCAGATATAAATTTCATGCCATTCTGTGCAGCAACGGATTTCAATAAATCTTCTTCCTGAATAAAAAAACCACTCACAACCAAAATTCCGCCTTGCTGCAAATGGTCAGCGTAGACATTCATATCGCGGGTCAGTACATTGCGGTTGATGTTTGCCAGAATTAAATTAAAAAATTCCTGATCTTTCAGTACTTCTGCGCCACCTGCAATGACAGGTATTCCGGACAATCCATTGCGTTCAATATTTTCTCTGGCATTTTCACAGGCCTGTTCATCATTATCGATGGCAACTACTTTTTCAGCGCCCAGCTTTGCAGCAAGTACAGCCAATACAGCCGTGCCGCAACCCATGTCGAGAACTTTTTTATCGTGCAAATTTTGCTGCAATAAAAAGGAACACATTTGTGAAGTTGTTTCATGATGACCTGTTCCGAACGACATCTGGGGCATGATTACAATTTTATATTTGCAATCAGGAATGTTTTCGTGAAAAGGAGCACAAATAATACAATCATCACTGATCACAACGGGATCGAAATTTTTTTCCCATACTTCGTTCCAGTTCTGACTCGGATAAAAATCAATTACAATTTCCGGATGGATGCTTTGTTCATTAAAAAATGTTTTAACACTTTCAGTTATTGTTTCCTTGTAAAGATCAGCGGTAACGTAGGCTGTCATACTGTTTTCAGCTTCATCAAAACTATCGCATCCTTTTTCGGAAAGTAATGCTACTGCTACTTCTCTGTGAACCGGGTCGGTCAGACCTATTATTTTTATTCCGTAATAATCCATTAATTAAATAAAATTTACATGCTATAAAGCCTGAATGATTTTCAAAAAGTCGTCTGCTTTCAATGATGCACCGCCAACAAGGCCGCCATCCACATCGGGCTGCGAAAATAATTCTGCTGCGTTGGTAGCGTTGCAACTTCCTCCGTACAGGATTGTCGTTGCACTGGCAATATCTTCTCCGTATTTTGTTTTTAATAATCCTCGAATAAAAAAATGCATCTCCTGTGCTTCAGCCGTAGTTGCTGTTACGCCCGTTCCAATGGCCCATACCGGCTCATAGGCAATCACCACATTTTTCATTGCTTCAGCCGACAAATGAAACAATCCGTTTATTAATTGACTTTCCACAACATTGAAGTGAATATCGATTTTTCGTTCAGCCAGAAGTTCTCCACAGCAAAAGATAACTTTCATTTTATTTTCTAGAATGCGATCCACTTTTTTTGTGAGTATTCCATCCGTTTCAAAATATTGTGCACGGCGCTCCGAATGCCCGCAGATAACGTATTCCACGCCAGCAGAAGCAAGCATTCCTGCAGAAATTTCACCGGTAAATGCACCTGCATTTTCGCTGGAACAGTTTTGTGCACCCAAATGAATATGAGGGATTGCGCTGATAATTTTTTTTACTTCGGTCAGGTGTAAAAAGGGTGTACATAAAATTGTTTTTTTATTTTCATCACCTGAAAAACTTTCTGCAATAGCCTGTGCGAGAGCGATACCTTCATCAAGGTTTTTGTTCATTTTCCAGTTACCGGCAGCAATTTTTGTTCTCATAATTTAAAATATTTATTGCAGCCTGACCCGCGGATCGAGCCATGCATACAGAATGTCAACAAGAATAGTGATAATTATTAAAATAACAGAGACCGTCAGAACGCATCCCATGACAATTGGGAAGTCGTATTTCTCGAGACCGTTTACGATTACAACACCAATTCCTTTCCAGTCGAAAATGTATTCGATGAAAACAGCACCGGCAAGCAGTGACGCAAGCCATCCCGAAAAGGTAGTGATAACGGGATTCATGGCGTTTTTTAATGCATGACGCAAAACAACCTTACGTGTAGAAAGTCCTTTTGATTTTGCTGTACGCACATAATCGGAAGATAATTCTTCCAGCAATGAATTGCGTGTAAGCTGTATGATCACGGCCAAAGGGCGTATTCCTAAAGTAAGAGCGGGAAGAATTAGATTGCGCAAATCCATGTATTCACCTTCGCCGAAATCATCTACGCCGTATAAACTTCCATACATGCTTAACCCGGTGATGTCGGCCAAAAGGAAAGCAAATATCCATGCAGCGAGAATAGCAGCAAAAAACGAAGGCAGCGACATTCCCGCCACGGCGGAAACCAATGAAAAGCGATCGAAGAATTTATTTCGGTGTAAGGCTGCAAATATTCCGATTGTAACACCGACAATCAGTGCAAAGATCATCGACGTGAATGCAAGTACGGCCGTGTTGGGTAGAGCTTCAGCAATAACCACAGTAACACTTTTTTTAGATTGATAGGAGCGTCTTAAATACGGAAATTTCAATACAAGAGAATTCTCTCCGCCGATATTGAAGAGCGTTACAGATGATGAATATTTGTCGGGATCAAGAAACCAGTAGCTGTCTTTATCTTCAGTATTGTGAA
>JAZDMK010000290.1:0-2937 GCA_043800975.1 Bacteroidota bacterium | reverse complement strand
TGTCTGTTCCGTTTTCAGCCAGTGCTCAAAAATATTTTGTGTATGACAATGAAGCATTCTCCGTATTGGTTACATGCAACGATGAGAACACCGAGATTACAAGTATTGAATACACGATGAATATGGAATGGGTTGCCTTTTCTATTCTGAACAGAAAAGTTGTGCAGGACACAGATGATGGTGAAGGCGGATATGTATACAAAGTGAAGGATACTAACGGGAACAATTTTGTGATTAATTATTATCGTACTTCGGATTATATGCATGTGATTAATTCTTCAACACAGGCTACGTGGAAACTCACCCGAAGGCCGGATGATAAAATGTAATTTTTTTATTTCTTTGTAAAAAATTTGAAAATGCAGGTTGAGGATTTGGGGTTGATTGATTACAAAAAGGCGTGGGATTACCAGGAAGAAATTCATTCGCAAATTTTAAAAAATCGTACTGATAATGGAAATGCTGCAGTATTGCTTCTTTGTGAACATCCGCATGTTTTTACATTGGGAAAAAACGGTTCTGAAAATAATTTATTGATTAATCAGGATCTGCTTGAAAAAAGAGGAGCCACCTTTTATAAAATTGACAGAGGCGGAGATATTACATATCACGGACCAGGGCAGTTGGTGGGATATCCCATCATTGATCTGACACGCTTACATCTGGGTGTAAAAGAATATGTTCACAAACTGGAACAAGTCATAATTGATTTACTTATCGAATTCAATATTATTGCCACTCGTCTCGATGGTGCCACTGGCGTTTGGCTTGACAAAGATATCCCGGGCAGGGCAAGGAAGATCTGTGCGATGGGAATTCGCGTCAGCCGGGGTGTGACTATGCATGGTTTTGCCTTAAATGTAAATGCGGATCTTTCTTTTTTTAATCTGATTAATCCTTGCGGATTCACTGATAAAGGTGTTACGTCAATTCAAAAAGAACTCGGCGAAGAAATCAGCATGCAAGCGATCAAAGATAAATTCATACTACTATTCGAAAAAGAATTTTCAGTAAACTAATAACGTATAACGATTTTCCACTTCATTTGGGAATTTTAGAAATTTCATGTAGGTTTGCGAAAACTTTAGTACAATCGAAAATATGGATATGAAAAGAAAACTGACATTCGTAGCGGCAGCAATGTTATTTGTCAATATTGCATTTGCCTGCACCAACATCCTCGTCAGCAAAGGAGCATCCAAAGACGGATCGGTAATGGTTACTTATTCAGCTGATGCAGGTGGGTTCTGCGAGCCTCTGTATTATCAACCTGCGCGCGACTGGAAAACCGGCGATTCGTTAACCATTTATGAATGGGATACCGGTAAAAAACTGGGTAAAATTAAACAGATCGCACACACCTATCAGGTTGTCGGAAATATGAACGAATGGCAGGTCGCTATTGGCGAAACCACTTTTGGTGGCCGGTCTGAACTGTATGATCCGAAAGCAATTTTGGATTATGGCAGTTTAATGTATATCGCTTTACAGCGTTCTAAAACGGCGCGTGAAGCCATCAAAGTAATGACGGAATTGGTTGCAGAATATGGCTATGCAAGTTCTGGTGAATCAATGTCGGTTGCAGATGCAAATGAAGTATGGATTTTTGAAATCATAAGCAAGGGAACAAAAGAAAAGGGTGCTGTGTGGGCCGCAAGGCGCGTTCCCGAAGGTTATATCTGCGCACATGCAAACCATGCACGGATTCGCGAGATTCCGAAAAACGATCTGGCCAACTGTATTTTTTCACCCGATGTAGAATCCTTTGCTATTCAAATGGGATTCTATGATCCCAAACTGGGGAAACCATTTCGTTTTGTGGATGCTTATGATCCCGATGATCCCGGAAATCTGAAATATTGCGAAGGCCGCGTGTGGAGTATCTTCAACCGTGCTGCACCCTCGCAGGCATTTAAATCCGAATTCTGGCGTGGTGTTGTTGGCGCTGAACCGTATCCTCTTTTTATTAAAGCCGATAAAAAACTGGCTGTTGAAGATGTGATGGCTTTGATGCGCGATCATTTTGAAGGTACACCCTGGGATATGACCAAAGAACCGATTGCCGGGCCTTATGGAAATCCGATTCGCTGGAAACCGCTTGCATGGAAGCTCGAAGGAGATACAGCTTCTGAGTACGGATGGGAAAGACCCATCTCAACACAACAAACAAACTTTTCTTTTGTTTCACAATCACGTGCTAATATGCCTCGTGAAATCGGCGGATGTTTCTGGTATGGTTTGGATGATACCTATGCCACCTGCTATATGCCTTTATACTGTGGTATTACAGCGCCTCCAAAAGATTATATGATTGCAAAGATTGATGAATTCAACTGGAATTCTCCCTGGTGGGTTTTTAATTTGCTGAATAATTATTCGTACTCAAAATATTCGTACATCATCAAGGATATTCTGAAAGTGCAGAAAGAAATTGAAGAAAAATTCATTGCTGATCAGCCCGCCATTGAAGCCAAAGCGGCAGAACTGTATAAATCATCCCCCAAAAAAGCAGTTGAGTTTCTTACTAAATATTCATCCGAACAGGCAGCTATGGTTTTTGAACGATGGAAACAACTGGCTGGTTTTGTTTTTGCAAAATACAACGACGGGTATGTGAATAATATGAATGATGGTGGTCGTAGTCCAAGAAGCACAGGCTATGGCAATAAAGAATGCCAGCGCGCGATTCAGGACGATCCCGTCAAATACCGTACGATGTGGAGAAATAAACTGAAGTAAGTTTATAAAGTTCATAAAGCTGACTTTTGCTTATATAGCAGCTAAGTTCTCTGCCACCCCGTCCGAACGGATGTTCATCCGGGCGGGCAAAACACCAAAGCACGAACGAACACAAAAGTGATGAACAGTTTTTAGTGAAATTTTGTGTTTTAGTGCTTCTGTGGCAAAAGGAATACTTTTATAAAAAATATAATTTAA
>JAZDMK010000269.1:0-19513 GCA_043800975.1 Bacteroidota bacterium | reverse complement strand
AGAAATCTTCTACACCAAAGACCTGAATATGCAGTGGGATGGAAAGGTGAATGGGAATACGGTTCAGATGGGTGTATATGTCTGGCTCATTATGGCAAAAGAAATCAACGGGCCCAAACATAAACTAACCGGAAATGTAACAGTCGTGAAATAACATTTATTGAAATTACATTTTTAAAAAAACCATATATCATGAAAATGCTTTCATATAAAATTCTAATAACCCTAATAATTGGAATGTTTCTATCCAAATCCCTAACTGCCCAGAAAAGGGGAGGTGCAAATTGCACTATTGCATCACAGCCATCTAGAATTATTACACTTCCTTTCACACAAACTGATACTCTTATTAAAACAACGGCTCCTACATTAGACCAAGTAAACGATTATGACGGAAGTAATACAATAGGCTCATCGGGCATGTCAAAATCATATATGACCGGCCGCGACTACTTATATCGCTTTACAGCAACGCAGACGGGTCCTGTTGAAATTGATTTGACTTATCTTTCAAGTACCAAGAACCTGGCAATTCTCGTATTTGAAGCGGCAAGTGGTCCATCATTAGGTCAATGCATTGCCTATAATTATGATGCTTTTACAGCAGGAGTAAGCCCTACAAGTCAGGTGTGCATTGCGAATGTAAAATCCGGTGTAGATTACTTCGTAATGGTTGACAGCTGGGGCTGGTTTGTAATCAATCACTTTAGAAGTCGATATACTATTAATATTAAGTACAATTCTTTACAAACAGCTTGTAATAACTTAGGGTTTGAAAATGGTGATTTTTCAAACTGGTATGGAACAAGCGGGTATGCGGAAAACGCTATCAATCCACTTGCAAAACATTTAAATTATTGCGCTGCAAACCCAGGAACAGGGGGTGCACAGTTTTCAGTTGTATCTGGTGGAACTGATGCACTTGGTGGCTTTCCCAGAGTATATCAGGGAAATTATTCAGCACTCATTGGAAATGGAACAACGGTTGGTTCAGAGGGAGCACAATTAATCCAATCATTCCTTGTAACAGCTTCAACAATTTATTATATTTATCATTATGCAATGGTAGTTCAAGATGGAGCTCATCCAGACAGTGTTCAGCCATTTATTAAGATTACTACTTTTGATGAAAATGGGGACACAATTCCTGGTGCTCAATACCTAGTTACTGCAGGGCAAGGAAAGCCCGGATTTAATCAGGTTGGAACAACCGATGTCTGGTACAGACCTTGGACAACTCAAATGGTTGACCTAACATCACAGCTTGGAAAAGTAGTAACGTTGCTTTTTACAGTATCCGATTGTTCAGGGGGCGAACATTATTCATATGCATATTTTGATTCAGAATGCTCAATGGTTCCACTGCCTGTTGAATTAGTTGAATATGGAGGGATTCAGGATGAAAACAATGTTAAAGTATTCTGGTCAACTGTATCAGAAACAAATAACGACTTTTTCACAGTTGAAAAAAGTAAAAACCTTCTTGATTTCGAAATTGTTGGGAAATTGAAGAGTGCGGGTAATTCAAATTCAATTCTTAGTTATTTACTTTTTGATAATAAACCATGGGATGGTATTTCATATTATCGTCTAAAGCAGACTGACTTTGATGGAAATACTGAAATGTTTTCACCAATCAGCGTTAATTTTGAAAATAAAAAGCCGGAAATAATTTTTAATCAAAATGAAAATGGTCTTTTTATTTTTGTACAGGAAGATTCCGATTTGTCAATCATTAACCCACTTGGCGCAAAGGTTTTTCAGCAAAAAATTGCTAAGGATGCGCATATTCAAGCAGATTTAAGTTTTCTTGCCAGAGGCGTATATCTTATTTGCCTGACATCGATTAATCATGAACCCCTAATTAGTAAGATCTTCCTTAATAAGGAATAAATCATACTACTGAATATTCAAAGTTATTTGAGAAGAATTAATACATTAAAAGATTTTCAAATCAAGGTTTTTTGGATTGCTCTCTTAGCATTTCTTTTTATTGTTTTTGCAATAGTTGTTTTTGCGTCTCTCTAAATTGTAAATTTTGAGATTCCAAGAAAACTTAAGGGCAATCAATTATTATGAACTTTTATGTCAATTATTCATCCCATTTGTTCACACCTGATAATTGTAATCAATGCATTGATAAATTAAATGGTCCTTCTGATAAATGTTAAATCTATTAAATATATAGATATTTACATTTGACAACAAAAATAATTTTGTTTATAGGGTTATTATGATACTTTTTAGGGTGTTTTTTCTGTTTAAGTACATGAAATTTTTATTATTGTTTTGTGTTTTGTCTTCGAAAGTAAATGCTCAACCCATTCTTCAGGCTTCTAATAGTGCGCCTGTAATTGGTGAAAGCTTCAAGTATTATGTTGCAGACAGTTCATCTGTAACTGCAATTATGAATATTGCGCTACAAACAGGGCCTAACCGAATATGGGATTTTTCGGCTATTCATAAAGAAGACAGCATAAATGTAAACTATTTCAGTCCATCCTCCTCGATTGTTGGAAATGCTTTTCCATCAGCAGAGATTATGGAAGAGGAGGCCGGAGAATTAAGTTTTTTGGATATTACAACTGATTCGATGGCGATCATCGGTGATAGTATTGGAATGTCGATGTGGAAAGTGGAGCGATTTAGCAACCCAATAGTTAAATTGAAGTTTCCATTTTCTTATGGTAATACTTTTAATGATACTTATTTGAGTTCATGGTATTATCCCGACTTTTCATCAAATTTTGGAAGAACAGGGTCCATTACAGCAAATGCAGTTGGTTTTGGAAGTTTAATCATGCCCTATGGTACTGTTCATAATGTATTACAAATTAAAATTTCATCGGAGAATCAAATGTTGATGGAGGGCGTGTCAGTTGGTCAGTGGATTGACACTATTCTTTATTGGTATCAACCAGGCACACATTATCCTGTCATTTCATTTTCAAATGTTGAAAATGGCAATTATAGCTCCAGATTTCTGTCTTCTTCAAATGTATTACTAAGCAATGATAGATCTTCGCAAAATAATTTGTCCGATATTTCAGTGTACCCAAATCCTACGAAAGGAGAATTTTGCATTACAACTTCTGGCAAGCTACAAACTGCTAGTCTTATTGATCCAATTGGCAAGGTTATATGTGAATTTAATAATCCAGATTCAAGGTTAAAGGTTAATTTGGAAGGTTTCACACCTGGCGTTTATTATCTGGTGTTGAATTATCAAGATTACAGTGTTACAAAAAAAATTATACTGATTAATTAATGACACCATTGTTCTTTTTTTTGTAAAAGGGAGTGTGAATAATCATTATCTATAAAAGTCTAATTATTTTGTTCTAAAAATTAAGAAATGTATAAAGAGGAAATTAATACTAGAAAAAAAGACGTTCTTGAAAAGCTAACTTGTTGTCCAGTTTGCAAAAGCAATAATTTCAAACAAAACAAGGCGTACATGGAAGTAAATTCAAAGTTGATAGCCCTAGATGAATACTTGATATTTGAATGCATTAAATGCAATTCAATATCTCTTGTGAAAAAAATCAATAGCATACTATCAAATAACTAACTATGAAATTAACAGCATTTTTTTTACAAGCTCTAATCTGCTTCCTGTTACTCTTTACAACTGAGTTAAAATCACAAATACCAAATTTTGGTTTTGAAGAATGGAATGCAGATAAACAGAATCCTGTCGGTTGGAATATTTTCGAGTGTAAAAATAACGGTTCTGGCACTCAAATAAACAATGTTATTAAATCAAGCAATGATCACTATCCATTAATAGCAGGACAGTTATCATTAAGAATGGAATCAATTGTTAATGAAAATAATATTTCTTCTGCAAAAATCTATTCTGGAAAGCCGGAGGAAAAGATGCATCCAGCTTTCCCGATATCCGGGAACCCAATGGTTCTAACTGGCCAATTTAAATATTTTCCTCAGAATGGAGATTCAATGTTTGTTAAATTGGTTTTATTCAAGAATGGTAAATATGTAGCTCATACTTTTTTTATTGAATCTGAAACTGTTTCGGAGTGGTCTACTTTTTTTGCGGGAATTACACCCTATGAAGATGCAGACAGCGGATGTATATTGATTGCTCCATACTACGCGACAAAACATTATAGCAAGCCCAAGGGCAATTCAATTTTGTATATTGATAATTTATCATTCGATATACCTATAAGCGATGCTGCTCCTAAGGATGATAATGGGATTCAAAATATTGAAATTTTTCAGACTGAAGACAAAAATCAGGTTCATATTAAAATTAATGATACTCGTGAACTTCCTGCCACTGCATATTTAGCAGATTATACTGGTAAAATAATTAAAGAAGTCTCTTTAAAATCGAATCTTGAATTAATAAATCTTAATGATTTAGCTATAGGGTGCTACATTTTAACAATTAAAAATTATAGTGGATCCATTACTCGAAAACTACTTCATTAAATATGAAAAGCACACAATTAATTAAAAAGATCTACCTGAATTTCTGGTTTCTTTACTTTTTAGTTTTTTTTTTTTCAATACTCTTATTCATTAACATCTAATATATGAAATCAATCTATCGTATTCACTTATACAAAGCTTTTCCTTTACTATCTTTTGCGTTTGCGCTGATTTCCTACTTCGCCATATTATTTCTTTGTTTGATGATTATTTAAATATGGCAAAAATCAACTTCTACATTCAATCAAATAGGCGATTGGGATTGTATTGCAAGGTTAAACAGAGAGCAGTTGTCTTTCAAGCTTCAGACTATATACCAATATTCTGGTTATTTATGTACGATGATAATGATTTTTATATAGCTGATATAAAAAACAGGAAGAGATGTAAACGATTTTCTGTTTTAGAAACTGTTTCATATTTGTCTTCAGGAAAACATAAAATTTTAAAATTGTTGAAAAAAAGAGAAAGAAACATTATTTCATTTTTTCCATTGGAAGTTAGAAAGTATTACCGTTGGTATTACTCCGAAATATTGAAATCTGATAGTAGTTTCATCAGTATGTTTTGTGATGTTAACAGCAGCGATTTATCTGAAGGATATCTTAACAAGATTAAAATAATTCTTTTAAAAATTGATAATACTTACAGTTTCTCTTCATTTAAGTTATTACAAAATGAATTGAAAATTAATATTGAATTAACAGACTTCTATAATGACATAACGCCTCATGTATTATGCGGGGTAAATCCTATACTGGAAAATGTTCAGTTTGACATGTTAAAAAAAGAGGATGTATTATTAATATGATTACTCAACAATTAATGGATTTTATTGGACTGATTTTATCAATGATCGGTGCATTTTTAATTATCTCATTCTTCTTAAGTTTAATTTCAATTACCGACACTATTCATATTTCAGATAGCTTGTTAAACATTAAAAAGAAAATAAAAAGCAAGGGATTCATACTTGTATTTGGTGTTGCAAATATGATTTTCGGTATTCTCTTTCAATTAATTTCAATTATGTTATAACTGACTGTAGAGTTTTTAAATGATCGATTAAAATATCGTTTTGAAAAATGGAATAAAGGATTAGAAAAGTTGTGACAAGTTTAATGAAAAACCACACTAATTTTGTTCAACACAACAATAAGGCAAACTCTGACATGCTGCGATATTTTCCGGTGTCAGAGTTTTTTTATGTTTGTTTTAATTGTCTTTTGTTTTGGGGAAAACAATATTAAAATTTTCAGTTGATTTTTCAATTTTAATTGAGCTAATGGCGTGAAGATACACCCCAAGTCGGCGAGTCGTCAACTTCCACATTTAACCCTTCCGTCAACTTCCGCATTTAACCCTTCCGTCAAACCTGCGGTTTGCCACCTGTTAAAGCTTTATATGATGAATGGCCGTAAATCAGGAATTTCAACTACCCCGTCATCCGCAAGCGGATGCCACCCCTTCGATCTCGAAGGGGAATTACCAGCGCACATTGCGAATTGATAAAAAGCTTGCGGGGCAAGGGTTATCTAAATTGTTTAAGTGAAAATAATTTGCAAAAAAGTGAAAGTAAAATGCTAAAACACTTGACAACACAGTTGAGTAGTTACGAGTGACAAGTTACAGGTGACAGATGAAAAAGAGGACAGAAGACGGAAGACCGCAGACCGGAATGGAAGGCAACGAAGTACGAATTTGTACGAACTTACGAATTACGAATGAGACGGAAGACGGAAGACCGAAGTCAGAAATGGAAAGCTAGCACACGAGGCCTTCGCCATATGGAAATTTTAAAAGGCACAAGGCATAAGGCAAAAGTTGCAGTGGTAGCAGCAGTGGCAGTTCCAGCGAAGTACGAAAAATGAACGAACATACGAAGTACGAAAATAGAAAAGGCAAAAGGCATAAGGCAAAAGTAGCAGTTGCAGGAGCAGTGGCAGTTTCAGCGAAGTACGAATAATGTACGAACATACGAAGTACTAAAGGGGCGGAAGACCGAAGACAGAAGTCGGGAATGGAATCCACGCGCACTGGCCTTCGCCTTATGGGAATTTTAAAAGGCAGAAGGCACAAGGCACAAGGCATAAGGCAAAAGTTGCAGTGGTAGCAGCAGTAGCAGTCCGCCGCGGCGGATCAGCGAAGTACGAAAAATGTACGAACATACGAAGTACTAATTAAAAATGCTGTAAGAACTACTGGGCAAGGCTTATCTAAAATGTTTCAGGTGAATTATTTTGCATTTATTTTGAAAATAATTGCTGAAACACTTGACAACACTGTAAATAAAATTGTATATTTACATATAGAAAACTAGTATGCATCTAAATTGACAGGCTATAGAGAAGACATTTACCCGATAACACATTATTAAAAAAAAGGTAGCCGAAGATGATTTGAATTTTTACACGTTTACTGGATACGTGAGCTAAGATGCACAGAAGGGGTAAATGCGCCGGAGGGCCCGGTGAAAATAAATTTTATTTAACTTTTTAATTTTTGTCACTCATGAAAGACAGAATTGAAAACAAAATGGGAATGATCAGGAGGGTCAAAGACATCCTGGCTTCCAACTTTGCAGTACTGGCGGTTTTCAGCGGTCTGCAAAATGTAATTAACTTATTTACTAATAAGGTAACTGAACTGTTCGGTTTGATACAAGAACAGGACCTGAGCCTTAAAGGTATTGCTGAAGACAAAGTGCAAATTCGTGAAAAAGTAGTGAATGAAGCGTTCCGCGTTTCGAGCATTGTGAAGGCTTATGCGGACAGTGTTGGAGACAGCGAACTTTACGAAGAAGCACATTGTACTGTGGCTGGCATGATCAGTATGCGTGATGATCATCTGGTGATTAAACTAAACAACATTCATTCGCTGGCGAATGCGAACATCGGTGACCTTATTCCTTTCGGGATGACGCCGGGTGATCTGGGTTCGTTTCTTAACCTGGTAAATGAGTACACTGTGTGGGTACAGAAACCTGTTGAAGCGCGTTCACACCGCCACAATGTGACAATGCGTATTGAAGAGCTGATGCATGAAATTGACCTGCTGATGAAGCGCAGGCTGGACAGTGCAATGGCTGTAATCAGAACAAGCCACCCGATGATTTACAATGACTTCATGGCGGCACGCAAAACCATGAATACGGGAAGCCGTAAGAAAAAAGCGGGTGAAGATCCGAACATGGGTTATGTGTTTATCACGGTAAGAACTGCTGCCGACAACGTGGTGCTGGAAGGCGCGAAGATTTATGTTGACAACGTGCTTGCAGATGAAACGGATGAAGACGGTGAAGTATTCCCTGACAAGATTGCTGCCGGAGCGCGGAAGATACGCGTGGAATGCGAAGGTTTTGTTCCGTATGAAACTGAAGTAAATGTTGAAGCCGGAGATGAAATGAATCTGGAAGTTTTGTTGGAAACAAAGATTTATGATCCTGATCCGGATTTAAACACGGAGGATTCGAATGAATAAGCGCCAACGTGGAAATCTTGGTTGAACCCCTGATACGATGTATTGGGGGTTTTTATTTATTGAACAAGGAATAAAGAACAAGGAACAAGGAATTGAGAAGTGAACAGGCGAACAATAGAACATTTGAACCATCCCCGTCTGACCGGCGGGCAGGGAAGTGAGAAGTGAAATACAATGCCACAAAAACACAAAAAGCCACTAAAAAATACAATGCCACCAAGGCACGAAGACACCAAGTTTCACCAAAGTTTTTTTAATACTGATGGGCGAAAGTCTCCTGACTTCGCCCAAAATACTTAAGTTTTAACGAATATTGGTTCCCCGCTCCGCGGGTGTTTACGGGCAGGATGCTTTCTTAGTCGTAGTCAGGGCTTCAACTGCCACCCACAATCCACCGCACAGTGAAGGCCTGACTTGCATTCGCGCCATGGGATGGAAGCGGCAGCCCACAGGCTAAAACATTTTCGATTTTCAATTGACAATTTTCGATTGTAGTTCTTTTCGGCTTTGAAGGAATTGGCCGAGGACTATAGCGGACAGCCCGGCGCTGCGGAGCAGCGGGCGCCAAAAACTAAAAATTAATTTCCAAAAAAAAACTGTTGAATAACCAGAAGAGTTAATATTTCCAACTGCGTAGCCCCGGGTCGAGAGATTCGGGGTTTTTTCTTATAATTGCTTCTTTGCTTTAAAATTTAGGTGCTTGTTTTTTCAATCGTAACAAAACCCAGTGACATTAGGCGAAAAAAAAAGCTGCTTCATTTGTGAAACAGCTTTTAAAAAATTCCAAAAGCAATCAATACATCAATTGCTTCTTTGATGCATTTCGCCAACTTGCGTCATATTTGCTGTCGGTGAAGTAAATCAACAGATCAGCGTCATATTTACTGTCGCAGAAATAGATTTTCTTTTTAGCGTCGTATTTGCTGTCGGCGAAAAACCAAAGGCCGTCGCCGGTTGCATCGTACTTACTGGAGCATTTGTAAACAACCAGATCCGCATCATACTTACTGTCGCAAACATAAACCTTTACATCGGCATCATACTTACTGTCGCAGGAATATACAACCTGAGCAAAAGTGGATTGAGCGGCAAACACCAGAAACAGTGAAACCAGCGCAATTTTTAACATTTTTTTCATAGTATGGATTTTTTGAAGTTGCACAAATTTAGCAAGATTGGTGCCATGAAGCAAATAAAACCCCGAAAAGTTTTTGAAATTAAAACAGAATACACATCTTTGTAGCTGTAACCTGAAAAAAACAAATATTATGATTTATACAAATTCAAAAGAAGAATGGATCCGCAAAGGACAGGAAATGACAGAAGACCGCAACGCACGGATCCGCAATGCGAAAACCCGCCGCTTTGATACAGTGGCTACGCATGGTTTATATGATCTGAATCAGGCAATACAATCGAACAATGGTTCTATTATGGAACCTGTTTATTTAACGCCGGCGCAAGCATACCGCAACAGCAACGAAATGGAAGCGGCCCTTGCTTATGAAATGCCCAATTGGTGCTATTCACGCATAGCAAACCCTTCCAGTTTCTTTCTTGAAGAAACAGCCGCTTTATTAGAGACTTACGGCTCTGACATCATTGCCAGTTGTGTTGCCTGCGGAAGCGGCATGAGCGCTATTCGCACAGCCACCGATCCCTTCCTTGTTGTTGATCCGAAATATCCTAAACCCAATATTGTTTCCAGTGCGAAAGTTTATGGAGGAACTTACCAGCAGTTCTGGGTTCGCAGACATCAGGAACAAGGCGTGGAAGTCCGGTGGATTTTAGACCCAACAAACAATGATGAATGGAAATCAAAAATTGATGAAAACACACGCTTTGTATATGGCGAGTTTCCTTCCAATCCGGCTGTAGCTATTTTTGATATTACGGCTGTTGCTGAAATGGCGCATGCCTTTGGAATTCCTCTGATTGTGGATTCCACCTGTGCATCCCCTGCCCTAACCCGCCCGCTGGTTCTGGGTGCCGATATCGTTGTGCAGTCGGCATCAAAAGTAATGAGTGCCAGTGGAACATCCATCGTTGGACTTATGGTTGCCAAACATAATATCACGAGTAAAATCGGAGCCCCTGAAATGAAAGCTGACTTCGCTATATGGGCAAAGTTCTGGCCTTTCCGTGATAACGGTCCCGCTCTCGCGCCCATGTCAGCGATTATGACCCTGAACGACATGCGTTCATTACGCTCCCGTGTAGCTCAGATGAGTGATTCTGCATTGAAAGTTGCACAATGGCTCGAAAAACATCCAAATGTAGACCGTGTTCATTACCCGGGACTGGCAAGTTACAAAGCACACGAACTTGCAAAAAAATATATGCAGCTGGTAGATGATGGCAGCAGCAAATTTGGTTACATGATGGCCTTCGAAGTGAAAGAAAACAAAGATGGCGAATCGAAAAATGCACGTGCTTTCTACGATGGCCTTGATATGATCTGGCGCGCAACTGATCTGGGTCGTGTAAAAACCGTTGCTACATTAAATGCCATCAGTACACACCAGCAGCAGGGAGAAGAAGGAAGAAAAATTGCTGAAATAAAACCTTCTACCTGCCGCATTTCAATTGGCATTGAGCATCCTGATGATATCATTGCTGATTTGGAAAAAGGATTTAAAAATATTAAGTAAATCTTTTAACCATTATGTTGATTGTCGATTTTCAATTGACAATTTACAATTGGTTTTGTAAGTAACAGAATATAATAATGACGCCCGAGGAACTAAAAAAAAGGACGAAGAATTTTGCATTAGAAGTAATGAAATTGATTCGTGAATTACCATCAGGGATTGAAAGTTCTGTGATAAGCCATCAACTCATCAGAGCGGCAACTTCTGTAGCAGCCAATTACAGGGCAGCATGCAGAACACGATCTCATGCAGAGTTTCTTTCAAAAATTAAAATTGTTGAAGAAGAAGCTGATGAGTCCTCTTTTTGGTTAGAATTAGTAGTTGATGCAAAACTTCTATCTATTAAAAAAGTACAACCTTGTTTAAATGAATCATCTGAATTGACTGCTATTTTCTCAGCAACTGCAAAAACTACAAAACTTAACTATTTTTCAAAAAGCAATAAATAATTTTTAACAATTACCAATCGAACATCGACAATTGACAATCGAAAATTACTAATCATGCAATATTATTCAACCAATAAAAAAAGTCCGTCCTTATCTTTTGGAGAAGCACTTCTGAAAGGACAAGCACCTGACAGAGGATTGTATCTTCCAGAAAAAATTCACGCATTTACGTCTGAAGAAATCAATACTTTTTGTGATAAAATGTATGATGAAATTGCGTTTGAAGTGATGTATCCATACATGGCAGGAGAAATTTCTGAAGCTGAGTTAAAATCACTGGTGAAGGATGCATACAATTATCCTGTTCCTCTGGAACCTGTTTATGAACGCAAATATGTGATGCGCCTTGATCAGGGCCCTACAGCATCGTTCAAAGATTTTGCAGCACGCATGATGGGACGATTGATGCAATATTTTCTTAAAAAAAGAAACCGTGGTTTATTAATTCTGACTGCCACTTCCGGTGATACGGGAAGTGCAGTGGCCAATGCTTTTTACGGTCTTGACAACATCAATGTCGTTGTTCTTTTTCCTGAAAAAGAAGTGACCGATCGCCAGCGCAAACAAATGACAACGCTTGGAAAGAATGTTCAGATTCTTTCGCTGGATGCCAAGTTCGACGATTGTCAGGCATTGGTGAAAGAGGCTTTTGCTGATCCTGATCTGAATCATCTTGACTTGTCTTCTGCTAATTCCATTAACATTGGAAGGCTGGTGCCACAAAGTGTTTATTATTTTTATGCCTACGCGAAACTATGCTGCAGAGCAAATGACAGAGCGGTGTTCTGTATTCCTTCCGGTAACTTCGGCGATATGATGGGCGGAATACTGGCCATGAAAATGGGCCTGCCGCTACGACGTTTTGTAATTGCCACCAACGGGAATGATGAGTTCCCGAATTATTTATCAACGGGAGTCTACAATAAAATTGAACCCTCACGCAACTGCATCAGCAGTGCTATGAACGTAGGTCATCCCAGCAATCTGGCACGTTTGATTGCATTGTATGGTGGTCAAATGGATGAAAAAGGAAAACTTGTGGAACAGGCTGACCTTGATGAAATGCGCAGCCAAATATATGGTGTCAGCATTTCAGACGAACAAACAAAAAAAACAATTCTTACTGCCTGGGAGAAACACAAGTTGCTGCTCGAACCACACGGCGCTGTAGGTTGGGCGGGTCTGCACGAATACTTCAAACTCCACTCCGAAGATGCGGATGAAAAAGTACTTTCTGTATGTCTGGAAACAGCTCATCCTGCAAAGTTTCCGAAAGAAATCAATGAAATTCTGAAAATTGATCCTGAGCTTCCTGAGAGTTTAAAAGGACTTGAAGACAAACCCGAAATGTCGGATAAGCTTGAAAACAACTATCAGGCATTTAAAGAATATTTACTGAAGAAATACTAATCTTAAAGTTTTAGTAAATTTTCACTTTTTACTATGCCAAAGCATTCCTTCACCGCCATTGACTTTGAAACGGCTCATCCCAAAGGCTGGAGCATTTGTCAGGTTGGACTGGTGCGCGTGGAAGAGGGTGAAATTGTTAATGAATTAAGTATGCTGGTTCAACCACCAGATAATTTTTATTGGCCACGTTTTATTCAGATTCATGGGATCAAACCATCAGATACGGCCCATGCACCTAAATTTAATCAGGCATGGGAAAAAATTGCGCCTTTTATTTCTGAACAAAATGTTGTTGCTCATAACGGTTTTGGATTTGACTTTCCTGTACTTCATAAAACGCTTGAGTATTATCAAATGAATGCTCCTGCTTACCAAAAATTTTGCACGTATAAAATTTTCAAAAAGAAACTTTCATTGCTTTGTCAGGAACACAGGATTACTTTGAATCATCATGATGCTTTAAGCGATGCTAAAGCCTGTGCAAAGCTTTTTCTGCTTCATCTTAATCAATAATTTATAATTTGAGAATTGATAATGCTTACATGAAAAAACTTCTCATTCCACCGGTTTTTCTTTTCTTGTTGCAGCAATGGTTGCGGGCACTTATTTTCTATTTCCGGATTTCAATTTCATTCCATTTCCATACAATTTAGGTGGCGTTTTGATTGCAATTGTTGGATTTGCACTGATGGGAATAACCCGTTCCCTTTTCAAAAAACATAAAACAACTTTATTCATCGAAAAATCTTCTGGCATTATTAAAGAAGGTCCTTTCTGCCGAACACGAAATCCGATGTATTGCGGGATGTTTTTAATGTTGTTTGGATTTTCATCCTGTTTCGGAAACTGGCTTTGCCTGTTGATTCCGTTTTTATTTGTTCTTATTATATGCATTTTCTTTGTTCCTGTTGAGGAAAAACTAATGGAAAATACTTTCGGCGAAGAATATCTCAATTATAAAAAAAGTGTTCGAAGATGGATCTGATGTATTTGAAAATTTTGATTTCCGATTTTTCTCTTTACGGATTATTAGTGATTATTTTGTGAATCTTTTTGTTTTCGTGTGTTAAAAAAACTCGAAAAGCACTGGCAATGCAGTAAGGGCATGCACTTCCCTGCCCGACTGGGTGAGCAGGCGGAGGTCTTCGGTCCAGAATAACGTTTGTAATAAATCACAGCGAATGGTTTTAAAATAGAAATCATTTCCTAAATTTGCCAGTATGAAAATCGCACTTGCACAACTGAATTACATCACCGGTGATTTCGAAGGAAACACACGTAAGATTTGTGACTGCATTGCGCTTGCGAAAAAAGATAATGCCGATTTGGTTGTGTTTGCCGAGCTTTCGGTGTGCGGATATCCACCCCGCGATTTTCTGGCCTATCCGCATTTCATCGATCAGTGTGAAAAATATGTGAAACTGATTGCTGAAAAATGTGAGGGTATTGCAGCCGTGGTAGGTGCGCCATCACGCAACAGCAGCGGAAAAGGAAAGCACTTGTACAACTCGGCCTATTTTTTAAACAACGGTAAAATTGAAAATATCGTTCATAAAACTTTATTGCCTACCTACGATGTGTTTGATGAATACCGGTACTTTGAGCCCAACAACGAATTTCATCTGATTGATTTTGGCGGTGAAAAAATTGCACTTACAATTTGTGAAGATTTGTGGAACACCGGCAACAATCCATTATACAGAGTTAATCCTATGGATGCGCTGGCAGCACAGAAGCCCACGCTGATGATTAACATTGCGGCTTCACCATTTGATTATACGCAGGCTGCCAAACGAAAAGAAATTTTAAAAATCAATGCAGCCAAATACAATCTGCCGCTTGTATACGTGAACCACTGGGGCGCACAGACCGATCTGATCTTCGACGGAGGCTCGATGATGCTGAATGCAGACGCAGAAATCGTTTGCGGTTTAAAATATTTTGAAGAAGATTTTGTTTGCATCGATACCAAAGAAAATCAAAAAGCGCAAACAATTTCAGTTCCTGAAAAAACCGAACTTGTTCACGACGCATTGGTGCTGGGCATACGTGATTATTTTAAAAAGCTGGGGTTTACAAAAGCCATTCTCGGACTTTCGGGCGGCATTGATTCGGCTGTGGTGGCTGTGCTTGCCGCCGAAGCGTTGGGTGCAGAAAATGTAAAAGCGCTGCTCCTGCCCTCTTCATTTTCATCCGATCATTCGGTGACGGATGCGCTGGAACTGGCAAAAAACCTGAACATACCGCATGAAACCATTTCGATTGCGCCCGGCTATACGCGCATGGAAGAAACGTTACAACCGTATTTTCAAAACCTGCCCTTCGGTGTTGCGGAAGAAAACCTGCAGGCCCGTCTGCGCGCAATGATACTCATGGCCTTTGCCAATAAATTCGGATTTATTTTACTGAACACTTCCAACAAAAGCGAAGCGGCGGTGGGATACGGAACGCTATACGGCGATATGTGCGGCGGCATTTCGGTGATTGGTGATGTTTATAAAACCGATGTTTATGCGCTGGCGAATTACATCAACAGGAATCAAAAAATAATTCCTGAAAACATCATTACCAAAGCGCCTTCTGCCGAGTTGCGGCCTAACCAGAAGGACAGCGATTCACTACCCGAATATGATTTACTAGATCAGATTCTGGAATGCTACATTGAAAAAAGCCTTGGGCTGGATGAAATTGTGGCGAAAGGATTTGATGAAAGTGTGGTGAGGCGTGTTTTGAAAATGGTGAACGACAACGAATGGAAGCGCCATCAGGCACCGCCCATCTTACGTGTGAGCCCGCGTGCCTTTGGGATGGGAAGAAGGATGCCGATTGCTGCGAAATACCTTTCATAGTCCTCTGAATTAAAACAAGGAACTTTCTTGAATAAATAATAAAGTTCACGCGAAGACGCAAAGACGCAATATATTTAATCCGCAATCGTGCTTCAATGCCAAATCTTGCGTATATCAATAATTTCCGTATCTTTGCTGAAAATCATTTATACCGAAACCCCATTAACGAACATCTCCCTCCTTCATTTACCGGGTTTCTGGTTCATTAAAAAACACAATTACTTTATTTAATTTATGTCATTTCAATCATTAAAGATTATTGAACCTATCCTGAAATCATTAGAACAGGAAGGTTACAAAACACCTACACCCATTCAGAAAGAAGCCATTCCGATTGTATTAAAAGGAACCGATTTACTCGGTTGCGCTCAAACAGGCACCGGCAAAACAGCCGCCTTCGCTATACCTATTCTGCAGTTATTACTTGCATCCAAGACGCACGATAACAAAAGAAAAATCAGAAGCCTGATCGTTACACCCACGCGTGAGCTTGCCATTCAAATCGATGAAAGCTTTCGTGCCTACGGCCGCTTCACCGGATTAACCAGCACCGTTGTTTTCGGTGGTGTGAATCAGAACCCGCAAACCACTCAGTTGAGGCGGGGCATCGATATACTGGTGGCCACACCCGGCCGTCTGCTCGACCTGATGAACCAGGGATTTATTTCGCTGCGCGATGTGGAAATATTCGTACTCGATGAAGCCGACCGCATGCTCGACATGGGTTTCATTCACGATGTGAAAAAAATTATTGCAGCTTTACCACGCAAACGCCAGTCGCTTTTCTTCTCGGCAACCATGCCTCCGGAAATTGTAAAACTGTCGAATACTATTTTATTTAATCCTACAAAAGTAGAAGTGACACCTTCTGCATCTACCGTGGATATTGTTCAGCAGTATATTTATTTTGTAGACAAAGGAAATAAGCCTTCGCTTTTGCTGGAAGTGTTAAAAGATTCGAAAATCAAAACAGCACTGGTATTCACACGCACCAAGCATGGTGCTGATAAAGTTGTAAAAATTCTTTCGAAAAATAAAGTCAGCTGCGAAGCCATACATGGCAACAAATCGCAGGGAGCACGGCAGCGTGCACTGGCAAACTTCAAAGCACAAATCACACGTGTATTGGTTGCAACCGATATCGCAGCCCGTGGTATTGATATTGAAGAAATGGAATTTGTGATCAACTTCGAAATTTCAAATCTTCCGGAAACCTATGTACATCGCATTGGCCGAACAGGCAGAGCGGGCGCCAAAGGCACTGCATTATCATTCTGCGATGCAGATGAAAAAGAATATCTGCGTGACATTGAAAAACTGATCGGCAAAAAAATTCCCGTGATTGATGAACATCCATTTCCTTTGGTTGATCTGCATCCCGTGAAGGCACCGAAGCAGCAGCGGAATAATCCGAACCGCACACCGAAAAAAAGAACGGAAGCACATCCAGCCGTGAAAAATAACAATAAAAAGAAATGGTTTGGCAGGCCGAAGGTGGGAGCGCGGTAAATATTTAAGTCGTGGCACGACTTATAGTCGTACTACGACTAATTAAGCATTTCGTTTACAGTTATAGTGCACTTGTTGAAAGTTGATATTTTTGATAATTCATAATTAGAAAAAATATTTATCTTTACTTCCAACAAATTTTTCATGCTTTATACTCACTCCTTATGAAAAACGCATTCCTTATGACAGTATCCATTGCTGCATTGCTTCTGTACTCATGCGGTGGCGGCAAAAAAGACAAAGACGCTTCGAACGGCCCCGACGCACTGGCTTCACACATTGACTCAACGGTTAAGCCCGGTGATGACTTTTTCCAATATGCCAACGGCAAATGGTTTAAGGAACATCCCATCCCCGCCAGCGAACCCACCAACGGAATCTGGCAGCTGATACAGGATACTGTGAATGCGCAAATTCGACAGGTTTGTGAATCATCCGCTGCACTAAAAGAAGAACCCAAAGGCAGCAACAAACAAAAGATTGGCGATTTCTTTGCTTCGGGGATGGACAGTGCAACGCTGAATAAAAAAGGCATAACTGATTTGAAGTCCGATTTCGACCGCATCGATGCCATCAAAGATATTCCCGGAATTATGAAGGAAGCTGCTTATCTGCATGCCGTTTCTTCTTCTCCTTTATTTGGGTTTTATGTCGGACAGGATGATAAAAATAGCAGTAAAAATGCAGTATTCTTCCTGCAGGGCGGATTGAGCCTCCCGGACCGCGAATATTATTTTGCAAAAGACAAACGTGCAAAAGAAGTATGTGAAAAGTTTATTGTGTTTGCTTCGAACATGTATAAAATCATGGGCTATGATGATGCCAAAGCAAAAACGGCAGCCGACGGTTTGATGAAGATTGAAACTGCTTTAGCCAAATCTTCCCGCAAGATTGAAGATACACGCGATCCGGAAAAAAATTATAATAAATACACATTCAAACAATTTACCACACTCACGCCAGCCATTGACTGGAAGGTATTTCTGGATGCTACTGGTTTGAAAAATGTGGACAGTGTCATTGTGGGTCAGCCTGAATTTCTGAAAGGCCTTAACGGGTATCTGAAATCATTCAGCATGGATGAGTGGAAAAATTATCTGAAGTTTCATTTGCTGCGTGGCCTTGCCCGATACATGGATGATAAAACCTATATGGAGAATTTCGGATTTTATTCCGGCGTACTTCGTGGCGTGAAAGAAACAAAACCCCGTTGGGAACGCGTAGTATCGCAGACCGACGGATCACTGGGCGAGCTAATCGGACAGGTTTACGTTGCAGAATATTTACCCAAAGGCACCAAAGAAAAATTGCTTGAAATTGGAAATGCGATTCGTGATGTTTTTGCAGAACGCATCAAGAAGCTTGACTGGATGAGCGATGCCACCAAACAGATTGCACTGAAAAAACTGAAGAAAATAATTTTTAAAGTGGGCTATCCTGATAAATTGAAAGATTTAAGCAAACTGAATGTGGATAGAAAATCATATGTACGTAATGTAATCAACGCGAACCGCTGGGAATTCGAATACATGATCAACAAATACGGAAAGCCTGTAGACCGCACCGAATGGGGCATGCAGCCACAGACGTACAATGCTTATTACAATCCTTCCAACAATGAAATCTGCATTCCCGGCTGCAACATTATTGTTCCGGGATATGAAAGAGTGATGGCTGATGATGCCATTCTGTATGCAATCATTGGTGGATCTACTTTCGCACATGAAATTACGCACGGATTTGATGATCAGGGAAGCAAATACGATGAATTTGGAAACCTGAATGAATGGTGGACCAAAGACGATCGCACACGTTTTGAAGCAAAAACAAAATTATTGATTACGCAGTTCAACGAATATGTAGCACTGGACAGTCTTCGCGTAAACGGAGAAATGACGGTGGGTGAAAACATCGCTGACCTTGCCGGTGTTGTTATGGGATACGAAGCATTCATCAAAACAAAACAGTTTAAGGAAAATCAGAAAATTGCCGGACTCACAGCTGCACAGCGCTACTTCCTCGGATATGCACTGGCCTGGATGGTAAATGTTCGCCCTGAATATTTATCCAATCAGGTACGCACGGATGTCCACTCCCCTGCCCGCTTCCGCGTACTCGGACCTCTGGCCAATATGCCTGAATTCTATTCTGCGTTTGGTGTGAAGAAAGGTGACAAGATGTGGAGACCGGATAGTTTGATTATTAAGATTTGGTGATTTCTTAACTTGCGAACTGGTGAACTGGTGAGCCAGTTTCAAACTTTTAAGTGTCAGATATTGATAGTATAAAATATTAGTTTTATCTTTGGAGGTATCCTTTCCTCAACATTTAACTTTGAAAAGAATATTCATATTTGTTGGCATTTCTCTAATTTTCATGGCTCTTCTTCAATCATGCTTGTATTGCAGTACTCATGAAGAAGGACGAAATAAGTTAACTCAGGCAGATTTGAATATGGTTCCCTATCATGGTTCTGAGAACCTTGTATTCATAGACTCTCTTAATGACTCCTTGAATTTTATTTACACTGGCAGAAATGGCAAAATGAAGCAAGAGAATCTTGATATTTTTACATGCCCTAATGATTACTACGTAACGGAATCTGATATTACAAAATTTATTAGTTCCAATAATGATATTATATCTTTCGAATTGGGATTTTTTAAACCCTGGTCAGATAAAACTAATAAATTTATTTCTATCTCAA
>JAZDMK010000254.1:0-4359 GCA_043800975.1 Bacteroidota bacterium | reverse complement strand
AGAATTTCTGAATTCTCCCGTTTTCTGAAAAAGCTGGGATACACGCTGCGCACAGGTTCGCGCAAGGGAATCACCGAGTCGATCAATCAACTGCTGGTTGAAGTTCACGGAAAAAACGAACAAAATATAATTGAAACACTTGCCATTCGCACCATGGCGAAAGCGAAGTACACAACCAACAACATCGGACATTATGGGTTGGGCTTCGATTATTATACACATTTCACCTCTCCTATTCGTCGTTATCCGGATGTGATGGTGCATCGACTTCTGGATAAACAGCTGAAGAATGCAAAAGCCGAAAGTCAGGATGCCATGGAACAATCGTGTAAGCATTCGAGCGAAATGGAAGTTCGTGCAGAAAAAGCAGAACGCGAATCTGTGAAGTTCATGCAGGCGCGCTTTCTGTCGAACAGCATTGGCCTTATCTTCGAAGGAATCATCTCCGGCGTTACGAAGTGGGGAATTTTTGTTGAGCTTACCGAAAATCACTGCGAAGGCATGGTACGCCTGAAAGACATCGATGATGATTTTTATTATTTCGACGAAGAAAATTATCGTGTGGTTGGACAACGCACCAAAAACGAATATCGTTTGGGTGATAAAGTATTCGTTCGCATTGCCCGTGCTGATGCTGCACAGCGACAAATCGACATGGTACTGGTTAAAGGAAAATGAAACAGTTAATCATCATATTACTACTTATCGTTTTTACTTTCAACGTAAAGAGTCAGCCGACAAAAGAAAAGAAGCTGACCCCGGTTGAGTATAAAAAAAAGTGGGGCTATATGGATGATAACAAACGAATGGTAATTCCTTACAAATATGACATTGCAGGAACTTTTTACAAAGGGCTTGCGCTTGTAAAAAATCAGGGCTGGTATGGTTTTATCAATAAAAAGGACAGTCTGATTTCGGGCTGGTATCAGGATGTGGGAAGTTTTTATCACGACATTGCCAAAGTGAAGACTTGCGGAAAGTGGGGATTCATCAACGACAGCGCAAAGTTTTTTATTACACCCCAGTTTGATGATGTATGGAATTTTACTGAAGGACTGGCTGCCGTGAAGAAAAACGGAATGTGGGGATTCATTGATACCACTGGCACGCTCATCATTCCGTACAACTTTGAAGACGTATGGACATTCACGAACGGAATTGCATTTGTGAAATACGATTTTAAAAGTTCATTCATCGATCGCAAAGGAAATCTTTTGCTGCCTTGGCTTGACGACATCACCTATGTTTCAGCCGGAATGGCGATTGTAAAAAAAGATACGCTGTATGCATTCATGAATCCCGATAAAAAAATTGTTTCCGGCTGGTATAAGGCCTGCAAAGATTTTTCTGAAAACCTTGCTCCTGTGCTGAAAGATCAGCTCTGGGGTTTTGTAAATATGAGCGGTAAAGAAATCATTTCGCCGCAGTTTGATCTAATTGTAAAGCCTTTTGAAAAGGGAGTTGCGGTTGTTATGCTGAAAGGAAATGAAATAAAAATTGACACAAACGGAAATACGCTGAAGTAATGAGTTCATTGCTGAATCAGTCTTTCCACAAACAAATTAATAAATAATAAAATGACTTTTGAAGAATTAAATGTAACCCCCGAGATACGCAAAGCGATTATTGAACTGGGTTTTGAACATCCTATGCCCGTTCAGGAAAAGGTAATCCCGCTCTTACTGAATAAAAGAAACGACGTTGTTGCACTGGCACAAACCGGCACAGGGAAAACTGCTGCCTATGGCATTCCACTTATACAGGAAGCGGTTCCCGGTAGTCAGTCGCCCGGCGCATTAATACTCTGCCCTACGCGCGAACTGTGTTTACAGATTGCGGGCGATCTGAAAGATTTTGCACTGTACACCGATGGAATAAAAATACTTCCTGTTTATGGAGGATCAAGTATAGACAATCAAATCAAAGCAATCAAGAGAGGCGTGCAGATTATCGTTGCCACTCCCGGACGTATGCTGGATCTGATCAATCGCCGTGTTGTCAACCTGGCAAGTGTTGAACGCGTTGTGCTGGATGAAGCCGATGAAATGCTGAACATGGGTTTTCTGGATGATATCAATTCAATATTAGCTGTCGTTCCGGATACAAGAAACACACTGCTTTTCTCTGCAACCATGCCGAATGAAGTGGCTACGATTTCGAAGAAATACATGAATAAGCCGATTGAAGTAACCATCGGCACACGCAATTCCGGCGCGGATAACATCAAGCATATGTGTTATACTGTCCATGCCAAAGAAAAATATCTTGCGCTGAAACGCATCGCCGATTACAACCCCGGAATTTATGGTATTGTGTTTTGCCGCACCCGTATTGAAACGCAGGAAATTGCCGACAAACTGATTCAGGACGGATACAGTGCCGATTCGCTGCATGGAGATCTGTCGCAGGCACAGCGCGATTATGTAATGCAGAAATTTCGCGTAAGAAATATCAGCCTGCTTGTTGCAACCGATGTGGCAGCGCGCGGTCTGGACGTGGATGACTTAACACATGTGATCAACTATAACGTTCCCGACGAGCTGGATATTTATACCCACCGCAGCGGAAGAACAGGCCGTTCGGGCAAAGCAGGAATTTCGGTTCTTCTTGTTAACCTGAAAGAAAAACAGGTTTTAAAAAGAATTGAAAAGAAAATCGGAAAGAGTTTTATTCCGTCTAATGTTCCAACGGGCCGTGAAATCTGCGAAAAGCAACTGTTTCACATGGTCGATAAAATGGAAAAGGTAGAACTGGATAACACCGAAATCGATACCTATCTTCCTGTTATTTATAAAAAACTGGAATGGCTTGAAAAGGAAGAAATCATCAAACGCTTCGTATCGCTTGAATTCAATCGCTTCCTGGAATATTACAAGAATGCAAAAGACCTGAATGTTACAGGACGTTCACAAGATTATCATGCCGATGAAAGCAGCCGTCGCAATGAAAAAATGACGCGTTTGTTTATCAATCTCGGTAAGAAGGACGGCTTCTATCCCAATCAGCTGCTTGAATTCATCAACACCAATATGCCCGGCAAAAAAGTGACTGTTGGTAAAATTGATCTGATGAAATCGTTTTCATTTTTTGAAGTGGATCCCGGTGATGTGCTGGATGTAATCAACAGCATTACGAATCTGAAAATGGACGGGCGTAGAATTTTTGTTGAGCAGGCTTCCGAAAGAGATCAGGAAGGTGGCGGAGAACAAAGAGAAAAGAAACGCCCCTTTAATAAAGAAAGACGTTTTGGCGCAAAACCCGATTTCAAAAGAGAACGAAAAAGCGGTGACGACTCTAAACCCAGCTACAACAGAGAGCGCAGGAAAACGGATGATTCGAAACCCAGCTACAACAGAGAGCGACGAAAAACAGACGATTCAAAACCGGACTACAACAAAGAACGAAGCAAACCGGATGATTCGAAACCCAGTTTTAGAGAGCGCTTAAAAAAGGACGATTCAAAACCCGGATTCAAAAAGGAATTCAAGAAAAAGGAAGACTTTAAGAAGAAGAAGAAGAAAGACAGCTGGAACGACTAAATTATTTTCGATTTTCGATTGACGATTGACGATTGACGATTGCGAATTTATTATCATTTATTCATTAGATTTACAAAAATTTAAAATTAATTACAATGGGCTTTTTTCAGAATGTAAAAAACAAATTAGGTATCGGTGGTGTGAATGTTAGTTTGCAGGTTCCCGGTCAGGTTGCAAAAGACAGTGGTGTTGTTGAGGGCAAAATCACACTTACCTCCAAAAGTGAACAGGAAATCGTATCCTATACAGTAAAAATGCTGGAAGAATATACAACTGGCAGAGGTGATGAAAAGGAAACCAAAGAACTCGAACTGGGTAAAATTAAAATCCCTGAAAGTTTTATCATTAAACCCGGAGAAACTAAGGAACTTACTTTTTCTCTTCCTTTCGCTTTGATTAAATCGAACAACGATGAACTCAAGGAAAAAGGTGGCGCACTGGGTACTTTAGGTAAACTGGGTTCTTTTGCAAATAACGAAAAATCAAAATATTTCGTTGATGCAGATGTGGATGTGAAAAGCGCTGCTTTAGACCCATCCGACAAAAAAGAAATCCGTATCGTTTAAACCCTCGGAAAAATCTTTTCCGGGTTTATTTTTTCGGTGGCTGACACGGAAAGATTTCTCATGAATTTTTATTATTTTTGAGGATTACAGGATTTGTATTGTCTCCTTTATAACTCAATTTTAATCACCATGAAAAAACTTTCAATCCTTCTTCTCTTATTCTGTGTATGTTTTGGCACTTATGCCCAAACCAAAAAAACACCTACATCCACTATCATCGTTGCATCTGTGGCTGGTAAAAAAACAGGGACCAT
>JAZDMK010000240.1:0-5186 GCA_043800975.1 Bacteroidota bacterium | reverse complement strand
AGATCTTCCTGGAATATTGTAAAAACTTTTTTTCTGTGCGCTACAAAAAAATGAAAGGAATAAAAAAATGAAAAAGAAGAAAATCCGAATTCCTTTCATAGAGTGTGAAGCCGAATGATGTTTAAAGAAAAAATTGAATCGGGTTTGTTGCATTTTTTATTTTTTTTTAACACATAGGAACAATAGGAAACATAAGGCACATACTATCTGGAAGACTAAGGTAATGCTTTGTAAATTTCATTTACCATTGTTTTTTGACCCTCTTTAAAAATGTTTGAGCAATAAAAGTTAATGAGAATTCCTTTTGGTTTTTCAAGCAATCTCATGTAAGATAAAAGTTGAGCTTCATGAACAGGAGCAAATGCCTCAACAGTTTTAAGTTCAACCACAACAAGATTTTCTACAAGAAAGTCGCACCGGAGTTCTGTTTCAAGAACTTTTCCTTTATAATGAACGGGGGTAATTAATTCAGAAAAAAAAGTAAGATTTCGTGATGAAAGCTCTTCTTTCATGCATCTGTGATAAATGCTTTCAAGCAAGCCCGGACCAAGTTCTTTATGTACTTCTATAGCCGCACCGATTATTTCGAAACTTATCTGATCAATGTATTTTTTTGTGATCGTCATAAATGTGTTTGCAAATATGTTTTCTATGTGCCTCTATGTGCCTATGTGTTTAAGGAAAGAAACTATTTCTTAAACATTCCTGCTTTATAGAAAGCCCAGAACTTTGAAACTTTTTGTCCAAAGGTTAGTTCTTTTTTACAGTTGCTGGTGCACGGAAATTTACATGTTTCCATTGCTTTGCGAACACGCTTGGCTTTATCGCTGTTCCACATATCCTTCACATTGCCATCTTTGATATTGCCAATGGTTCCGAATGCATCGCACAGAAAAACTTCGCCTTTATAGTTAATTGTAATCTGATCGAAACCGATATAACAATTCTTCCTGTTGATGATACTTTCCGGATGGGTAAAATATTCCAGCATCATATCAAGGTGATCTTCGGTATTCATGATGCGGCTGTCGGCCTTATGCATTTCTTTCAGCCAGCCTATGCCATCACGTAGTGCTTCTATATCATCGGGCCAGAATTCGTAATCTTTCCAGGTAGGGATGTCATTCGTGAACACACGAATCGGTTGGTACAACACGCGATCCACTCCCAGTGAAAGAAAATATTCCGTCATCTCGCGGATGTCTTTAACATTCTCTTTCATTAGAACTACCGATACACCCAGCACCATCTTGCTGTTTTTCTTCAGGTACTTCAGTCCGAATTCGGCACGTTCGAAAGTACCCGGAACACCGCGGTATTTATCGTGTATCTCTGCTTTATGGCTATCGATGGACACCGTCAGATATTTCAGTCCGGAATCAATAATGCGCTGGCAAATTCTTTCTGTAAAGGCGATTCCGTTAGTATTGATTTTGCAAATAATCTGGTTGTCGGCACAAAAACGGAAGATGTCGTACATGCCGGGAAAGATGAGCGGTTCGCCACCGGCAATCTGAATAAAGAAATCGGGGCCCATCCATTCGCGCATTTCTTTCAGCGTTTTGATAAGCTCGGCTGAAGTAAGGTAATTTGTTTTCTCGTGCCAGCAGTCACACATCAGGCAGCGCGCATTGCAGGCCAGATTTGGCTGAATGCTGATCTGCATCGGCTTACTGTATGGTATACCTGTGCGGATGCTTTTCTTTTTCCGCATTGAATTTTTATAGTTCCTGAAAGCAAAACCTATCGCGCCCATTTTTTTCTGTTCAATCTGTAAAAGTAATGATTTTCATTTTTAACATCCGTTATTAAATTAAAAATGCCACAAAGACACAAACTCACGAAGTTTCACAAAGAAAATATTTAAAGTGATGTTAAAAAATCACTTTCGCTTTGCTACGACGATCATTTCTTCACCAATCCTCATGCAGGAAAGCATACGGTAAGCTATGTTATGAAAGAACACAAATATTTTAAGTTGCCACATAGGCCGTTTGGTTACTTTATTGAAATACTCCTGACGTTGAGCAGACGTAACGGGCTGTGTAGATTCAGGATTTTTCTTCTTGAGTTTTTTTGGGAAAACAGAGTACAGTAAAAATAATTTCAGTTCTATGGAAGATTTGATTTTAATTACTTCAAAACCATGCTGGGAAAGAATCTGACGAATTGTTTTTTTAGAAAAATAATTAACATGATCGAGCCCCATCATCAGCCATTTTTCTTTTTTACGTTTCGCAATATAGCTGTCAATCTGCGGAACCTGCAATACAAGAATGCCACCGGATTTAGTGACTGCCGCGCATTTGGCCACAAATGGATTTGCATCATCAATATGTTCGAGAACGTCCCACAGTGTTACGATATCGAATTTCTTTTCTTCTGTCATGTCAAAGAAATCCATTTTGTCGACAGGAAGATTCAGATCGTTTTTTGCGTAGAGATAATTTTGCTCACTGATCTCAATGCCGTATACATCATATCCAAGTTCTTGTCCGGCCAGCATGAAATGTCCCCAGCCCGCGCCCAGATCGAAAAGTGAACCGTTCTTTTTATATTTTTTAATTAATTTAAAACGCAGTTTATGTCGTTGAATCTTTAACCAGTTGTTGCCCGAACGTATTGCCTGCGTTACGGCTTCATCCTTATAATGCTCATACCGGATTTGTTTTCGGTAGAATGGAGGAATGAAAGTAAACGAGCACTCATTACATTCAACGACGTGCAGGTTGTTTTTTTCAAAGCGAACGGAAAATCTTTCAGGCTTTTCATTTCCACACACACAACATTTCGCCCCGGCCAGAAATTCAGGATGATTCATTAAGCTTTTTGAGAATTCTTTTTTACAAAATAAGCAGCCTTCTCAAGCGAAGTGATCATATCATATTCTTCAAGATATACACCATCGGGAACATTTAATGCAGTAGAGCTGTAATTCACAATGCTTTTAATTCCTGCGCTTACAAGGTCCTTTGCAACATCAGCAGCAAACTTGGCTGGCACTGCAAGGATAGCAATTGTAATTTTCATGTCTGCAATAACGCTGCTGTGTTTTTCATACGGATGACAAAAAACACCGGCAATGATATGGTCTGTTTTTTCGGGACTTGTATCAAAGGAGGCAATGATATCGAGTTTATGTCTTTTTCCTTTGAAGTAGGTGGTAATAGCTCTTCCAAGATGTCCCATCCCCACAACACAGACTTTCAGTGGTGATTCGGAATCGATAATGTTTCCAATCAGGTCTGTAAGCTCTTTGATGTCATAACCCTTACGCTGGCTGCCCTGATAGCCGATCAGCATAATATCACGGCGCACCTGAACAGATGTGATATGTAACAGTTTCGCCAGGTCATGTGAAAAAATATGAGATTTATTATCAGCAAGGCATTTCAGAAGTACGCGTCGATATTGGCTAAGCCTTTCAACAGTACGTTCGGGAAGGATTTCAGGTCTATTAATTGTGTTCACAAAAGCATATTTGAGATAAAACAAAATTATGAAAAAAATTACAATTCATTCAATTTCGACCAAGATATGTTAAAATTTTAACAATAATTTTAAAGAATTATCAGGGTTTGCTTTATCTGTTGCGACTTTTCGTACATTTAAAAGTTTTCTGCTGATAAAATTTAAAGAACAAACATTTGTCGGGGAGATTCGTATAAACATTTTGTAATTTTAGGGATACAAATATAGCTTCAGAATATGTCGACCAAAGGATTTAAAACAAGGGCGTTTTTTACAAGAATCGTACTGCCGTCACTACTTACGATTGGTATGTTTATCATAGCACTCTATTTTGTTCTGCTACCCGAATTTGAAGATGTAATCTTGGGGCGCAAAAGAAATATGATTCGTGAGCTTACCTATTCAGCATGGAGTATTCTGAATGAATATGAAAAAAGTGAAAAAGACAGTTTAATGACTAGGGAGCAGGCTCAAAGAGAGGCTGCAAAAAGAATTGAATTCCTGAGATACGGAGAAGAAGGCAAAGATTATTTCTGGATTACAGATATGCACCCCCGTATGATCATGCATCCATACAGAAAAGACCTGAACGGAACGGATCTGACAAATTTTAAGGATCCCAACGGGAAGAAGTTATTTGTTGAATTTGTAGAAACTGTAAAAACTTCGGATGAGGGTTTTGTAGATTATATGTGGCAGTGGAAGGATGATTCCACGCGAATTGTTCCAAAGCTTTCTTACGTCAGGGTTTTTAAGCCCTGGGGTTGGATTATTGGTACCGGTATTTACGTTGAGGATGTAAAAGTTGAAATCAAAAAACTGGAATATCGTGTTCTCAATATTTCTATGATCATCACGATTCTGATTTTCGCTTTGTTGGCAACAATCACTTTCCAGAGCTTCAGGATTGAGAAAAGGCGTTTCAAAGCAGAAGAAGAGCTTAAGAAGTCAAGAGAGCGATATAAAATGCTTGTTGACAGTGCCACAGAAGGAACGCTGATGGTATCCGGCGGAAATATTATTTTTTCAAACAGAATTATTCAGGATATGCTTGGATATTCGCAGGAAGAACTCTTATCAACTTATATTCTTAAGCTACTGCCAGATGATGAAAAATCCGGAACAGACTCGATACGATTATTCAAAGATGTAAGCGAGGGATTGGATCGGGTTACAAAATTTGAAAGCAAACTACTGGGTAAAGATGGAAATATAGTCAATACTGAACTTTCGATATCTAGCATCATACTTGGAAAAGAGAAGGCATATATAATTAAGGTGAAAGAAATCAGTTCTGAAAAACAGGAGTTTTTACTGAACAGAAATAAATTTAAAAACCTTACAGATAATATTAAAATTGGTGTTTTTCGTACCACAATTGATCGAAAAGGCCACTTTGTGGAAGCGAATCCGGCTGCCATCGAGATGCTCGGTTTCCAAACTGAAAAAGAACTGTTCACAATTCATATCATCGATTTATTCCATGATCGTCAGGACAGACATGATTTTATGGATGAACTGATGAAAAAGTATTCTGTTAAAAATAAAATTATCAGAATCAAAAAAAGAGATGCTACGGTTACAACCATTGCTGTTTCTGCAGTTTTAGTTATTGATGAAGAAGGCAATCCGCTTTTCTGTGATGGAATACTGGAAGATATTACAGAGCAAAAACAAAAAGAAGAGCAGCAGGAAACAATGATTGCAGAGCTGCA
>JAZDMK010000239.1:0-6857 GCA_043800975.1 Bacteroidota bacterium | reverse complement strand
TGTATAACCCGTTGTGGAAATATAGCTCCCCTGATCAAACTGCACACCCAGGTTTACTGGCATAAAATAAAGAAGCATCACTTCAAGCCTTTTTTTCATGAATGACTTTTGCACAAAAGCAAGCCAAAAGTCATTATCCCAGCTGTTGTATCCTTGTGCAGTAATAAATTTACGCAGGTTGTTCTGATAAATGATTCCACTCACCAGGTTACTTTTTTCGCGGATGTATATCAGCTGTCCGTTCATCGACCAGTCGTTCAGAGCATTTGTTTTTTTGTTGTATAAAATACTGCTTTTGAAAAAATCGAAATTTGTCTGAAGAATCAGACTCTTGCTGAAAGGAATGGTAAGTCCGGCCTGCAATCCATAGTTTTTATAATCACCCGAATTGCTGTAACTATATTCGAAAATGCTGTCGGGTCGCAACGTTCCTGTTTCTGTAATATAATTGTTCGAAAAATGGTAATAAGGCTCAAGGCTCAGAAGTCCGCCCATAATATCTGTTTTCAATGAAACCTTATGTGTTACCTCGGGCTTCAGCAAAGGATTTCCAACGCGTACTGTCTGCTGATCGATCACATATTTGAAAGGATTGGTTTGGCTGATTGTCGGGTAACTGCTGCCTGCTCTGTATTTCAAAACCATACTCACTTGTTTGTGGGGAAGGAATTTAAAATCGGCATAGGGCTGAACAATCAGATAATCTTTTTTCTGTCCGTCAGCAACCGGGGCACTGGTTTCTCCAACACCGCCCAGCTTTATTCCAAACTTTTTACTTTTCTGCCAGGAATAATAACTGTAGAACTTATTACGAAAATCGGTGTATGTAAAACTGCTTTGTGTTTCATCGGTATTAAAAACATTGTTCTGTGAACTCCACGCATTGCCATATCCAAACTGAAATGCTGATTTGCTGTTGATGGTATGATCATACTCCAGATAAAAATTTGTGCTGTTCTTTTCATCCGTTCCGTTTTCATTTCTGATATTGATAATATTTTCAATGATATTGTTCGTGTATTTGTTTTTGTAATCGGTGAACGTAAAGTTTGAACTCAACTCATTTTTGTCATTCAGTTTTCCTTTATAGAAAAGCGATCCGTATCCATTTTGATTTTCGGTTCGCGTAAGGTATTCACGCTGGTAAGAATCAAGTAGTGTCCCATTATACAATGCAGATACATTGTAGGCTTCTTTTGAAGTGTTGCTGCTTTTCGGCGATACAGTCAGCCCGCTTTCAAAACTGAGTGTGTGTTTGGGGTTGATATACCAATCGGCCCCCAGTGTATAATCGGTGTTAAACTGTTTAACAAACGTATTCATTTCTTCTCCCGCAGGCACTGTACTTTCTATTACCAGACCACTGGAATACTCTTTTTTTCCAACAGAGGGAAGATTAAAATTATTGCTTAACAAACCCGCTTTCCCGTATATGTTTATTTTGTTATAGGTGTAATTCAGCGTTGCGGATAAACTGTTTTGCACAAAAATATTTTTACTTTCCGATGCATCGGGATCATTCATCGATCTGCCTGCAATGTACAATTCGGTTCCCTGATAATCTTTTTTCAGTATGATATTGATAACGGCAGAATATCCTTCCAATGCGTATCGGCCGCCCGGGTCGCGGATTACTTCAATTTTTTTCAAGCGGTCGGGAGCAAGGTTCTTAACATACTCCTGATCTTTCTCAACACCGTCTACAAGGATCATAACTTTAGCATCATTGTCTACTTTGATTGAATTGTTGTAACGATCATAATCCACACCATTTAGTTTATCAAGTACTTCTTTTGTATTTGCAGTGCCCGCTTTCAGTTTATCCGTTACCACCTGAACATCGCGGTCAATCAGGTTTTCGGATGAGTTTGTTTTCACTGTAAACTCTTTCAGCATTTTTTCATCCGGTTGCATTTTGATAATGCCCACAAATTTATTTTGAGTAATCAGTTGATTTTTCAACGTGTCAGTTTTATAACCCATGAAGCTGAATACAAAATTATACATGCCGGGATTAAGTTCAATAGTGAAATAGCCGCTGTTGTCGGTCACACATCCGGTAATCAGACTGTCTTTGGTATTTAAAATTGATACGGAACAGAATTCCATATTTTTCTTTGTGGCTGCATCCTTTACCTGCCCTGTTACTTCAGGTTTTTGTTGAGCATAGGTCCCCGAGGTTAATAAGAACATCAGAGGGATAAAAAGAATAAAATTTATTTTCATTGCTGGAATTTTTGAAAATTTGATCATGGGACGTTTAACTATTTAAAAAAGTTACATGCAAAAGTAGACGTTCCATGAATTCTGTCAGGTTAAATTCTATATACAGCCATAAATACCCGACAAACGGGAAATATCGAGATCGCAAATAGTTTGTCGATGTTTTCGTTGACTCAAATTCATTATTTTTACGCGATGATAAATTACAGCGAGCCATTATTCCGTCCTCCCAGCGAAGCTTATTCCCTTATTCTGCAAATCACGAATGGCTGCTCCTGGAACCGCTGTACTTTTTGCGAAATGTACACTTCGAAAAAATTCAGTTTAAAAAAAGAAGAAGAAGTATTACGTGAAATTGAATACGCATCGAAAGTTGCAGCAGACACGCGCAAAATATTCCTCGCCGATGGAGATGCCATGGTTCTTTCCACAGCTAAACTTTTAAAGATCCTGCAAGCTTTAAAAAACTCCTTTCCCCGCCTGAACCGAGTGAGTGCGTATGCATCACCCGGTAATCTTCGTGCTAAAAGCATTAATGAATTACAGGAACTGAAAGAAGCGGGTCTCACATTAATTTATGTTGGAATTGAATCCGGCGACGATGTTGTACTGCAAAGAATCAGCAAAGGAGAAACCTATGCAACAACTGCAGAGGGTCTATTGAAAGCCCATGCTGCAGGCATCAAGAGCAGTGTAATGATTTTGCTCGGTATGGGCGGAAAAGAATTAAGTTTGCAACATGCAAGAAATTCAGCCGCCATCTTAAATGAAACGCAGCCTCATTTTGCTTCAACGCTGGTATTAAGTTTTCCTTTCGGAGAAGAACACTTTCAGAAACGTATCGGGATACCTTTTGAACTGCCCGACACACCAGGCCTTCTAACTGAACTGCGCGAATTATTACTGCATTGTAAATTAAAGGAAACAATTTTCCGAAGCGATCACGCATCCAATTATCTTTCATTAAAAGGAATTCTGAACCGCGATCAGGAACTTCTGATCAGCACCATAGATGAGGCTTTGAATCATCCATCCATGCTTCGTAAAGAATGGATGAGAGGTCTGTAAAATATTTTTGATTTACGATTTTAAAAAATAGCTTTCAAAAATCCTTATGCACCACAGCCTGTTGCCAGAACTGCATTGAATTTTTTTCCATCAAATTTGTAGACGATATAAGAATTCCCTTCGTAATAGGAGGCACAAACAATAATTTCAAATTTGCCATCATGATCCACATCAAGTATTCCTAATAATTCAAAACGCTGCGGTGGTTGTGCTTCGGGGTCCTGATTTTTCTGATAGATTTCTTTTTCGATAAAAATATTTTCAACTGTATTGTCTTCCTTTACATTTCGTAAATAAATTACAGCATAATGCCCAGCTTCAGCATGAGAAGGCAGAATTTCGGGATAGTTGTCGGAAACAACAATTACTTCATTCTTTCCATTTCCATCCATGTCAACACGAAAAGCTTTCTTAACCTTCACTACAGGGTTTGAAATACCTTCTTTTTTAAGAATAGCCGATGTGGCATCTGTATAAGTTCCAGTCGCTGTACTCAGCTCAACAATTTCACGGGGTTGGGCATTCCAGCTTAAGTCGCCAATAGCAATACAGGGTTCGGGCATATTGGAAGGCGCATCCATTTTTACAGAAAAGGCATCTGAACAATAAACACTGTATATTTCTGCACCTTTTCCATTCACCATTGTTACTTTTTTTGTTAACGAAAATAATGTGTAGGAAATTGCTTTATCACAAAGTGTAAAATTATCAACGGCTGCATATTGATATTCGGTTGTATAAAAACCCAGCAGCATTTTACCGGACATCTCGACGATGGGGTTCTGTGAGTATACGAATGCTTTAGAGGCACCAAGAAGTGCAAGGATGAGAAGAATTTTTTTCATACACAAAAATTAATAGTCTCTTTTTACCAGAAAGGAAACAAATTTTAAAAGCTCCTGCTTTCTTGAATTTTCAACTTTTACTTTATCCAGATCAGCAAGCGCTTTATCAAAATAAATATCTATTTCGTTTGTTGTCACCTTATGAATATCCAATTCGTAATACAACGCTTTCACGCCATCAACCTTTATTTCAGTCTGTTCATTCAATTTTAAAAGTGCACGCAAACGATCCTTCTGTGAATCATTGCAAAGCTCAAAAGCTTTGAGTAGGAGATATGTTTTTTTGTTGGTTACAATATCATTTCCAAGCTGTTTTCCGAATTTTTCCTGATCGGCATATACATCCAGCAAATCATCCTGCAGCTGAAAAGCCATTCCGATATTGATTCCAAAAGAATATAAATTTTTAACATCCTCATCACTTGCATTGCCCATGCATGCACCTACATTCATGCTGGCTGCCAGCAGAACTGCCGTTTTCAGGCGTATCATATTCAGATATTCATCAATAGGAACACTTTCTTCTTTTTCAAAATTCATGTCGAACTGCTGACCTTCGCAGACTTCAATAGCAGTGCGTGTGAATGTTCCGAGAATCTTATACAAATATTCTTTATCCGTTTCACAAAGCAGCTCATAGGCTTTGGCAAACATGGTATCACCTGAGAGTATCGCAGTGTTTGCATTCCACTTTTTATACACTGTAGGTTTATTCCTGCGAATTGGTGCATCGTCCATGATGTCATCATGGATTAACGTGAAATTGTGAAAAAATTCAATTGCCATTGCAGGTGGCAAAGCATGTGAAATTTCATCGGTGAACAAGTTGCAAGCCAGCAAAACCATAACGGGACGTATGCGCTTTCCACCTAAATCAAGGGTATACGATATGGGCTCATACAATTCATAAGGACACAACGTAAGGTTTTGCTTTGCAAGAGCATCGCTAACTTTCAGATGTAACTCATCAATGCTAAACATAATCGTCAGATAATATAAGTAGTATTTTCGAGTAAGCGTTTCAAACCATCTTCCAGAGAAATGGGCGTTCTATTCAGAAGCTTATTCATCTTAACCAGGTCAGGAACACGACGGTTCATATCGCCTTCCTTTAAGGGAGGCAAATGAATAATCTGAGATTTTGATCCTGTAATTTTTATTATCATTCTTGCCAACTCAAGGATAGGAATCTCCATTCCTCCGCCAATATTGACAACATCATTTACAAATTGATTTTTATAATATGCATTTGTAGTTGCTTCAATGTTATCATCTACATAACAAAATGTGCGCGTTTGCATTCCATCACCATAAATCGGGATGTCTTTTCCAGCCAGTGCTAAAGAAATAAAACGGGAGACAACAAAATCTTTCGACTGCTTTGGCCCATATGTATTGAAAAAACGAAAGATCGTATACTCAAGCCCGTATTCGCGTTGATAAGATTTCAAATAGGCTTCGCCTGCATTTTTTACAATTGCATAGGGCAGGCGTGAATTGAGTGGTGTCGTCGACTCATTCTGGGGAATCTCAACGGGTTCTCCATACACTTCAGACGATGAAGAAAAGTAAACACGTTTAACACCGTTGTTCTTTGAAAGGCGAAGAAGATTTTCGATACCATGCAAATCACTTAAAACTTTAACAGGATTTTTTAAAGTACGCTTCACCCCTACCACAGCAGCATAGTGAAATACATATTCAAAATGGAATGATAACATTACTTCGGAAATATCTCTGTAATCGTTGACGTCGCAGCGAATAAATCTTCCATTTCCTTTATCCAATGAAGGGATTTTTCGAATTTCACCTGTTGTCAAATCATCAACAATAACGACAAAATTATTTTCATCTGCAAGAAGGCGTTCGGCTAAAGCGCTTCCGACAAAGCCAGCGCCACCCGTTATTAATATGTTTTTTCTTGTATTCATTCTGGAAGATTTAATAAATATTGACCATAACCACTTTTTAAAAGAGGTTGTGCAACTTCTTCAAGTTGTTCTGCAGTAATAAAGCCTCGGCGATAAGCAATCTCTTCAATGCATCCAATTTTCAAGCCCTGTCTTTCTTCAATTACCTGAACAAACTGCCCCGCTTGCATGAGCGATGCAAAAGTACCTGTATCCAACCATGCTGTGCCACGGCTAAGAATTTTTACTTTCAGTTTTTCGTTTTCAAGATACCATTTGTTCACATCTGTAATTTCATATTCTCCGCGAGCACTCGGTTTAATATTTGCCGCAACTTCCACAACAGAATTATCATAAAAATAAAGCCCGGGAACAGCATAGTTTGATTTGGGGTTTGCAGGCTTTTCTTCAATTGATAATGCTTTGAAGTTATCATCGAATTCAACTACACCGTATCGTTCGGGATCAGAAACATGATAAGCGAACACAATTCCGCCCTCCGGCTCATTGCATGAATAAACGATTTCCTGCAAGCCGGAGCCATAAAAAATATTGTCTCCTAAAATAAGCGATGCATTATCTTTACCAATAAAATCTTTTCCTATTACAAAAGCCTGAGCCAGTCCGTTGGGAACATGCTGTGCTGCATATTGGAAATTGCATCCCAGATTTTTTCCGGCACCAAGCAACCGCTGGAAGCCGGGAAGGTCATAGGGTGTAGAAATGATTAAAATCTCATTGATTCCCGCCATCATTAAAACAGAAAGCGGATAATAAATCATGGGTTTATCATACACCGGCATCAGCTGCT
>JAZDMK010000252.1:0-2031 GCA_043800975.1 Bacteroidota bacterium | reverse complement strand
TGGTTATCGGCACGATATATTTTATTAACCGGCGGTTCAGTAAAACAACTTATGTACAGTATAAAAAATCTCACGGCACCGACTGGGTCTTCGTAACTCTTTTGTTTTTTATTGTGATCACAGGCATTGCTCAGCATATCTTCCACCGTACCGGTTTTAATGTATATGCCAATGTCAGTTACGCAATCCATCTGATGTGTGTTGTTCCCTGGCTGCTCAGGATGCCCTTCAGCAAATGGGCCCACCTCGTTTACAGGCCAATGGCAATGTATTTTGCATCTATTCAGAAGGACGCATATTCAAAACATGAAATACAGTCAAAATCATTCTCTGATTCAGTCAAGTAAAAAAATTATTTATGGAAAATTGCAGAATCGGCGTTTACATTTGCATGTGCGGATCAAACATCGCTAAGATAGTTGATGTGGAAGCTGTCGAGAAATATATTTCTACGCTTCCTTCGGTCGCACTGGTGCGGACATATAAATATATGTGTTCAAATCCGGGACAGGAAATGATCGTGCAGGACATCAAAGAGAACAATCTCAACCGGGTAGTGGTTGCTGCCTGCAGTCCGAGCATGCATGAACGCACTTTTCGCGCCGCCCTCGTGAAAGCCGGATTGAACCAGTACTTTTTCGAGATGGCCAACATCCGCGAACAATGCAGTTGGGTTCATGATGATGTTAAAGAAGCCACCATCAAAGCAATGGCATTGACACGTGCTGCCGTTATGCGTGTTCAGCTTCATGAAGCTCTTGAAAGCATGCAGGTAGATATGTGCCCTAATTCATTGGTAATCGGCGGTGGAATTGCAGGGATGACTGCTGCTCTTGAAATGGCAGATGCCGGCTACAAGGTTCACCTGGTTGAAAAAAGTGACCATCTTGGCGGTAACCTTGCCCGCGTGGATCTTACTGCCCCACACCTGTACTCTGCCCGCGACCTTGTTACAGAACGCATTACGCGTATAATGAATAACAAACAGGTAGTTTTACATCTTAACTCAAAACTCAAAACCCTCACAGGATTTATCGGCAATTTCACTGCTGCAATTAGTGAACCAAACTCCGACAAAACCAATGAAGTACAGGTTGGCAACGTTATAGTCTGTACCGGGTATAAAGAATTTGACGCCTCGCGCATTACACATTATGGCTATGGAAAACTGCCCAATGTTATTACGTCATTTGAACTGGAAAAAATGATCCGTGCAGGCCGTATCGAAACCAAAGAAGGAAAGATACCCCAATATGTTGCCATAATTCATTGCGTTGGAAGCAGAAGCATGGAATTTCACGGGTATTGTTCAAGGGTTTGTTGTATGACTGCGCTTAAATATGCCCATGAGATCAAATCGGCTAATCCAAACTGTTATATTTCCGATGTATATATTGATATGCATGCATTCGGAAAAGGACATGAAGATTTCTACAATCGCTCTTCTGAAGCGAAAACGCTTTTCCTGATGTACGAAAAAAATGACAGACCTGTCATTCGCAGAGCAGGGCCAAAAGATGATTGTGAAATGATAATTGAGGTAAATGAGAAACTGTCCGCTGAAGTGATTGAGATTCCGGCAGATCTTATTGTGCTGATGGTGGGAATGGAAGCGCGCGAAGACTCGAACGAAATAGCAAGGATAGTAAATATCAGCCAGGATAAAGATGGCTGGTTCATCGAAAGTCATCCGAAGCTGGAACCCGTTGCAACCACTACTGATGGTATCTTTATCGCAGGAACATGCGTGGCGCCTAAAGATATTCCCGATACAGTGGCTCAAGCGAGAGCTGCCGCAGCCCGTATTTTAGCTAAAATTTCAAAAGGCAAGATCGAAGTTGACGCCGTCTATTCAGAAGTCAACGAGGACATATGCTCCGGCTGCCGTTTTTGTAATAAACTTTGCCCCTTCAGCGCTATTGAGTATAAGGAGATTGAGAAACACAGCCATATTATAAGCGCATTGTGTAAAGCTTGTGGCGTATGTGTGGCCGCCTGTCCTTCGTCAGCTATTAAGGGACGTCATTTTAC
>JAZDMK010000229.1:0-3323 GCA_043800975.1 Bacteroidota bacterium | reverse complement strand
AAGGTACTCCGGGGATAACAGGCTGATCACTCCCAAGAGCTCATATCGACGGAGTGGTTTGGCACCTCGATGTCGGCTCGTCACATCCTGGGGCTGGAGAAGGTCCCAAGGGTTAGGCTGTTCGCCTATTAAAGTGGCACGCGAGCTGGGTTCAGAACGTCGTGAGACAGTTCGGTCCCTATCTGTTGTGGGCGTCGGAAGATTGAGAGGACCTGACTCTAGTACGAGAGGACCGAGTCGGACCGACCTCTAGTGTACCTGTTGTCGCGCCAGCGGCATCGCAGGGTAGCTACGTCGGGATGAGATAAGCGCTGAAAGCATCTAAGTGCGAAACTCGCCTCAAGATTAGTCTTCCTTTAAGGGTCGTCAGAGACTATGACGTTGATAGGCTGCAGGTGTAAAGTCAGTAATGGCAAAGCCGAGCAGTACTAATTACCCGTGAACTTTCATACGTGGGTATACCTTGGTAACTCTTTTCTTTAATGTTTACTTTCTTTAAGTCAAGAAAATATTTACGATCTTTTGGTGACTTTAGCGACAGGGTCCACCTCTTCCCATTCCGAACAGAGAAGTTAAGCCTGTCTGCGCAGATGGTACTGCTTTATTGTGGGAGAGTATGTCGTTGCCAAATCTTTTAAAAGCCCGGTTCTGTATAGAATCGGGCTTTTTTTTTAATAAAAAGTGAATAAAAAAACAAAAAATAAGTACTCTTACTATAATTTGAATCTTCGTTTTAGGTAACTTTGCATGAAATTAATAAATAAAATTTATAAAGTATGAAAAAAACTACACTCTCTATTATCGCATTATTTGTCAGTGTTGCATTTGTATGTGCTCAAGGACAAATGAACTCTAAAACAACCACACCTAGTAAAGATCAGCACGGTTTAACAATGACGCCAAGTAAAGCCATTACTACTTTGCATTCTGATGGTTTTGAATGGATGGTTGACACTAGTTCTATCACAACAGCTGGTTATTTGCATTATTACAGAAGTAGCCCTTTGGGTACAACAACCTGGTTTGCCGGTAACACAACTGTTTTCACTGCTATGGAAGGTGCAGCATACATCGGTGCTAACTTTAATAATACTTCAGGTGCTGGTACAATTGACACTTGGTTGGTTCTTCCTTCACTGAGCATTCTTGCTGGTGATTCAATTGCATTCTACCAACGCAGTCCTGATGGATCAACTTACCCTGATGATATTAAAATTATGTATAACCCTGCAGGTGATGTATTGCCTGAATCAACAAACTGGGTTGAAATTGCTACATTTACTACAAGCACCGCAGGTTGGGCTCGCGTACAGTACTCGATACCTACTACCAGCACAACGGGTCGTCTTGCAATTCGTTATTATGTAACAAATGGTGGCCCAAGTGGTGCTAACAGTGATTATATCGGTGTTGATGCTTTATCAGTTTACAGATATACTGTAGGTGTTAATGAAAACAATCATTCTAATACTAGCATTTATCCTGTCCCTGCAAATAATGTTTTAAATGTTAAAGTTGCTGGTACTTCAAAAGTTGAAATCGTTAATGTATTAGGTGATGTTGTTTACAAAAACGGAAACGTAGTAAATAATGTTACTATCAATACTTCAGCATTCCAGTCAGGTGTTTACTTTGTGAAAATATCTAACGGAACAAGCGTTGAAACTCAGAAAATTCAGATTATTCGTTAATTCTGAATTGTATTTTATTATAAACGGGGCATTTGCCCCGTTTTTTTTTTGCTATTTACTTTAATAAAATCCCATCACCAACCCATACGTCTCCTCCGGCCTGATCTTTCCCGGAAATTGCAGCGTTTGGTATCGGTAATTCTGCCGGTTCAGATGCTCTTCCGAATGGGCCGGATATATCAAATGCATTTTATTATTATTGAAGTATTCGGTGTTATTCAAGGCAATGGCTAAGCGGATGTCAAAATCATTCACCTTTAATTTTTTCAGCACTTCCAGTTGCAAACGAAACTCTTCATATGAAACTGAGGGGTCGCCTACAACCGTTCCGCTTACGTAGATCCCGTATTCTTTGCAGATTTCCAGACTTTGCAACAAATGCTCCCATGTGAAAGACTTTTTATACGTATCAAAATGATCAACTGTCGGAATGTCGAGCCCGACGGATAATGCACACAACCCTTTTTTAGTTAAGTGTTTCAGTGTTCCGTTTTTTTCGGATTGCACAATATCTGCCGCGCGAATAAAGCCTGATGTCGCAATTTTGTTAACAGAAAATTTTTCCAGTTCCGTATAAATTGACAGAAGATTTCCCAAATCCATATTGGCTTCCAGCGAAAAGAAACCGTTTGTATTCTGTTTTTTTATCTGATATGCCATGTATTGCGCTGCTTCTTCGGGAACCACTAAAACAGGGAAACTAGCGCTGTCGGCTTCTTTTTCTAATGGGGACTGGCAAAAGCTGCATTGGTGCCTGCACCCGAATCCGCCAAACAATGGACTAACTGCCTGCCCGATCAAACTTTTACCGGGAAAGGAATGATGCACATTTGCATATTCTTCGGGTGTATGGTTCTCAACTTTGTATTCATGAACAGAAAGTAATTCGTTGCTGAATAAGCCGTGAAAGGGAGAGAACGTATCTTCAACTACAATATTTTTATCATCGGTTTTAATCACACCCTGAACTTCTGTTCTTTCATGAGCAAGTACTGAGTTAAGTATCAATGGAAGTGAAGTAACGCCATCTCCTTTGACAGCAAAATCAATACCGGTAAAAGGAAATGCATCTCCTTTCTTCAAAAGGGAACTGTGCTTACCGCCAACTATTGTTGTTGTTTTGGGAGAAATGGATTTAATAATTTTCGAAAGCCTGTTTACCTCACTGACAAGGATATCGATCTCTGAAAAAGCAACAAATTCGGGTTTTATTTTTTTTACTGCCTCAATAAACAATGCATCATCTTTTGTATGCATCAGGTGCCATATCTGAATCTGAGCGGATGATCCAAAATGCTTATGCACTGATGCAGCCATCAGTTTCAGGACCACCGGTTCCCAGTTGTAATTGTATTTTTCGGGCAGGGGACAGCGTTGCTCAAGTATTTCTAAAGGAGGATGGGGTTTTACAAAGAATATGGAAAATATTTCGGATATTTTTTTCACTTTACAGTTTGTCAATATGCAAAGCTACACAAAACAAAAAAAGCCGGGAAAGAAACTATCCCCGGCTTTGAATAAAAAAATTAAACTAATCTTATTCTTTAATCAGTTTGCCGGATTTTACAGTAGTTCCGTTTTCGGTGATGTTATAAAAGAACATTCCGCCTGGCTGATTGCTTAAGTCAATCT
>JAZDMK010000223.1:0-13741 GCA_043800975.1 Bacteroidota bacterium | reverse complement strand
TGCTCCTGCTTTTCGGTCGGATTTTCATAGGGATTGGGGTTTTCAAGCTGCTCGTTTTTCTCTTTCAGGTCTTTCATTTCCTCAGAAAGCTTTTCAAACTCCTTGTTTAGCGCATCCTGTTCCTTTTTCAGGGCGTCCTGGTCAGCATTTTTCTTTTCGGTTTCTTTGGATAAATTTTCTTGTTTTTCAGACAGTTCTCTTAGCTTGTCAATTACATCCTGCAGCTTTTGCTCGAATTCAAGTTGCTTAAAAATCTCAAGATTTCGGTCCAGTTCTTTCTCCAGATCCTTGTTGCTCATCTTCATTTTTTCAAGCATATCCTGCGTTTTCTGCTTATCCGCCTTTTCCATTAACTTCTGTAACTCGTCCATCAGCTTCTGCAACTCATCATTCATCAGGGTTTTCATCAATTCTTCGAGTTGCTTTTGTTTCTCAAGAATTTTTGGATCCTGCTCGTTGAATTCGTTTTTCAAAGAGCTGTTTTTCTTGTTGTCCTGTTCAATATTTTTAAGTTGTTCCTGCATGTTCTTCTGTCGGTCAAGCAGGTCCTGGATTTTCTTTTTGTCCTCCCAGTTTAGATTCTTTTTTTGAGAAAGCTCAAGGTTCAACTTCTCCATTTCCTTTTGAAGTTTTCTTGATTCACGAATGCTTTGCTCCATGTTTTTCTTTATGTCATCGCTGTTCTTATCGGCCATTTTTTCGATTTCCTCCAGCGTGGGAATTTTATACATCATAAGCTGGGAGCGGGCAGGCTTGCTTCCGTTAACACCATCGTTGTCGCGCACTTCAAAAAAGTATTCAATCTCATCGCCGGGAGCTACAGCGTAATTGCGGAAATCGGAATAAAAAAAGAATTGCTGTTGTGTTTGAGCATAATTAATCGGAATGGCAACAGCATATGCTTTGTTGTTAAAACCTACAGAGTCGCCACGTTTCGTAAAGCGATAATGAAAGGAGAGATTAGAAAAACCATAATCATCTTTTACAATGCCTCGGTAATACATTTGTGAATTAGAGGTGGAGTCGCGGTATTCATCAACATTAATAGACGGAAAAGCGTCGGGAATGATAGTTACCTGATACAAAACAGAATCTTTGTTTTGTATAAATTTATTGGATGAGCGAATGCCGTAATTAAAGTTTGACAAGGCCCGCCGAGCAAAATAAAAATAATGACTACCATCATTTTTTAATGTAAAGGAAGAATCATTGATTGTAAATCCAAACAGAGACGTGTTGCGGGTAAGGAATTTCCAGGTGATACGCGTTCCTTCAGGAACCAATAAATCACCGGTGTTGTTTATTACTTCATCTTTTTTATTCAGGTAAGCTGGATAGTTTAGCAAAGCCTGAAAATTAACAATAGAAGGGCTGGGCAGCGATTTTAATGTAAAATCCGGACTGGTATATCCATCAGCTGAAAGACGAAAGGGAATGTCTTTTAATACATTTTTAAATGTATAATGAAAAAGGATGGTGCTCTCCTTATTAAGTTTGTAGCGGGTTTCGCCGACTTCAAGAAAAACCTGATCAGGAATTTCGTCACCCGTTAGTTTAACATCAAGCTGGAAATCCTGTTGCTGTATGACCTGCAGGCTTTTGTTCATTATAACAAAATCGAAAGGAGCCTCATCAATCTTGGTTGAGTTGTATCGGATCAGCCGGTTGGTGCCATGTTCCAGCAATGAGGGTGCTGTGAAAGCAAGTAAAATTAACAGCAAAAAAGGAGGAAGTGCATACCGCAAATACTTTTTGTTTTTTCGAAAATCAACAGCCATAACAAAGGGTACTGGCTTTATTGCTGCAATTTTTTGATTAATACTGGCTTCAATCAATGAACGACCGGCGGGATTTGATTCGTGGAGGTCCCGCAATTGCAGTATGTTCAGAAGCCGATCGCTGATTTCAGAAAAATGTTTTCCAATGATTGATGCCGCATCTTCATACGAAAGGTATTGTCCTATGCGGTAAAGCTTAAGTAGTGGAATAATTATGTAATAAGCGAGTACGAAAAAATTACAAGCCAGATAGGAATAAAAGATGGAAGTACGTACTGGTAGAGGAAAGCGGAAGAAATATTCAACCGTAATTGTAAGTAAAAAAAAGATTACCGCGAAACCGGCAAAAAGCAAGCCTCCGCGAATCAGCCGGTTTTTATAGTATTTCCGGATAAATTCATCAAGCTTTTTAAGCAGTAGTATGTAGTTTTCGTTTGCCAAATCTTTTAAAATCAACTCAAATATCGGAAAAAAAAGCCTAACTTTGATCCTATAACGTTAAACATCCTTAATTATGACGAAAGCGTACATTTTTTTAGTAGCCGGATTACTGGCTTGTTCAGCAGCCTTTTCACAATTTACAAATGTTGATTCGAAATCGGGGATTTATCAAAAAGAGTACTACAAATTTGAACCCAAATCAAACCCCCAGCAGGATAAATATGATGTGAAATTTTATTTTCTGGATATTGCACTGGAAAGGACTACTACATACATTTCAGGCAAGGTTAGAATTGACGCAACCGTTACCGTTGCTCAGCTTGATACGTTTTGTTTTGACTTATCTTCTGCTTTGACAATAGATTCGGTATACATAGATGGTGTTAAAAAAGCATTTACGCGAACAGGTGATGAAGCATTTGTCAAGTTAACAGCCGGTCCAACGCAGAATCAGTTGTTTCAGGCCATCATATATTATAAAGGTCAGCCGGTCAATGGCGGGTTTTTCTCGGGAATATCACACGGAACGTCAGGAACCTGGGGGGCAGAAGTTGTGTGGACGCTTTCAGAACCATTCAACGCATACCATTGGTGGCCCTGCAAACAGGCGCTTACCGACAAGGCAGATTCATGCTGGGTTTTTGTAACTACATCAAACACTAACAAAGTAGGATCAAATGGAATTTTAACCAATACCGTTACGGTTCCCGGAAGCAAGAATCGCTATGAGTGGAAGCATCGTCATATTATAGAGTATTACCTGATATCTGTTGCAGTAGCGAAGTATGTAGATTATACAATTTATGCACACCCGGCAGGAATTACAGATTCAGTAAAGGTGCAAAACTATATCTACGATAATTCATCTTGTCTTCCGTATTTTAAAACAGAAATTGACAGAACGCCCGGATTTATTGAATTATTCAGCGATTTGTTTGGTATTTATCCTTTCTATGATGAAAAATATGGTCACAGCATGGCCCCGATGGGTGGCGGAATGGAGCACCAGACAATGACGACACAAAGTTCGTTTTCTTTTTATCTGACTTGCCATGAACTGGGTCATCAGTGGTGGGGTGACTATGTAACCTGTGCCACGTGGAACGACATCTGGATTAACGAAGGCTTTGCATCCTATTGTGAATATTTTGCTGCGCAATATCTTGACAGCTATACCGAGGCGCAATCCCACATGTATGATGTTCACGACAATGTAATGTCTCAACCCGACGGAAGTGTTTATGTTCCTATGGCAGATATTGGAGACGTAAATCGCATTTTTGATGGACGATTATCCTATGATAAAGGATCTGCAATTATTCACAACCTTCGTTTTGAAGTGGGCAACGATACTGTGTTTTTTGATATTCTCAAAACATTCATGACCCAGTATGGGAATGATGTTGCAACGGGTCTTGATTTTAAAGCCGTGACAGAAAATCTTTCAGGGTTTAACTTTACAGATTATTTCAATCAATGGTATTTTGGAGAAGGCTTTCCAACATTTAGTGTTAACACTACGCAAGCTGCAGATACACTTTATATGAATGTTACACAAACAACGTCAACCGCAGTTACTCCTTTGTTCAAAGGAAAAATGGAGTATAAACTATATTATTCAGGAGGTGATACAACCGTTGTTTGTTATCAAACTGCGAATCTTAACTCATTTAAGGTTCATGTTGACCATTCAGTTACTTCTATTGAGGTAGATCCCAACAATTGGGTTGTAAATGCAACCGGAAGTATTACTGTAAATATTGACAAAGCAGTTTCAGAAATGCTGAACTTCTCTGTTTCGCCTAATCCGGTAAAAGAAAACCTGATCATTTATTTTCCGCCACAAAGTGGAAAATGTGAAATCAAAGTATTGGATATGACAGGAAAGGTTTGTCTGACGGCTGTTTCAGAAGGCACAATGTTTAAAGCCTCCATGGCAAATTTGAACAGCGGCGTTTATGGCGTTTACATTAATTCACAGACGGGAAGCGGCTTTCAGAAGTTTGTGTTGACGAAATAATTTTAGAAAAATTTCGCTTTAGAAACTTCCGGCGCTTTGAATGTTGCCATCAGGCATATTTCGTGGCTTCCGCTACTATGTGTTTTTACTCCACCTGCGTTGTAATCATAAGAGTAAGCAAGACGAATATTTTCTGTAATGTATACACCAACCAATCCGGTAATCGCATCGCGGTATCGATAGGAAGCACCAATCCATGCTTTTTTATCAAGAACAGCGAGTGTACTTAAATCAAACTGTGTAATGAAAATGCTGCTTTTCACCATGAGGGATGGCACTACAAAAAACTTATCGTTCACTTTTGCATTGTACCTTCCATAGAGATAATAATGGCGTGGCGGTTTAAAAGGCGTAGCGGTAGCAAAACTCTGATCAAGGTGCGTTACAGAAATTCCGGCAACAAGGTCTTTATTGCTAAAGCCAATACCAAAATCAAAGTCGGGTTTGAATGAGCTTTTGTCGGAATACAGGGCATATTGATCACCCGCCTCCTGATAAGTTAGTTCAGAACCACGAACTGTTTTGTTTACAAAGCCAGCACCCAACCCAAGATGTAGATTGTTTTTCTTATCCAGTTTTAAGGTGTATGCATACATGAGTTTTGCAGCCAGGTTGTGTTCAAAGCCAAGCTTGTCGTTGTATACAGAAAGTCCAACCCCACCGTTTAATTTCACAGAATGCATCTGTGCTGTGAGCAACTGGGTCATCGGCGCCTGATCCACACCAATCCACTGTTGTCTTGCCAGTAGCGTTCCGCCTATTATAGGCTGATATCCTGCCAGAGCAGGATTAAAAGAAATGTCATTAAACATATAATGACTGATCTGAATATCATTTTGGGCAATTGAGCTAAAGCTCATTGTCACAAAGATTCCGGCGATAATTAATTTCTTTTTCATAGTTCCGGTGTTATTTGTTTTCAGTGTCAACTAACATCACAGCACCACTGAACTCAGTTACGTTCTGATGAATGTCATATGTTTTTACAAAATAATAATAGGTCCCGGGCGAGACTTTATTTCCGTTGAAAGTGCCGTCCCAGCCTTCGTTTCCTTCGTACAACTTTTGTCCCCATCGGTTTACAATTCTCATTTCGTAGCCTTTCAGATATACATCGTTTGTTCCATCTCCATTCGGTGTGAAAGCTGTAGGGAATGGAATTACTTCCAGTGCTAAAGAATCCCGTTCTGATGGACAAGTATTATCAAATGCAGAAACAGAAACAATTTGGCCCGGTTGAAGAGCACTTGTGATGAATACATTACTTGATCCGCTTTGAATCTGGGTGCTGTCAATATAGAAAGTATAGGTAGTATACGTTCCGGGCTCGGCGGTAAAGGTTACTGGTTGTCCGAGGAAAACCTGATCATTCGTGGCATTGCTCGTAAGTGTTATCGGCAATAGTGGTTGGTTCAAAATTTCCACACTATCCTTTATAACACATAAATTTGAATCAATAAGTGTAAGTATATACCATCCTGGCGGTAGATTATTGATAGCAGATGTTGTGTCTCCGTTTGACCATGAATATTCGAAAGGAAGCGTTCCTCCCGATGAAGTAGAAACAATTACCCCGTCAGTTAAATTGTAACAGGACACATCCTGACTAGCCAGTGTAAGCCCCAGTGCAGCGGGTTGGGTTATGTTCACAATTGTCGTTGCGGTACAACCCAGGGTGTCAGTAATAGTAACCGTATATGTTCCCATTATAAGCCCACTGGTAGTTGGTGTTGTTGCGCTATTCGACCAGTTATAAGTGTATCCGGGTGTACCACCCGACGGTGTTGCCGATGCACTTCCCGTGTTGCCACCAAAGCAGAGCACATTACTTGAAACCATTGATATTGTAAGTAAGGGAGGTTGAATTAAGTTAAAATTCAAAGACACAGTACAACCCAAAGAATCTGTAATTACTACAGAATAAGGCCCTGCAGGCAATCCAAAAATAGAATCTGTTGTTGCTGTATTTGACCAAAGAAATGAGTAGGAGGGAGAACCACCCGATGGATGAACAGCAATATAACCCGTGGATGTTCCATTACAATCAATATCATCAAAGGAAGACGTGGCGGTAAGAGCAGTGGGTTGTGTTATTGTTACAGAATCAATAATAATGCAGCCATGTGAGTCGGTAATAGTAACAATTGCTGTTCCGGCAGGAAGATTACTTGCTATCGGTGTTGCATCGCCATTTGACCATTGATAAATGTATCCGGGCGACCCTCCGCCGGGCGTAGCGGTTGCCGTTGCCGTGCTGTCACCGAAACAGTTTACATTCGTATTGGTAAGTCCGAGCGTTAATGCAGTTGGTTGTGTAATTAAAACACTATCGGTTTTGATACATCCGTGAGCATCAGTAATCGTAACATAATAAGTTCCCGCAATTAATGTGTCAGCGGTTGCAAGCAAATCTCCGTTTGACCAAACAAAAGAATATCCTGCTGTACCGCCTGATGGGACGACAGTGGCTTGTCCGTTATTTTCACCAAAGCAATTAACATTCTGAACAGGATTTATAGTGTCAATTAAAAGCGGCGGTTGCGTTATTGTGATTGTATCATAAGCATGACAGCCATTGGCATCGGTAATGGTAACGAAATAATCACCGGCCGATAAAGTATCTGCAGTTGAAAGCAAATCACCATTTGACCAGACATAAGAATATCCAGGAAGTCCACCACTGCCTAGCTCTGTAGCATATCCATTACTACCGCCAAAGCAGGAAACGTTATTTATTGTATCTACCAATGCAGTAGGATTAGAATTCACAGTAATTACGGCACTACTTACGGGAACACCCGGAGAACAATAGTCGTTTACCGTTGTTATCGAATAAGTAGTTGTTGTTCCTGGTTGGACATAGAATGTATAGGGCGTTGTTGTAATATTATTGATAGTAACAGGTGTTGTACCATCTGTTAAAACAACGGTCCATGGCGATACCCCAGTAAAATTTATGGTAAGCGGAATAGAGTCTCCCTGACAAATAGCCGTTGTTCCTGATAATACAGCTGTAAATGGTTTTACAGTTCCGATTCCTTCCGAATTAATATTGCCGAAATGATACCAGCGTGATAAAGACCGGCCATCAAGCCGTGTAGTTGGATGATAAAGTACTCTGGCACGAACGCGTGTGCGGATTTTATTTTGAATTTTATCTACAGTGTCTTTTAATAAAACACCCGCGGTTCCAAGATCAGCCCAAGTAATCATAGCAGATGTTAAGAGGGTGCTGTTTGTAATTGGGGTTCCGCTGAAAGCAGATCCTTCAGCGCGCGTTTCCCAAATTAATTGACCTTTCATTCGACCGATAGGCGATTTTGAATAATGCCCGATTCCAAACTGACAATCCTGAATCCCGCAATTGGCGGCTAGGGGAGAAGTCATGTCGGATTTGAATTGTGTAGAATACGCCCTTAATCCTGTTCCATAATAAACCAAAGCCTCCCCTTCATTAACTTGTCCATTGTCATATTCAAAAGCCCCGATGATGACATCCGAAAAGCCGTCACCATTTATATCTCCCGCGCCAGCACAGGCATAACCAAACGACGAGTTTGCCTGATTGCTTTCGACGGCCCAAACAGGAATGGTGCTCAAACCCAGGGCAGATCCAAGATATATCCAGGCACCACCTTCTTTTACCTCGGGGTTAGAATAAAAGCGGGACCCAACAATGACATCAGAATATCCATCACCATTAATGTCTCCCACAGAACCTCCGCAGTGTCCGTATTGTGCTCCGGCCTGGCCGCCATACGTAGACCAGTTTGGAGCAGCAGCAGGCCCTGTTGCAGAACCATAATAAACATAAGCAACGCCTTCATCAGCAAAGGTGTTGTCATAATTATAAGCACCAACAATAAAATCCGAAAAGCCATCACCATTTACATCTCCCGCAGTATTTACAAAAAAACCAATACAAGCCCAGGCTTGATTACTTTCTGCAGACCACGCAACGGTAGTGGAAAGGCCAACCTGAGATCCATAATACAACCGAACCTGACCTTCTCCGGACTCACCATTTGAATATACAACAAGACCGACAATCACATCAGAATAACCATCACCATTTACATCACCTGCCGATGCTACAGAGTAGCCCATTTGAGAAACAGCTGCATTGGGTTCAACCAACCAGCTGGGTGTTGCACTTAGTCCAATTGCACTTCCATAAAATGCATAAGCAGCACCTTCGTCAGCCTCACCGTTACTATATTTTATTGCACCAATAATCACATCAGAATATCCGTCACTGTTTACATCCCCGGCTGTATTTACTGAAGTGCCAAACCAGATATTAATCAGATTACTTTCATAAAACCAGTTCGGGGCCAGGGAAAGACCAGCGGCAGAGCCATGAAATAAATAGGCGGCCCCTTCTCTGCTTTGACCGTTTGTATACCACTGAGCACCAACGATCACATCTGAGAAACCATCTCCATTTACATCTCCGGCTGATGCTACTGAGAATCCTACGCGTGAAGTGGCAATATTATTTTCAAAAGTCCATGCAGGAATAGCCGAAAGCCCTGTTGGTGAACCTAAATACACATAAACAATACCTTCATCAGCTTGGCCGTTGTCATATAGCGGAGCACCGACAATCACATCATCATAGCCATCCGCATTTATATCACCTGCAGCATTTACGGCATAGCCATATTGTGCATTTGTCTGATTTGATTCATTCGTCCATGCTGGAATAAGAAGCAATCCGTTGGCAGAACCCATGAATCCATAAACCGCACCTTCGCCAACCTGCGGACTTGTATAATTGGGTGCCCCGATAATAATGTCGGAATACCCGTCACCATTGACATCACCGGCAGGCGCAACGGAAGAACCCATGGAAGAAAGGGTAATATTATTTTCATAAGACCAGGTTGGAACAGCCAAAGGGCCGATTGCTTCACCATAGAATACATAGGCAATACCTTCATTTACCTGGCCATTTGAATAGCCGGACGCACCGATAATAATGTCGGAATATCCATCCGCATTAATATCTCCTGCGAGATTTACGCTGTATCCCACCTGAGAATTTGCAATATTATTTTCATAAGTCCAGAATGCAGCTGCATTCAAACCACCGGCTGAACCAGCATACAGAAATACCCGACCTTCATTTGCTTCTGCGTTATCAAACTGATAGGCCCCGACTAAAACATCCGAAAAGCCATCTCCATTTACATCACCTGCGGAGCTTACACTGAATCCCAAAAGTGCTGAAGCTTGATTGCTTTCGGCCGACCAGTTTTGAACGGCACTTAGCCCTGTTGCGGAACCGTGGAATACAAAGGCCATTCCTTCGTCCACTTCACCGTTATCATATTGATATGATCCAACAATTACATCGGAATATCCGTCACCATTGACATCACCGGCACCCGCCACACTGTTGCCTAGACGTGCGTTGTTCTGGCCTCCTTCAAAACTCCACATAGGAACGGGTCCAACACCTGTAGTAAAACCATAAAAAACATAAACGGCACCTTCTTCGGTATTTCCGTTCGTAAGGCGTGGCGCACCGATAATCACATCCGAAAAACCATCATTGGTTACATCACCGGCAAGGTTCACACTATATCCGAAATAAGCTCCCGCAGAAGGACCTTCAGCCGACCAGTTGGGCGATGCAGAAAGACCAGTAAGACTTCCGTGAAAAATATAAGCAATACCTCTGTCGTTTAAGCCTGCATTGTCCCAGCCATAAGCGCCGATAATCACATCCGAAAAACCATCTCCGTTTACATCTCCGGCAGTTGCAACACTGTAACCCACATATGAGTTGGCCTGATTGTTTTCGTAGGTCCACAAAGGAATCGTTGTCAATCCCGCCATAGAGCCCGCATATAAATTTACGGCGCCTTCATTTGTTTGTCCGTTATCATAATTCGGTAAACCAACAAGTACATCCGAATAACCATCCAAATTAATATCGCCAGCTGTGCTAATGCTAAAGCCCATGTTGGCACCGGCCTGATTCGATTCTATAAACCAGTTGGGAGCTGTAGTAAGCGGGTCGATTGTAACCGGATACGCTGCCTGATTGTCATCTACAACCAGCGCCAACGCTCCGTTTTCGTTAAGCTGCATGTGTGAGGCTAATACAGTTCCATTTGCGTCCCAGGCTTTTAAATCTTTGTATCGAAGAACGGGATCCATAGCTTCATCCTTGTTTGCGCGCGCAAGCACAAGTTCATTTTCACTGGCAAGAATTGGAGTGAAGGGAGAAGTAATATTTAGAAAAACATTCAGTGTTCCGCTTCCGGCGGGCTTTTCGTTGACAATAAAATTCTGACGAACACCTTCGTTGGTGTTTATGTATTCAATGTCAAAAGAGTTTTTTTGCGAAAAAGTAATTTTATTATTTTCAATGAAGGGCTGAACGTTAGATTCAATAGGGTTTACAGAGTTTCTATTCCGCCCGATACCCTGAACAGAAAAAGCAATTTCCCACTTTTCTGCAGAATCAATTCTGGGTGTGAATACCATTCGGTCGCTATAAAAAGAAGTGCGAAGATTTTGTGCTCTGTTAGGCGATTGAAATGCATTTGCAGCAGACTGCCAATGTATATTGTATTCACTTTGTGCAAGCGTTTTCTGAATGTTTTTTGCCCAGTCGCTCTTTTCTAAGGTAGAATCAGCAATCGGGTTTTTATAAGAAACTGCTTTATTTACTGCAGTTAACGCTGATTTTTTTTCCAGCGAAGGCGTTGGAAGTGACCCGCGATAAGCGGAAACAGCATTACCGGAAAACGACTCCTGTGTTTTGTTTAAAAACAAAATGCCACTGAATATCGCTCCGGTGAGAAGAAGTGCAAAATACTTCATACCTAAATTAGTTAAGACGCTTTATAGACAATAATTCAAAACAAAAGTTGCTTAACCCGTCAGATGTTGTCCGGTTAAACCTCATTTTTAAAACAGAACTTCTACGTAAACAGAGGAACAAGGGTTGTAATTAGCCATCCAAATCTACAAAGAAAAAACAAGTAAGCAAAGATTGTCAACCAAAGCCGGTTGAAAAGCCAACGGATTGTAGATATTTAATAACAGAAAAGACTTAAGAAACCGGATCAGAAAAAAGTAAATTTAATCGTCCGATGTTTCGCCCAGATAGTCAATCTTGTGCTCTTTCGCATAAGGCATGATAGCTTCCACGATGGCGTCGCTTTTTTTATTCAGACGACTTATATTGATTTCTTTTTCCTGTTGATTGTGGTACTGAAGAACCAGAAAATTAACATTGGTATACTTTCCGCTTTTTCGAACAATTGAAAAGAAGCGAAGGCTATCCCACGATTCCAGCCCTGTTGATTTATCCCAGATTCCGCGGCTGTTCACGATAAACAGTACACTTTTGTTTCTGGATAAAAAGTAGAACACAACAGCTGCCACAAGCCCTCCGGAAAAAAACAAAAAACTGCTGCTACTGAAGTTGCTGAGAACTCCTTCATGCTGGTAAAAAAAGGAATATCCAAAAAATGCTGAAAAAGCCAGACTAAGGCAACCGTACAACAACATTCGCGATGAGTCAACAGAGGCGGCCAATTCGCCGCTTTCGTAAGTTACTGGAGCTTCGGTTTCGTTAGTCATGGCATTAGATTTTGTTACAAATCTTATGAAAACTTTTCAGAAATAACTATAAAAATTATAATTTTTACACCCAGAGCACTTTGCAGCGGCTTAGAAAGACAGGTATGCGGTGCTGATACTTTTCATTTTTTGTTACTCGCTCCCACTGCCGCAACACTGGCTAGCTCGTGCTCTCAGCCTTCGGCTTCGGGTGCCACTAAAACACCAAAGCACGAAAGATCACCAAAACTTAATGATCAAACCTCGCCTGCCGACGTAGTCGGGCAGGGAACCATCGCGCCGCGCCCATTGAGAAACATTAAATGGAGCGAATAAGTAAGAAGGTTTTTTACTAAGCGGATTTTTTAAACACATAGCAAATGTTTTTTTTGTATTCTATGTGACCTATGTCTTCCTATGATCCTATGTGTTGAAAGAACCCCAATCATTATTAAGCAAGTAAATTAATCGTAAAGAAAAACGTTATCGTTTGTTGATTTTATCCATAATAAGCTTCACATACTTCTCTTTCGCACTGATCAAAACACCTTCTCTTGTTTGTGAATCGTAATACAATTCATCGTTAAACTTCTTTTTTCCTTTCGGAATTCTTTTTAAAAGTTTTTCATTCACGAAATAAAATTTCTCCTCAAACACAGGCTCTAACCGGGTGTAATCAAGCGATTGCTTTTTTTCATCATACACATAATCCGACTCTTTTTCAATTACAAAAATCAACTTTCCGTTTTTGAAAGAATATTCTTCTGTGATAACTCCATACGATAAGCCGCACATAAAGGCGATCTTCACAAGTGTATCACCATAAAACAATCCGTTCAGTTCTGTGCCTCCGTCGGGAACATTCTCCCACACCTCTTCATTGCGGAGGTTGACAGCATTGGTAAATTTTAGCTGATCCGTTTTTTTAACCGACTGATCAATGGAGGTGATGAGCTTTGCCGTGTCTTGTGCTGTGAGTGAACCAGCGATCAAAAACAAGATTGCAAATAAGAATGTTTTCATATTTATGATTTAATAAACTTACTGGAAAAAGTATTCGCTTTTATAAAATAGATCCCGGCAGGTAATGTCCTCACATCAATACTTACTGCGCTTTCACCGTTTTGAAAATTGGTTTTTAAAACAGTTTCTCCAAAAGTATTGAAAATAGTAACCGTCATATTGCTTTGCGGTGACGGTATAGAAAGAATAATAAAATCACGGGCTGGATTTGGAAAAAGATTTATTTCCCTTGTCGGATTCGTGTTTTCAAAAACCCCAGCCAGAATATTGCAGGGCGCTGGAAACATCCCAAAGTAATTTTCATTTTTCACAGTATAACAGTAAATTCCGTAGCTATCGCCATGCTCAAAATACGTGTTAGAATAGTTTTTGATTCCAATACCTACAACATACCTGGCCGTATGATTGCCCATATCAACAGAGTCAAAACCCGCCATGTTATATTGCTTATGGTATTTAGTTCCGCATAAAACCGAGTCAATGGATGTGATCGGTAATCCATTTAAACTATCTCCAACATTCAGATTTTGGCTAACAGAAATGTCATGCTCGGTATTTGTTAGGTCAATAAAATACGCTTTTTCATTTGCTGTGTCCTGACGCATACCACCGTAGTAAGTACTGGGCACGCCATCCCAGTTAAAATTTGTTTGGTTCCGGTAGCACTTTGTATAATGAGTGCTATTTATCAGGGTATCACCCAGCCACATCGTTTTTTCATAAAGCCAGGAAGAGCCCATTGAACTTCCGGATTCTGTCATGCTTGTATACACCAGACTATCGAAGGGGAATGGCTGATAAACGTTTGTCTGAGAATGACCACAGGTAATTGAAAAAACAATGAAAAGGGAAAGAATAATTTTCTTCATCTTGATTATATTTTGTCTTTTTATAAGAC
>JAZDMK010000164.1:0-21123 GCA_043800975.1 Bacteroidota bacterium | reverse complement strand
AAAAGGAAGAATAACAAACATGCGGTTCACAAAATCACGTATTGTTTTAACACGCCCCTGTTTCCATGCCCATAATTGCGGAGAGATGTAGTAAAAAACTTTTATACCCGCCAGATTGGCAAAGCGCGCTATTCTTAAATTGAATCCCGGATAATCAATTAAAATCACGGCATCGGGCTTCCAATTGAGAATATCATTTTTACAGAATTTAATATTCCCAAGCACAGTTCGGATATTCATCAGCACTTCAACAAAACCCATGAATGCCAAATCGCGGTAGTGTTTTACAATTTCGCCACCTTCATTTTGCATCAGATCACCGCCCCAGCAACGAAAAATCGCATCCGGATCTTTTTTCTTTATCTCATGCAAAAGGTTTGAGCCATGAAGATCCCCGGAGGCTTCACCAGCTATAACATAGTATTTCATTTTTCAGATTAAAGAAAATAAATGATAAAAATGAATATACCCCACAATATCGTTGATGTCAAAACACCCCGGGCATGATACATTTTTTCACGCCACAAAAACAAAAAGAAAAGTCCAAGATTAGCAAGCAAACAAAGACTGAACATTTTTGTAAATATCCCGTATTCGACCCAGCCTCTTATATACACCCAAAAATAATCGTTGGTCTTGGCCAGCAAATAAAATATGAAGAGGATCACAATCGGTGCAACCAAACCCAGCAAGGCACCTATAAGAATTTGTTTTTTTTCTTTCATCATTTTGACTTCCCTTTCAGTTTCCAGTTTTTAATTTTGGGGATCATTTCGTAGGCCGTATTGTCAATACCGATAGGTACTACAGAAATATAATCATTTGCCAGTGCCCATTCATCGGTATCTTTTCCATTATCCAGATCTTCAAATTCACCGATCAGCCAGTAGTAAGGTCGGCCATGCGGGTCGAGCCTTTCCATAAATTCTTCTTTCCAGTTACCTTTGGCCTGCCTCACGACTTTCATTCCTTTGAGACGGGAAGCGGATACAGCCGGAACATTAACATTCAGGCAAACACCCCGTGGCAATCCATGCTTCAGGATGGCTTCTGTAATTTCTTTTACATATGGAAGTGAGGGCTCGAAGTCAGCATCCGATTCATAACTGCACAGAGAAAAGCCAACGGATGGAATATCCTGCATTGCGCCTTCACGGGCTACAGCCATCGTTCCGGAATAAATTACATTCACCGATGCATTCGATCCATGATTAATTCCGGAAAGTATGATATCCGGCTGTTTGTTTAACACCACATGCAGAGCCAGTTTCAGACAATCAACGGGTGTTCCGCTGCACGTGTATTCTAAATATCCATTTTCATCTTTCAGTTTTCTCAACCGAAGAAATGTGGAAACAGTGAGTGCGTGCGACATTCCGGACTGCGGCTTATCGGGCGCAACCACAACCACATCGCCCAGTTCACGGGCAACAGCAATCAGATGCCTGATTCCTTTGGCATAAATACTGTCGTCGTTGGTAACAAAAATTAAAGGTCTTTTCTTTTTCATTCAATTGATTTCTTCTTATCCTTCCACTGATCAACTACCTTCTGCTGCGCTTCCACAGCCGACTTGGCCTTAACCTGATCTTCTCCATTCTTTTTAAGATCAGCTTCCGCTTCTTCAATTTTCTTTTTATAAGATTCGATATTTGATTTCAGCTTTTCATTTTCTTTCACAAGGTCCTTCAGGTTTTCATCGGCTTCCCTGAATTTCTTTTCCTGTTCTTTCAGTTTGTCATCAACCGCTTCGGTGGCCGCTTTTATTGAAAACTCACGAATTATTTTTTCAGCAACCTTATATTGGGCAGGATGCATCGATGAGGTTAAAAAGGCTCCTCCCAAATCAAATACAACAATCAGCTTAACGCCATTTTCAAGTTTTTCTGTTCGTGCATATACATCGGTTGTGTTTTCCGATATTTCAGAAATCTTAGCATTATCAGCAAATACACCATCTTTCGTAGAAACATCGCCATTGTATTTTTTCATCAAACTGCGCCAGCTTTTTTCAATCGTCGACTGATCGGCTTCAGGAATGACTACCGTGAAAGCATCACGCTTGGCACCGGCAATATCCTTTTTTTCTGATTCCACTTTTACTTTCTGCGCCGAAAGATGCGCAACAGCGAATAATAATCCTACTACTAAAAATAGTTTTTTCATAATCATGAATTTTTATTATCAAAATCAGTAACACCTCCTGAAACAATAAACTTCATGGCTTCAGAGGCTGAAATATCCACTTTTTTAACCCTGTCGGCAGGTACAATAAAAAGATTTCCGGCTACAGCATACGACTGTGGGAAATAAACCGTAACCATCGTTTCATCGAGACCCAGCGCCGACATATCTCTTTTTGTAATAAAGCCCAGTTTGTACAACTGCGTACCCGGCGACAGTTCAACAAGAACTGCTTCACTGAACTTCTTTTTATTCCCGACAAAAGCCGAAAGAAAATCTTTGGCTGATGAATAAATAACTTTTATAAAAGGGATTTCACCAAGCACTTTATCTGCAAATTCCAACAAGGGCCTGACAAGAATACGCGAACCCAGAAAACCCAGAATGATCATAACAACAATCATAATGGCTATACTCAGCCCAATGTAGGGTACTGGGATCAGCCCGTCGAAAAATGTAAAAAGAGAATAAATTACATAACCCGTAACAAAAACAGGAGCTGAATAAAGAATTCCCTGAAAGAAAAAAGAAATTATTTTTTTTAAAACTGAATTAGCAACAGACATACGTAATACACAATTTATGCATCACAAAGTTAGTCTTTTTATCATAATAGCAGAAACTGAATTTTCAACAATTGCTTTAAAAAAACCTGAAGGCATAATTTTTGATAACTTTGACCCGATTTTTTAAAATTCTAACCAAAACCATACAAATGAAAAAACTGATCTTACCCTTAATGATGCTGTTATGCATTACGGTAACGCGTGCCACCGACCTTGAAAAATATGTTAAATCGGATATCACCGAAGTAAAAGTATTTCTGAGTGGCGCTCAGGTATACAGCCATGGCGTTACAACCGTGGATGCCGGAGTAACCTATCTGATTTTCGACCAACTCTCTCCCTTTATCAATGCCAGTAGTGTGCAGGCAAAGGGAAAAGGCGATTTCACGATTCTTTCCGTTACACATCAGCAGAATTATCTGCGAAACAAACCCAAACCCAAAGATATTCTTCAAATGGAAGATTCTCTTGAAATGATTCAGCGAAAAATCGATTACGAAAACAGTATGATCGCTGTTTATAAAGTGGAAGAAGAAATGATCATTGCCAACAAGGCAATTGGCGGAACACAAACAGGTGTTAAGATTGCCGACCTCGCCGAAAATGCAAATTTCTTTCGTACACGTCTAACCGACATCAAACAGAAAGTAATGGAATGCCAGCAGAAAATCAGAAAGCACAATGAAGTCATTTCAAAGCTTTCTTCTCAGCTTTCCTTATACAATGCCTCACAAAACAAATCCACTTCCGAAATAATCGTAGGTGTTTCTGCAAAAATCAGAACCCAGGTCGATTTAACATTAAACTACCTTGTAATGAATGCAGGCTGGGTTCCCGTTTATGATCTGCGCGCCGATGACAACACCGGCCCGATTCAGCTTACATACAAAGCCAATGTTTATCAGACCACCGGCTTCGACTGGAACAATGTCAAGATTTCTCTTTCTACCGGAAACCCTACACTCAGCGGCAGCAAGCCAATTGTGTATCCCTGGTTTGTCAGTTTCTATGTACCTTATTCTAACAATTACCGCAACGAAGGCTTAAAAACTAAGTCTGCTGCCATGGATAAAAAAGAAGCCAACGCTCCTACTACAGCGAGCGGAGCATATGCTGAATATGATAAAATTGCAGAGACCACTGCAAACTACACACAGGTAAACGAAGGGCAGACCACAGTTGAATTCGACATCAGTATTCCCTACACCATTCCTGCCAATGGAAAAACCTATGGTGTGGAAATTCAAATTCACAAACTCCCCGCATCGTATCAGTATTATGCTGCGCCCAAGCTCGATCCCGATGCGTTCCTGCTGGCCCGCGTCACCGGTTGGGAAAACCTGAACCTCATGCCCGGCGAATCGAACATTTATTTCGAAGGAACCTATGTGGGCAAGTCATACATCGATCCACGCAGCACAAAAGATACACTTGAATTTTCATTTGGCCGCGACAAAAACATTGTTATCAGCCGCCAGCATATGAAAGACTTTTCTGCAAAACAGTTTATAGGTGCCAACAAAAAAGAAACCACCGGTTGGGAAATTTCTGTACGAAACAAAAAGAAAACTCCTATCGAAATCGTGATCGAAGATCAGATTCCGCTTACAACTGACAAGGATATCGAAATCACTGCCGACGATATATCCGGTGCTAAACTCAATAAAGAAACCGGCATACTTTCATGGAAGTTCAACATCGCCACTGCCGAAACCAAAAAGTTCAAACTGGTTTACACACTCAAATATCCGAAAGACAAGACGGTTAATTAGTCTGGTTTTTAAATGAACGAAGGCGGCGGCACCAATGGTGCCGCCGCCTTCTTATAAAAACAAATATTTTCTATCTCCCCCCTTTGCATCCTTCGCCACCGCCCGATGGCATTCCATGTCCGCAGGCACCTTTCATTTCCTTGCAGCCCCCTTCTTTCATCCCGCCTTTGCAGGGTGATCCTTTTTCCATGTTCATATCTTCATCTTCAATTTTGATGATCTTTTTCATCATCATTTTCTTTTCACCTTTTCCGCATTTACCGCCCTTTTCAGCTATGCACTGATCAAAAGCCAGCTTTTGCTCCTCTGTTAAAAGTTTTCTCACTTCCATCTGAAAGGCAACTTTCTTTTTCATCGCATCTGCTTTCGATGCACCAATTTCATCAATCGTTTTATTGATCGCAACCATGTCGGGAGTTTCCGCCAGCATCAATACTTTCAGATGAGCTTCTTTTTCTTTGGTAATGGCTTTTGCAAGCATCATTTCTTTCTTGTGCGTTGCGTGCAGTTTCGAAATTTTAGCTTTCTGATCTTCGGTCAGATTAGGAATGCACATCATCATCCCGCATCCCGGGCCCTTCTGAACAACTACATCCCGTTCATTTTTTATCATCATATTTTTTCCGGGTTGTGCAAAAACTTTGACTGTACTGAAACAGACAAAAATTAAAACAACAATAACAGCAGTGATCTTTTTCATGACTTTTTGATTTTAGAATTTGACCCTAAAAGTACAAAGTTCATCTATACACTTAGAAATATTTTTAATTGTTTTATCTTTACGTTCGTTTTCAACCCTTATCATGGAATTAATTTATGCAGCTATAGCTCTTGCAGTCGGTCTCACCATCGGCTTCCTACTCGCAGGCGCACGCTCTTCAACCGAAAAATCACGCATCGCCACCCAGCTGTCGGAAGCTGAAAAACAGCTATTGCTCGAAAAAGCACGCAGCGATCAGGATAAAATTCTGTTGGAAGAACGCAAATCTGCATCCGATTCCGAAATAAAAAAATTGCGCGAAGAACTTTCTGCAAAGCAGAATCAGAATACAGATATCGAAAAACAACTTTCTGTTGCCATTACGGAGAACAAAAATTTATCTGATAAACTAAATATACAGAAAGAAGAACTGATTGCGCTTCAGGAAAAACTCACCACCGAATTTGAAAATATCGCAAACCGCATTCTCAAACTCAATTCACAGGAATTCTCTGAAACAAACCAGAAGCGAATCGGAGAAATATTAATCCCGCTGCGCGAACGCATTGATAAGTTTGAGAAAAAAGTAGATGAAGCCTACGACAAAGAGTTTCGCGACAAAGTAAGTTTAAAAGAAGAAGTGCGTCGTCTGGCCGAGCTCAACACCCGCGTGATTGACGAAGCCGGCAGCCTTACCCGTGCGCTCCGTGGCGACTCAAAAAAACAGGGCGACTGGGGCGAAGTAGTGCTGGAAAGAGTTCTCGAACGTTCCGGCCTTGTGAAAGGCGAAGAATATTTTTCGCAGTACTCCGAAAAAAATGAAGAAGGATCAAACATCCGCCCCGATGTGATAATCCAGCTTCCCGATAAAAAGCACATCATCATCGATGCGAAGGTTTCTCTTACGGCTTACGACGCATGTGTCAATACAGATGATGCTGCTGAGAAAGCTCACTTCCAGAAACAACATGTTGAATCGGTAAAAAACCACATCAAATTATTAAACGGTAAAAATTATCCGGCAGCGCCCGGCCTCAACAGTCCTGACTTTGTGCTGATGTTTATGCCCATCGAATCATCTTTCAGTCTGGCAGTTCAGGCTGAAGTCGATCTGTTTAATTTCGCATGGGAAAGAAGAATCGTTATTGTAAGTCCCTCCACTCTGCTTGCTACATTGCGCACCATTGCCGGCATCTGGCGGCAGGAAAAACAAAATAAAAATGCATTGGAAATCGCACGCCTTGCCGGAAGTTTGTTCGATAAATTTGAAGGCTTTCTGAAAGACCTACAGGCCATACACGACAACATGGATAAGGCACAGGAAAGCTATCACGAAGCATACAAAAAACTTTCCACCGGAAAAGGAAATGTAATTTCTGTGATGAACAAACTGAAATCGCTTGGCGCAAAAACAAACAAAGAAATCAATAATCTTTTTGAAGAATCCGAAGAAGAAGACAATACTCCGGAATTGCTTCCAGATAATATTTAAAGCATGTTTCGTACAATCGCACTCATATTTATTTCTTCCGTTCTGATTTTCGCAGGATGCAAAACCAATGAAAAGATTGGCGTGCAGAACTTATCGTATCTGTATAACAAAGCCGACAACACAATTCATCCACAGGCAACTTCTTATTCAATCAATGATTCAACCATACAGGTGCAGTACCGGTTTCTTACAAATGAAATGCTTTTCACCCGTGCTGATCCCGATTCACCTTTCTTCTCAAACTATTCCGTTTGCATGCGTCTCTTCTCAACCCTCGACACACGCATGATTCATGATAGTGCTACACGTTATTTTTCATTAAATGCGAAAGACACATCGCAATGGATCAAAGGAAGCGGAGAGATACGGGCACATCTGGGAAGTGATTATTTACTGGAAGTTCGGGTGAATGATTTAAACCGCAATCAGTTTTCAAAAACATATCTTTTCGTCTACCGCAAATTAGCCGGTGGATCGCAGGATTATCAAATAAAGCTGAACAATGAATTAAGTTTTACAAAATATTATAATCAGGGAGATAAACTTTCTGTTCAATACTGCAAACCTGTTTCAAAACTTTTTCTGGTAAACTATTTTAAAGACGAATTTCCAATTGCAACGCCACCCTTCTCTTCTTTTATTGAAAAAGCAACGGTTCCTTCTCCCGATTCTTCCTTCTGGGCGGGCTCTGACAACGACGGCTCATTTTCACTTACTTTAAATAAAAAAGGAATTTATCAGATACACGCTGATACATCGGTTGCAAACTGCCTTAACATTCCTGTCTTTTATCCCGGTTATCCTGAAATTGTAAAACCCGAAAACATGCTCCCTCCGCTTCGTTATCTCACTACCAAGCAGGAGTACGAGAAAATGGATTTACAACTGAACAAGAAAGCCGCCGTGGATAACTTCTGGATCGACTGCGCCGGAAATCTCAACCGAGCAAAAACAATGATCCGCAATTATTACTCTCGTGTTCAAAGCTGCAACGAATTTTTTACAAATCATACCGAAGGCTGGAAATCGGATCGCGGTATGATTTATCTTGTGTTTGGACCGCCCAATATTTTATACAAATCGCCCGATTCAGAAAACTGGATCTATGGTGAAGAAAACAATGCCCAATCGATGAGCTTTGTTTTTGTCAGAAGTAACAGTGCATTCAGCGAAAACGAATACATACTTTCAAGAAATCCGATTTATAAATACAACTGGTATAATTCAGTTGAAATGTGGAGGCGATAATGAAAAACAATGAAATGATTTATGGATTTCAATCCGTGATGGAAGCCCTGAACAGCGACAAGCAGGTTGATAAAATACTTTTGCGCAAAGGCTCGCAGGGGCAAGCATTTGTTGAGCTGCATAAGCTGGCCCGCGAAAAAAATGTTCCCTGTTCGTTTGTTCCGCTTGAAAAAATCAACGGTCTCATCCGTGGAAACCATCAGGGCGTTCTGGCATTCATATCTCCCATCGCTTATCAGGAAATCGAATCCATCGTTCCTTTTTTGTTTGAAAATGGAAAAACGCCTTTGCTCATTATTCTGGATGGCGTTACCGATGTGCGCAATCTGGGTGCTGTTGCCCGTTCCGCAGAATGTGCCGGTGCCGATGCACTGATTATTCCTGCATTGGGTTCAGCACGTGTTTCTGCTGATGCTGTAAAAACTTCTGCCGGTGCGCTGATGAATCTTCCTGTTTGCCGCACTTTCAATCTTCCTGCAACACTTGAATTTTTGAAACAATCTGGAATTCATATCACCGCTGCATCCGAAAAATCAAAAATCCCTTATTACAAAAGTGATTTCAACGTTCCGCTTGCTATCATTCTGGGTGCCGAAGATACCGGCGTTTCTAAAGAATGTCTTGATAAAACCGATAGTCAGATATCCATTCCTATGAAAGGTGCAACTGCATCGCTTAATGTTTCCGTTGCTGCGGGAATATTACTATTTGAAGTATTAAGACAGCGCGATCAGTTTCCACAAAAATAATTTAAAAAAAAGCTATGAAATCAATACCCATTATCGTTTTTACCCTTTTCATTTTTTCTGCTTGTTCAAAGAAAATCAACTCATGCAGCTATTCCGACGGGAGCAACAACACCTATACCCTTGTTATAAAAGGCGCTGAATGCATCTTTAATTACATTCCGGTTACTCCCCGCGAAAGTTCCAGCGGCACATACAGTGGAGGTTCACCTGTACAAAAAACAATAAGCCAGACTGAGTACAATGAGGTTTGCAACCTTATGATTTCGCTTAAAGAAGATAAGACGCAGCATATATCAGACCGGGTGATGGGATCAGGCGCGGTCTCAATTTCCCGCTGCAATCGCGAGCAAACATTCATTCTTTCTTCATCTTCAGAAGGTAAAAAGAAGCTTGAAGAAAAACTTCAGTTAATAAAAAGCAAATAATGTTTTAAAAAAACAGCTCGAAATTTTCAAATACATTCAAAAAGCTATATATTTGAAGTTCTTCGTCAACGTGACAACCTTTCAGAACATTTTTTTGTCTTGCTCTTGTTCATTTCAGAATACAATTTAAACTTTTAAAAAAATACATGATACTGCGCATTTTCATCTTCTCAATTTTTCTGATGTTATCATCAGTGGTTGGTGCGCAATCTACATTTAAAATAAAACAGGCAGCTCCCAAAGTGATAGTCTCCAAACCTGTTTCTCCGGGTTCAAAATATGTATGGACCGATGGAAGGTGGAAATGGAGTAAGAAAACAAATCAGTACATATGGATTGATGGCAACTGGATTCGAAAAAAGAAAGGACACCACTGGTTTGAAGGATACTGGGAAAAATCGAATAACGGCTGGAAATGGATTCCTGGCCGATGGGTTAAGAATCACAAAAACATGAGCCGTTTATGAAACGTTTTTCAATTATATGCATCACCCTGCTGATAGCAGGATTTTTTTTGTTACAAAATCTGCAGGCGCAGGAATGGGTGAAACAGAAACAGGATCCTGCCGTTCATTTTCAAACTACAGTTAAAAGTTTTAATGATTACTGGAACGCTCGCGCTTACGAACGAAGCAAAGGATGGAAACCTTTTCGCAGATGGGAATATTTCATGCGTGGCCGTGTTGATTCGAACGGGATTTTTGCAAACCCCGCAATTGCCTGGCAGGAGTTCGAAAAATACAAACTATCTCATTCAGGAATGAAATCCAATTCTTCCGGAAGCTGGACATCCATCGGCCCTTTCACGGTTCCTCCCGGTGGCGGTGGCGCAGGCCGTCTCAACTGCATTCGCTTTCATCCCACCGATCCTTTAAAACTATATGCAGGCGCTCCCGCAGGCGGGCTCTGGATTTCCAACGATGGTGGAAACACCTGGAATTGTAATACTGATTTACTTCCCGTAATCGGCGTAAGTGATATCGCAATCGCACCAACGAATCCTTCCGTGATGTATCTTGGAACTAGTGATGGTGATGCAGGAGACACATACTCCATTGGAGTGCTTAAATCTACTGATGGTGGCATCACCTGGAACACTACCGGACTCAACTGGGCAATGAATTTTTCGCGGAGAATCAGTCGCATTCTGGTTCATCCCACCGACGAAAATATTGTACTTGCCGCAACCAGCAATGGAATCTGGAAAACAACCGATGGTGGCACTACATGGAACATTGCCAGATCAGGCAACTTCAAAGACATGGAATTCAAACCCGGCAATCCGGCTATTGTGTATGCATGTGGCACCACGCTTTACCGTTCATCAAACAACGGAACTACATTTTCAAATCTCACAAATTTTTCTCTGCCTTCGAATATCAGCAGATTGGCTATTGCAGTAACAGAAGCAAATTCATCCTATTTATATATCCTGGCAGGCGGCGGTGACAATGGATTTTTTGGCCTTTACCGTTCTGAAGATAATGCGAATACTTTTTCGCAGCAATCGAATTCGCCTAACTTGCTGGGCTGGGATATCAACGGTGGAGATAATGGCGGGCAGGCCTGGTACGACCTTGCACTGGCCGTTTCACACAGCGATGCCAATCAGGTTTATGTTGGCGGCGTGAATATCTGGAAATCGGCAGACGGTGGCGTTAACTGGGAATTGAATGCCCACTGGTACGGTGGCGGTGGCAAGCCATACGTGCATGCCGATGTTCATGATTTAAGTTTTGTTCCGGGAAGTGGTTCAACATTATTTGCAGCAACCGATGGTGGATTATTTAAAACCACAAACAGTGGCACTGCATGGAATGACCTGAGCAACGGACTTTCCATCGGTCAGATTTATCGTCTGGGTGTTTCTTCTTCCACTACTACACATATCATTTCAGGCTGGCAGGACAATGGAACAAACCTATACAACAACACCTGGTCGCGCGTGATTGGCGGCGATGGAATGGATTGCCAGATTAATCAGACGAACAGCAATTATGTTTACGGATCGTTGTACTATGGAGATCTGTTTCGCTCTACTGACGCTGGAAACAACTTCACCAACATTTCATCCCCCATTACTGAAGATGGTGATTGGGTAACTCCATTTATCCTTGACCCAACGGATCAGGCTACGATTTATGCAGGTTATCACAACCTTTGGAAGTCTACAGATCATGGAACAACCTGGTCACAAATTTCAAATTTTGCTACTACTGCTTTCATTCAAAGTATCAGTGTTTGTAAAGCGCATCCTGAGAATATTTTCATTTCATATGACAATATTATTTATCGTACAGCGGATGCGGGTACAACATGGAATCCCATATCTGCAACCCTACCTTATTACTCAGTTCCTATTACACGAATTGTTGTTCACCCCGACAATCCCGACGTATTATGGATTACCTACAACAGTTTCAGCAATGGGAATAAAGTATTTGCGACACGCAACGGAGGTTTAACATGGGCAAATGTTTCCGGAACACTTCCCAACCTTCCTGTCAACTGTATTGTTTATGAAGAAGGCAGTCCTGAAGGTTTATACATCGGAACCGACGTTGGAATTTATTATAAAGACAGCACACTCACCGACTGGCAGTGGTTCAGCAACGGCCTTCCCAACGTAGTTGTATTTGACCTTGACATAAATTATGCTGAAAGCAAAATTGTTGCAGGCACCTATGGACGTGGCGTTTGGATAAGCCCGCTTCACGAACCCGTTGGAATCAATTCTCATATTTCAGAAAAAAACGAACTGAATATTTTCCCTAATCCCGGCAACGGAGAATTTCAAGTGAAGCTCCCTTATACTGCAAATAAAGGCACGCTTGAAATCTATGATATGATGGGAAAGAAAGTGCACACCACCGATTTTACGCATCAAAACTTCAGTTTCGATATACGCATATTGCCAGCGGGTATTTACAGTGCCCGAGTAATGGCTGGCAAGGAAAACTACACAACACGAATCATTAAAAACAATCCTTAATTCTCAACCTAAACTTTATCGTATGAAAACAATTCACAAAATTACAATGACTGCTATGATTCTGATCCTTGCAGTTGGAACATCATTGGCACAGAACCCGGGCAAGAGCCCCGGCAAAGGCACAAAATGGGTACTACTTGGAAAGAGGGTGGTCAATTACGCAGTTGACCATGATGAGATTCCCGTTGGTGCAGGACTCGGCGATTTCAAAGCCATCAAAATAAAAGTAACCAAAGCGGCCCTGAACATGCATCGTTGCGTTATACATTATAAAAACGGAACCAAACAGGAAGTTGAACTAAAGAATAACTTCACCCCGGGCAGCGAAAGCCGGGTTATCGACCTGGTGGGCAACGAACGCATTATTACGCACATTAGTTTCTGGTACGACACTAAGAACAAATCTCAACAGAAAGCAGTTGTTACAGTTGTCGGATTGAAGTAGAAGAAAATAAGAACACAAAAAAAAGGCGGAGAATCTCCGCCTTTTTCATTGAAAAATAAATCAATTATTTTTTCAGTTTTGCAATCAATGCATCAGCCATTTGCTTTGTGCTGGCAGCTCCCTGATTGACAACTTCAGGTTTACCGCTCATCTTCATCATGTCGTAGGTACGAACTTTTCCCTCTTCAATCAGTTCTGCTACGGCTTTATAAATACGCTGTGCAATTTCATTTTCGCCTAAATGCTCGAGCATCATGCAGGCAGATAAAACCATCGCAAGAGGATTCACAATGGATACAGGATAATCTGCATACTTAGGTGCTGAGCCATGCGTGGGTTCAAACACTGCAACGCCTGAATCAGGGTTATACTGCGCCGAAGTAGCAAAGCCAAGACCACCAATCAGTCCTGCAAATGCATCCGATACGATATCACCGAACATATTTTCAGAAACGATCACATGATAATTTTCAGGATTCTTTGTCAGCCACATCATCATCGCATCGATATTTACATCTTCTACCCAAATGTTAGGATATTCATTCTTGCTCATATCCTGTGCGATCTTCAGCATCATTCCTGATGTTTCACGAATTACATTGGGTTTTTCACATACCGTTACCTTATCGAAACCACGTTTCTTGGCATATTCAAAAGCAGCTTTAATGATACGTGTGCAGAATTTTTTTGTGGTAATACGAGTGGAAACAGCCAGCTCTTCGCGTGGGCACCATTCGAAATTCGGTTTAAAACGAGGGTGCGACATTAACGCGTCATACACATTATCAGGAGGGCAGGTCCATTCAACACCGCCATACAAACCTTCCGTATTCTGACGGAAAACCATAGTGTCAACAATAGGTTCATCAACACCACCGTTTGCTGCACGTCGTACAAAATTCAAAGGGTTCCCTTTAAACGTAATGCATGGACGCATGCAAATGTCGAGACCAAATTTCTGACGCATGGTTACAATCGGGCTGTAATAATTATAGCCTTTTCCCTGAAGTTCAGGAGCCAGTTCAGCTGTAGCCTTGTCTTTGGGTTTGGAAGTGATGGCACCAAATAGTCCAACTTTGTGTTCCTCCAGTAATTTAATTGTACGGTCAGGAAGCGGATTTCCTTCCTTACACCAGAATTCCCAGCCAATGTCGCCATTGACATAATTCGCTTCGAAGCCAGCAGCATCCAATACGCGGATCGCTTCTTCCAGCACAGTTTTACCGATTCCGTCGCCGGGCATCGCTACAATAGTTTTTTTTGCCATATGAGTCTTATTTTTTTTCTTGGTTTATGATGCGTCAAAAATACAACAGAAAATGAATCCGCAAAATCTTTTTTTTACTGTCTTAAAAAAAATCACAAACTCGTTTTTAGTCCCTTTTTTCATACTTTTACGGTATGAAGCGCAGCCGGATTTTTATATTTTTTTTGCTGATCATAGTCGTCAGTACTTTCATGCATTTTAAACAGTTCCCGAAAGAACTGATCAGTTTTCACTCATGGAGGCAGACGTATACTCAGTCCACCATTCAGAATTTTTATGAGGAAGACATGAATATCCTGAACCCGAGAATAAATGACCGCGGCAATGGGGACGGGATTTTCCGGATGGAGTTTCCGCTCATGCAATGGCTGATTGCCTGCCTGTACAAAGTTTTCGGACCCCACCTGATTCTCAGCCGGATCTTCGTTTTCATTATCGGATTGTTTTCGCTCTTCGGCATCTTTCGCCTGATGAAAACGCTTTTTAAAAATGAAATTATCGGAATGATTGCAGCCTGGGCACTCTGCTTTTCGCCCAGCTTCTTTTATTATACGGTCAATCCAATGCCCGACAACCTTGCGCTTTGTTTTTCCATTTGGGCTGTACTGTTATTTTTTCAGTGGCATCAATCAAAGAAAACGAAGCTATTGATTGCTGCCGGAATACTGTTCAGTCTTACGGCCCTGTGCAAACTGCCGTTCATTCTGTACTACAGCATACCCGCAGCATACCTGATAATCCTTCTGATAAGAAAAAAAAATGTCAAAAAACTTTTAATTCCCTTTCTTTTCTTCTTCTCTTTCATCATTTTCCCGGCGATCTGGTATATTAATGCTATTCCCCACTGGCATGGGAACGGGATCACCGCAGGAATGGCTGACAACACACTGCCCTTTTCCACACTGCTGGATTTCTGGCGACATACTTTGATCTCTACATTGCCGGAGCTTTTGTTGAATTATGGATCCGTCATTTTCTTTATCGCCGGCATCATTTATATTTTTCGGAATAAAAAACAGAACAATCAATTATTTCCTGTCTTCCTGATCTGGGGCATCTCCGCACTGGCATATTATTTCTTTGAAGCCAACATGATCGCGCGGGTTCATGATTACTACCTTTTTCCTTTTCTTCCGATTCTTTTTATTATTGTGAGTTTCGGAGCATACCAAATGTATTCATCCGGGAAAAAGGGTCTAAAATACCTTACCCTCTTTCTGCTTCTTATTCTTCCATTATTTACATACCTGCGTATGATAGACAGATGGAAACCCGATTCTCCAGGATTTAATAAGGATCTACTTATTTATAAAGAAGAACTTCGCAATGCAGTTCCTGACAATGCATTGTGTATTGTTGGAAATGACGTATCCCATTCGATCTTCTTTTACTACATTCACAAAAAAGGGTGGGTATTTTACGATAATTGGATAATTGGAAGTGAAATTAAGGACATGGTTACCAAAGGTGCGAAATACCTTTACTCTGATTCCCGCTCAATTGAAAACTGCCTTAATAATATGGCTATGCTTGATTCAATGATTATTGAAAAGGGTTCTATTCGCGTGTTCCGGCTTAAATAATCTCATCTCAGAAGAAGCGCGAATTTCGTTATCTTTGTTCTTCAACGTTGAAGTGTATGAAGCGAGTTTCAATTTTCATTTTTTTTCTTTTTGTTTCACTTTCTGTCTTTTGTCAGACAAAGCCCAAAAACAAAAAGGAGCCCACCCAGGCAGAAATCACGGAACAAAACCGAAAAGCTAATGCTCAACTGGATGCAGGCCTTGCCAAAGCACAAGCCGGCGACTGCAAAGGCGCTATGCTGGATTACACCGCTGCCGTTGCCAAAGCACCTTATTTTTTTGATGCTTACCTCGAACGTGGTAATTGTCAGTTAAAACTCGGGAAGAAAGATCTTGCGCTAGCGGATTATACAAAGGCGATTGAAGTCAACAAAATTTATTATCAGGCATACCTGAACCGCGGCCTGCTGTATTTTGATATGGGTAAAAACAAAGAAGCGCTCGATGATTTTAATTACATCATTACAAACCGCGTTGATTATGCAGAAGCATATATTAAAAGAGCTTTGGTTAATCTTTCTTTAAAAAAGTATGAGGATGTAATCAGCGACTGCAACAAAGCCATTGGTCTGAAAAGCCCGAGCGCTGAAGTCTATCTGCTGCGGGGTGATGCGTATATGGCGCAACAAAAAAACGCCGAAGCGCTGAATGATTTTACAACGGCAATAAAAACAAAAGCCGATTACGGACTTGCGTATCACCATCGTGGCAAAGCATACACGAAAGCAAACAAAAAAGTGGAAGCCCTTGCCGATTTCTCTAAAGCAGTTGAATATAAAATCAATAACATTGAAATCTATACCGATCGTGCTTTTGCTAATAAGGATTTGAAAAAATATGCAGAAGCCGCTGCAGATTTTTCAAAAGTGATTGATGTGTTCAAATCGAAAGACGAGCAATTCATTATTCTTCGAGGCGATTGCTATGTGGAAGCAAAAAATTACAGCGCTGCCGGAAAAGATTATTCAAAGCTGGTTACCAATGATCCCGGGCGCGATCTGGGATACATGAAACGCGGCAATCTGGCTTTTGTACAGAATAAATGGCAGGCCAGCATGACCGATTACAACAAGGCCCTGGAGCTGAATCCTAAGAATATGGAAGCACAGGAAAAAAGAGGCATTGCTTATTTCAATTTAAAAAAATACAAAGAGTCAATTGCTGATCTTGATATTGTAATTAAAACAAAACCTACTGCCGATGCCTATTATTACAGAGCCACCTGCAAAGAACTTTCAAAAGATCCCGAAGGCTCCTGCCCCGATCTGAAACTGGCTGCCGGCTTGGGCCATGCGGAAGCGAAACGGCTGGTGGCGAAGTTTTGTATTGATGTGAAATGAGATTATTCTGCCTACATTAAATTTATTGAATTTTATTTGTTATTTTTGAGAAATTAAGATAACTAAATTCACACCATAAAACTAGTTTATTTAGCAATCAAAAAATAATGAACAAATTAATTTTCGTTTTATTATTACTCTTTCCAACTCAAACTTTTTCTCAAACTTGGCAATGGGCGAAACAACCTATTGGAACAAATATTAACGGAGACGACCATGGATATGATATTGTAACAGATGTGAATGGTTACAGTTATGCAACCGGAAAGTTTCAATACACTATGATATTTGGGTCTTACATATTAACATCTTCTTATGACAGCGATGTCTATCTTGCAAAATATGATTCGCACGGAAACGTAATTTGGGCAAGACAAGCTAGGGGTTCAGGAGATGATGAAAGTTTTGGAGTTAGCATTGATAATACAGGAAATGTTTATATAACTGGTTATCTTCAGGGCGTAGTAGTTTTTGAAAATGATACAATTTTCACTTCTGAAACAAGTATTAGCGCTTTTATTGCCAAATACGATACTAGTGGCAGTTTCAAATGGGTTAAATATTCTAGTATCTACGAAACAAATGGCAGTTTTGGATTAGGAATTACAAACGACAGGTGGGGCAATGTTTATACCACTGGCTTCTATAGAGACACCATCAAATTTGATAGTATTTCTTTAATTGGCAGAGGAATTTTCATTGCAAAATTTGATACCGCTGGAAACACTTTATGGTTAAAAAAGATTAGCGAAAATTCGACAAACCCAGATACCTATTGCAACAAAATTACTGTTGATAACTTTGGGAATTTATTTGCTACAGGGAGTTTCTCGGACTCAATTTTTTTTACTTCTGACTCATTAATTGCAATAGGTAAAGGAGATGCTTTTATTGCAAAGTTTGATTTTAATGGAAATTTTCAATGGGCGAAAAAAATGGGAGGCCCAAATAATAGTTATCTAGACGTTGGTTATGATATTGTTTCTGATAATTTAGGCAATATATACTCAACAGGTGTTTTTTATGAAAGTGCAATATTTGATACAATAAACCTTTTCAGCTACGGTTTTTCTGACACATATATTTTAAAAATGAATACGAGTGGAAGTATTATTTGGGCTAAGCATGCAGGGGGAACTTCCGATGTTTGTGGATATGGATTAGAATTAAATCATGACGGAGAGATACTTATTACAGGGCTATTTAGAGATACTGCTATTTTCAACTCAAATATTTTGATTACTCCAGGCATCGATTTATTTATTGCTTCGTATGATAATAATGGAAATCCACTAGGTGCAATTCAAACATACGGATCATCATCTTCAGCATATTGCGTAGGCAATAGTATTAGTATTGACACTTCCAATAATGCTTATATCACAGGAATTTTTCAAAATTCGAGCACCTTTGGAAATACTACTTTAACAAGTACTGGTGGTTGTGATATTTTTGTTGCAAAACTATCTCGAAAAGAAAATGGATTGATAGATTTCCATCAATTATCGAGTTTTAATCTCTTCCCTAATCCCTTTCACGATTTTTGTACTTTAACTTTTAATAATCAAAAAAAATCAGACAACACATTAACATTATTTGATGCTCAAGGCAGGCTTATAAGAATAATTGAAAATATCAGAACAAACCAAGTTAAAATTGAAAGATTGAATCTGAAAAATGGATTGTATTTTTTTCAATTAATTTCAGAAAATCGAATAATCGTGTCAGGTAAATTTGTTATTGAATAAACAAATTTCTCTTTAATACTGCTTTATAATCAACCGACACATACACGAATAAGTTATTGGGTTATTAGTTATTTGAGTAATTACTTCTGCAACACTTTAGATTCAGCAGGCACATCTTCCGTCACCCAAATATTCCCGCCGATCACAGATCCTTTACCAATTGTAATTCTTCCCAAAACCGTTGCATTTGAATAAATAATCACATCATCCTCCACAATGGGATGGCGCGGGATTCCTTTAATGGGTTTGCCGTTTTCATCCAATGGGAAACTTTTTGCACCTAAGGTTACGCCCTGATACAAGCGTACATTTTTCCCGATAATGGTAGTCTCTCCGATTACCACACCTGTTCCGTGATCAATAAAAAAGTATTCGCCAATTTCAGCTCCCGGATGAATTTCAATACCGGTGCGGGCATGCGCCATTTCAGAAATGATGCGTGGGATCAGAGGAACACCCATCAGCAATAATTCGTGCGCAATGCGGTGGTGTGTCAATGCAGTAACACTGGGATAACAGAAGATCGCTTCACCATAACTCTTGGCAGCGGGATCACCCGTAAATGCAGCCACTACATCTGTAGATAATTTCTTTCGTATCTCCGGAATGCGCTGCAGAAATTTCATGGCAATCACAGAAGCATCCCCTGAACACTTCGAGCATTTTTCATTTTTATTTTCATCGCAGGGGAAGCACAATCCGCGGCGAATCTGTTCCGTCAGTATGCGGCTGGCTTCATCCAGGCTTGCACCAATGTGATAATCCATTGCACCGGGATGAACGTCGGTATGCCCGAAATAACCGGGAAACAAAACTTCCTGCAAACGTTCCATCATCAGCTCCAGTTCACGCACTGAGGGCATGGGCGCATCATGCGTTGTGGCATGACGCAGAATATTCAGTTCATCACCGCTGTTCAGCTTTTGAATGATCTCATCAAAAACTGCTTTTGTTTCTTTCGGACTCATACGTTTTCTTCTTTAAATAAATCGGTACTCAGATATCGTTCACCGGTATCGGGCACAATGAACACAATTGTTTTTCCTTTGTTTTCAGGTCTTGCAGCAACAGTTAATGCAGCTGCATAATTTGCACCGGATGAAATGCCGCAAAAAATTCCATGTTTTTTACAAAGTTTTCTTGCGTGCTTCATCGCATCATCGGTAGCCACACAAATAATTTCGTCTATCACATTTTTATCAAACACACCCGGAATAAATCCGGCACCCAATCCCTGAATTCCATGTTTACCGGCAGCTTTTCCAGAAAGCACAGCAGATTCAGCAGGTTCTACGGCAATATTTTTAATAGTGGAATTTTTACTTTTTAAAAATTTTCCGGCACCACTGATTGTTCCTCCGGTTCCAACTCCGGCTACAAAAAAATCAATCACACCCTTTGTATCTTTCCAGATTTCAGGTCCCGTTGTTTTAAAATGCATTTCGGGATTGGCCGGATTGTCAAACTGCATCGGCATCCATGCATCCGGAATTTCATTTATCATCTCTCTGGCTTTATCCACGGCACCTTTCATTCCAAATGCAGCGGGCGTCAGAACTAATTCTGCTCCGTAAACCTGCATCATCTTTTTTCGTTCCATGCTCATCGATTCGGGCATCACCAGTGTGATATGATATCCTTTGATTGCACACACCATGGCCAGCGCAATTCCTGTATTACCGCTTGTGGGTTCAATGATTTTAGTTTTTGATGAAAGCATACCCCGCGCCTCTCCATCTTCAATCATGGCTAATGCAGCGCGCGCTTTCACAGAACCCGAAGGATTATAAAATTCAAGCTTTGCAAGAAGATTTACTTCCGTATGCGGAACAGAAACCAAAGGCGTATTACCGATTTTAGAAAGGAGATTCATGAGTTGCAAAGTTACATATTTAACTTAAATCAATATTTAAAAAAGTCTTTCAACAAAAAACCCCGCATCTGCGGGGCCTTCATTTATTTTTTGAGTTTCCTAACGGCATCAATCACCGTTCCGTCAACCCACTTGACGATGGCCACCACTTCATCGTCAAACTCAGGTTTGTCGGGCTTTCCGCCACAGATGGCTTCCGCCTCTGCTTTCAAATCCTGAATGGTACGAATAGGAAGCGATGATCCTTTCATTTTTTTGATCAGGTCTTTTCTTAACGGATTAATGGCAATACCACGTTCAGTCACGATTACATCGATCAATTCGCCCGGGCCGCACACTGTAGTTACATCATCCAGAATTACAGGAATGCGGTCGCGGAACAGAGGAATGGGGAGAATGGTGCAACCCGAGAAAATGCAGTTCTGCCAGCCACCAATACCATGTAGCAATACACCATCAGAATGCGTAACAACATTGGCGTTAAAATTCACATCTACTTCTGTTGCACCCAGAATGACTACATCAACAAGCTGTGCAAAATTTCCTTTGCCATGATAATTGTAGCTGGTGAACGGACTTGTATTCACATGTCCTGGATTTTCACGCATCGAGCGCACGCCCTCCAGATCGAAAGTCTGACCATCGAGAATATAATCGGTCAGTCCTTCTTCCAGCATCTGTACTAAATATTTATTACTTCCGCCGCGTGCAAAGCGGGCTTTCATTTTATGTTCGCGCA
>JAZDMK010000157.1:0-5002 GCA_043800975.1 Bacteroidota bacterium | reverse complement strand
TGACAAGAAAAGAATCATGCTGTATGATTTCAAAACAAAAACAGCAACCGATCTGAGTAAAGATTTTGACCAGAATTCTTCCAGCTTTAAATGGAGCAACGATGGCAAACTGATTTATTTTATCAGCGGAATAAATGCAACGTATCAACTGTATTCAATTGATATTTCTACTAAAGCAACACGCAAAATAACAACGGGAATTCATGATTACACAGAACTTTGTATTAATGGCAATACAATGATTGCTGCAAAGATGTCGATGTCGTTGCCAACTGAAATTTTTTCCATTGATTTAAAAAGCGGAAAAGAAACGCAGCTCACTTTCACAAACAAAGATATTTTAGATAAAACCACACTCGCAAAGGTAGAGGAACGCTGGGTTACAACCACAGACGGAAAGAAAATGCTGGTTTGGGTTATCTATCCTCCTTTCTTCGACAAAACAAAAAAATACCCTGCAATCCTTTTCTGCCAAGGCGGACCGCAGAGTGCCGTTTCGCAGTTTTTCAGTTACCGCTGGAACTTTCAGATGATGGCTGCGAATGATTACATTGTAATTGCACCCAACCGGCGCGGACTTCCTACCTTTGGTCAGGAGTGGAACGATCAGATTGCACTGGACTATGGCGGACAAAATATGAAAGATTATTTAACCGCAACCGATTCAATTGCCAAGCTTCCCTTCGTTGACAAAGATCGCATAGGCTGTGTGGGGCCGAGCTATGGCGGCTATTCTGTTTTTTGGTTAGCAGGTCATCACGATAAACGTTTCAAAGCGTTTATTTCGCATTGCGGTATTTATAATTTCGAAAGTCAGTATGGTGCAACGGAAGAATTCTTTTTTGTGAATCACGATTGGGGCGGCCCTTACTGGCAGAGTCCCAAACCCAAAAGCTACGACTACTCCCCTCACCTTTCGGTTGATAAATGGGATACACCTATACTGATTATTTCGGGTGGAAATGATTTTCGTATTCCATACACACAAAGCATGGAAGCCTTTAATGCAGCCCAACTGCGTGACATACCGAGCAAGTTTTTATTCTTTCCTGAAGAATCGCATTTCGTGCTGAAGCCTCAGAATAGCGTGCTCTGGCAGCGGGAGTTTTTTGGATGGCTTGATACTTATTTGAAGAAGTGATTGAACAAGGAACAAGGATTAATGATTTGCGATTTTTGAAGTACAATTCAAATAATACAAACGTAGAAACGACCGTTATTTCATAAAATCACAAGATGAAATTATCCAACATTAAAATACTTGCGCCAGTAATTTTCGCGGTTTCGATTTTTCTTTTGTCTCATCTTGTTGAAAAGAAATTCAACACCACATCTTTTGGAAATCCTATAGGAGAAAAGAAGGATACTATTTATCTGGACAGTACAAGATGTCAATACAAAGTTGTTACAACTTATGATAGTAGCAGATATGAGGAGTATTACATTTATGATTACAATTTTAGATACATCTCGTATAATTTTTTGGGAATAAAAACAATTGAGGGTTATTTAGATAAAAATGGACTCGACAAAGATTTGCAAATCACGTACTATCCTGATGGATCTGTTCGAGATATACTTTATATGTTTAACAAATTTGGAACAGAAGAAGTAACTATTCAACTTCCATTCAATAATAATAAAGATACTATTATCACTGTTGCCTGTCAAGACGGCTATTATATCAAGTTTTATAATAATGGGAAAATTAAGGAGGAGTATACTTTAATTGACTGTGCAAAAAGCGGTTTATGTTTAGAGCATTATGAAAATGGGAATATCAAAACAAGAGGAGTTTTTAATAAAGGGTTTCCTATTGGGATTTTCAATTATTATGATCAAACGGGATTATTAGTGAAACAGGATTCAATGTTTTACAAACCGGATTGTAGAGCTTTTAATAAGAGATCCAAAACAAACCCTGATCATTAATCTGCGCCACGGGATGGAAGCGGCAGCCCACAGGCTAACTGATTTATGAATTATGATGTTGGATTTATTCGAACATATTTATCAATTTTAATTTGAATTCTCATGAACTCACTTCGTTCGGTTATGATTTTATTCTTTTCAATTCATTAGAAAATACCTGTGGCTATAGCGGACAGCCCGGCGACGCAAATCAGAGTGAGAGTGTGAGCGAGAGCGAAGCGGCATTGCAGCATTTTTTTTTGCAGCGGGCGCCAAAAAAACATAAATTATCAGAACTTACTATATTTGACATTCCAAAAAAGCTAAACAAATAAAAATTCACCACAGATGCACACAGATTTCCACAGATTAAATTTAAAAACATTTGTGAGCAATCTGTGAAAATTCGTGTAATCTGTGGTAAAATAATTAAGACAATGAAAAAACTTCTCCTTCTCTTCACCGCAGCGCTGGCGCTGAATGCAGCCTTTGCACAGGATGCAATAAAACCGGATTTAAAAAAGCTGGATGCTACTTTTGCCAAGGCATTAAAAGACTGGAACGTGCCGGGCATGGCCATTGGCATTGTGAAAGATGACTCGCTTGTATTTGCGAAAGGCTACGGCGTGCGCGATGTTGCGAAGGGCGGCACGGTGGATGCAAACACACTTTTTGCGATTGCTTCCAACACAAAACCGATGACTGCAGCTGCATTGGCCACGCTGATCGATGATAAAAAAATCAACTGGGATGATCCCGTTACAAAATATCTCCCCTACTTCGAATTGTATGATCCTTATGTTACGCATGAAATGACCATTCGTGATCTGCTTTGCCACCGCAGCGGACTGACTACTTTCAGCGGGGATCTTCTTTGGTACGGTACAAAATATTCGCGCGAAGAAGTGGTGCGCAGGGCAAAGTATCTGAAGCCTGCCTATAGCTTCCGCACAACCTACGGATATTCCAACATCATGTTTATCGCAGCCGGAGAAATTGTTGCGAAGGTTAGCGGAAAATCGTGGGATGAATATATGAAAGAAAAATTCTTCACGCCACTGGGGATGAACCGTACGGTTACCACAACTAATGCGCTTCCTAAAATGGAAAACGTAGCTTCGTGCCACACCGAAGTGGATGGAAAAATGATTACGATTCCCTGGCTGAACTGGGATAACGTGGCTCCTGCAGGCGCTGTTATTTCTTCAGTGAATGACATGTCGAAATGGTTACGCTTACAAATCAAGCGCGGAAAACATGATGGCAAACAATATTTCAGCGAATACAATGCGCGCCAAATGTGGAGCATGCACACCAATCAGAAAGTATCGAATATTTCGGAAGCCATGTGGCCCAGCACACACTTCAAGGGTTATGGACTGGGTTGGGGTTTGATGGATTATATGGGAAAAAGAATAATCAGCCACAGTGGCGGATACGATGGAATGATTTCGTATACATGCGTTGTTCCTGAAATCAACATGGGCTTTGTGATTCTGACAAATGCAAACTCAACGCTCTTCTACCCTTGTGTATATTACATTCTGGATGCTTACCTGAAAGGAACCAATTACGACTGGAGTCAGACATTCCTTGAACGCGACAATAAAAGTAAAGATGTGGATAAAACCACACGCGAGCAGGAAGAAAAAAACAGAATTAAAAATACAAAGCCATCACTTGATTTGAAAGAATATTGCGGCACCTACAAATGTGAGCTATACGGCACAGCTACTATTAAAATGGAAGGTGAAAACATGCAGCTACAACTTGATCCAGCACCTGATTTTGTTGGCAAACTGAATCACTGGCACTATGATACATTCAGCATCAGTTTTGAAAAGTTTCCTTCTCTCCCACCTGGAAAAGTAACGTTTACGCTGGATGCAGAAGCGAAAGTGAAGAGCATGCTGATTGATGTTCCGAATCCTGATTTTGATTTTACGGAGTTGGATTTCAAAAAGTCAAAGCATTAATTCTTTAACCGCAAAGAGAATACAAAGTTTTTGCAAAGAGCGCAAAGTACTTACTATTCAGGTTAACCAGCTTAGCGTTCTTCGCGGATTATTTTCTTTGCGTACTTAGCGGTTAGAAATTTTTAGTAGCTTTTACTTTTTCGTGACATATAAAAATGATGATAAAAAACTAATAAATTGTTCAGGAGAATCGATGGAAAAGGGATATAAATTGCGGATAGCTGACGGAATCAATGCAGAGGAAATGCGCATTACCATTGATGAAGCAATGATGCATTTTCCCGAACTGAAAGACATAATAATTGAATTCCGTTACAAAAAAATGAATGCCACTATGATGGCGACCATCACGACGGGAAGTGTTTTCAAGTGCAAGCGCAAACGCACCTATCTTGTTTACTACAATCATCAGGGTGGAAAAAAAATCGGAATTAAACTGCATGATGTCCCCTCGGAAGCGCGTGTTGGCATACTGGCGCACGAACTCGTACATATTGCTGATTATACACAACGCAGTATTTTCAACTTGCTGGGGCTGGCTATTGCCTATCTCTTTCCATCCTCCCGCCGCAGCTATGAACGAAAAACAGATATGGGAACCATTGAACACGGTTTTGGAAAACAACTACTGGCTTACACGGAATTCATTGATAGCAGCCCGCTGGCGCCGCAGGCATACAGGGATTATCTGAAGAAATTTTATTTGAATAGTGAGGAGATTAAGGAATCCATTTCTAAATTCTGATTCATACATTCGTTTTATTTTTTTTGAATCTATCTATTCGCACCTCAGGGGTGCGAATTAGTAGCAATTAGGTACGATATAGTAGCTCCGGGGTACGAATTAATAGCAAACAGCTGTGATAACGCAGCTCCGAAGTACAAATTATGAGCAAACAGATGTGACATCATAGCTCCAAGGTACAAATTAGCAGCAAAAAGCTGCGACATCGTAGCTCCGAGGTACGAATTCGTAGCAAAAAGGTACGATATAGTAGCTCAGAACTACAAATTCGCTGCTCAGGGCTGCGATTGGGAATCCGGCCGGAAGCGCACAAAAAAAGGACGGGGTATGCCCCGCCCTCTAGCGTTTTTCTTCATCGGCAGAATGTTTT